>QOUO01000072.1 GCA_003862195.1 Coriobacteriaceae bacterium | reverse complement strand
TGTAGAGCATCACGATGCACGCGACCATCAGGTAGAGGACCATGCGGACCTCGGGGGTGATGATCTGGTTCAGAAGATCTGACATGTCTTAGTGGCCTTTCCTTTTACGTACGGCTCCCAAAGCCCAGCGGCAGGAACCCACAGCATCGTGACAGATTGTAACAGACCGGGGGAGGCTGCCAGGCACAATCCGCATTTGGTCACGCATCGCACAAGCTGTACATCCGGCGGCGCCGCGTCCTTCTCCCCCGGCGCCGCAGGCGCTACTCGTAGCGCTCGTCGAACACGCGCTTGGTCTTCTTCTCGCTGCGTGGCAGGACGCCCAGCTCCACCACCTTGACGAGCGGCGTGAAGCCGATGCGGTTGCGGCACTCGTGCGCGACCTCGTCCGCGAGCTCCAGGAAGTTCTGCGTGCCGTCCGTCTCCACGTACAGGCGCATGGTGTCGCGGCCCTCCAGGTGCGAGAGGTGGATCTGGTACTCACTCGAGAGCTGCGGGAACGACGCGATGACCTCCTCCACCTGGCGCGGGAACACGTTGACGCCGTGGATCTTGAACATGTCGTCCGAGCGGCCGCGCAGCGTGTCGATGCGCGGGTACGGGCTGCCGCAGGGGCATGGCCCGGGGATGATGCGGCTCAGGTCGTGCGTGCGGAAGCGGATGAGCGGCGCACCCTCCTTCACGAGCGTGGTGATCACGATCTCGCCCCACTCGCCGTCTGGCACGGACTCGCCCGTGTTGGGGTCCACGATCTCGAGGTAGATGTAGTCGTCCCAGTAGTGCATGCCGTCGTTGGCGTCGCAGCTGATGCCGATGCCGGGGCCGTACACCTCGGTCAGGCCGTAGATGTCGTACGCCTTGATCCCGAGGCCGTCGCAGATGCGGCGGCGGATCTTCTCGCCCCAGCGCTCGGAGCCGATGACGCCGCGCCTGAGCGCGATCTGGTCCCTCATGCCGCGCTTCTGCACCTCCTCCGCAAGGAGAAGGGCGTAGCTCGACGTTGCGCAGATGACCGTGGACTGCATGTCCACCATGAACTGGAGCTGCTTCTCCGTGTTGCCGGGGCCCATGGGGATGGCCATGGCGCCCAGCTTCTCCGCGCCGGCCTGGAAGCCGATGCCGGCCGTCCACAGGCCGTAGCCGGGGGTTATCTGCACGCGGTCGCGGTTGGTGACGCCCGCCATCTGGTAGCAGCGCGCGAACTGCGTTGCCCAGTCGTCCACGTCCTTGGCGGTGTACGGCACGATCACGGGCGTGCCCGTGGTGCCCGAGCTCGAGTGGATGCGCACGATCTTCTCCTCCGGGACCGCGGCGAGTCCCAGCGGATAGGCGTCGCGGAGGTCCTGCTTGGACGAGAAGGGCAGCCTCAGGAACTCGTCGGCCGAGGCCACGCCCGTGATGCCCTCCTCCTTGAGGCGGCGCCCGTAGAAGTTGTCCGACGCGCGCAGGCGCGCGATCTGCGTGTTGACCTGGTCGAGCTGCTTGTCAGATATCTGCATGGCAATCCCTTGCTCTTGTGGTGTCCCCTGCTGCGGCGTCGTGGCACGGCCTACACGTAGCGCTCCGAGTACGCGAGCGCGCGGTCGTTGAGCTCCCAGAAGCGCTCCGGCACGCACGCGTGCATGGCGCGGCCCACGTCCTCCACGGTGAAGCCGATGGCGCCCGTGCGCGCGGCCGCGCCCAGCAGCAGCACGTTGAGCACCTTGGCCGAGCCCAGCTCGCGCTCCGCGTCGGCGGCGTCCACCACCACGAGGCGGTCCACCGTCGTGCGCAGGTAGGACATGACCTCGTCCAGGTGGTAGGCGGGGCCTCCGGTCATGGCCGATACCGGCACCACGGCGCGGTTGCTCGCGACCACGGTGCCGCCCGGCTTGAGGAAGCCCAGCTGGCGCACGGCCTCCGCCGGCTCGAAGGCGATCAGCAGGTCTGCCCTGCCGCGGCCGATCATGGGACCCGCGACGCCCTCGCCGATGCGCACGTGGCTGAAGACGGAGCCGCCGCGCTGCGCCATGCCGATGGTCTCGGCCGTCTTGACGGGGAGGCCGTGCTGCATGGCCGCGGTGGCGAGCAGCCGGGACGCCAGCACGGTGCCCTGGCCGCCCGTGCCGCAGAGCACGATGTCGGCCCGCATGGCCCCGTCCTTCTCGCCCGCGGCTTGCGGGGTCACGGTCGTCACGCTTGCCTCGCTCATACCCTCACGCCTCCGGATATCGCGCCCGTGGGGCACACCTGCTCGCACAGCGTGCAACCCGTGCACTGCGAGCCGTCTATCGCCACCCTGCCGTCTGCCTGCGGCACAAGCGCAGGGCAGCCCAGCTGCTTGACGCAGCGCTGACAGCCCACGCAGCGCGCGGGGTCCACGTGGCTCTGCGCGCTTGGCCTGTACAGGAACACGCACGGGCTCCTGAAGATGATGGCCTTGACGCCGGGCTCCGCGTCCACGCGCGCCACGGTCCTGGCCGTCGCCTCCAGGTCGAGCGGGTCCACCGTCTCCACCGTGGTGAGGCCGATGGCCCTGAGAACGCGCTCGATCGATACGGGCGTGACCTTCTGCCCCATGGCCGTCCAGCCCGTGCCCGGGTGCGGCTGGTGGCCGGTCATGGCGGTGGTGGCGTTGTCCAGCACGCAGAGCGTCATATTGGCCTGGTTGTAGAACGCGTTCACCACGCCCGTGATACCGGACGCGAAGAACGTGGAGTCGCCCACGAAGGCGAAGCAGTGCGTGTCCGGCTCCACGTGGCCCACGCCCTGTGCGATGTTGATGCCCGCGCCCATGCAGAGGCAGGTGTCGCACATGTCGAGCGGGTGAGCGTTGCCCAGCGTGTAGCAGCCGATGTCGCCGCAGAAGATGGTCTTCTTGCCGCGCATCGCTCGCTTGACCGCATAGAAGCTCGCGCGGTGCGGGCAGCCAGCGCAGAGCACGGGCGGGCGCACGGGCAGCTGCGGTGGCTCGGCGGCGCCCACGGCGGGGTCGGCGGCCAAGGCGGCGCGTCCTTCTCCCCTGCCCAGGAACTTGTCGATCACGCCGCCGACGTACTCCACGGAGTTCTCACCGGATGGCTTGACGTCGCCCGTGAGCTTGCCGCGCACGGCCACGTCCAGGTGGCGCCTGCCGGCAAGCGCCACGAGGGCCCGCTCGATCACGGGATCGAGCTCCTCCACGCACAGGACCTCGTCCACGCCCTGCAGGAAATCGAGCGCGAGGTCGTCCGGGAACGGAAACGGCGTCGCCACGCGCAGCACGCGGCACTCGCCCTCGGCCAGGTTGTCGCGCACGTAGGTGTAGTTGATGCCATGCGTCGCGATTGCCTTGCGAGAAGTACGCGCCCCCATCGCCGCGGCGTCGTCCTTGGGCGCCGCATCGCCGTGGCCGCGCTCCCAGTCGATCCGGTTGCGGGCGTAGCCGCTGAGCTCGTGCGAGAGCTCTGCGTTACGCCGCTCGATGTCCGCGTGGGCCCGCACGGAAAGCCGCGGGAAGATGACCCAGCGCGACGCGTCCTTCACGAAGCCCTCCGGGGAGGTCGCCTGGTACTCGTCCGGGTCGGCCACGTCGATGGCCTCGTAGCCGTGGTCGACGCGGGTGGTCGGACGCAGGAACACCGGCGTGTGGTACTTCTCGGAAAGCTCGAAGGCGTCACCCATCATGGCATAGGCCTCGGCCACGCCGGAGGGGTCCAGGCACGGCACCTTGCTGAACTGGGCAAACGTGCGCGTGTCCTGCTCGGTCTGTGAGGATATGGGGCCCGGGTCGTCCGCGACCACGATGACCATGCCGCCCTTGACGCCAATGTACTCCAGGCTCATGAGCGGGTCGGCCGCCACGTTGAGCCCCACGCACTTCATGGTCACGAGCGAGCGGGCGCCCGCGTAGGATGCGCCGGCCGCCACCTCGAGCGCGGACTTCTCGTTGACAGACCACTCCACGTAGACGTCGCCCGGGTTGCGCTTGGCGATGGTGTCCAGAATCTCTGTCGAGGGCGTGCCCGGATAGCCCGCCACCACGTCGACCCCGGCCGCGAGCGCCCCCAACGCCATCGCCTGGTTTCCCATCAGGAACTCTTTGTGCATGGCTCCCTCCCCGCCGACGTCGGGCCCCTTTCCCGTGCGCCGGCACTTGAAGTCAACAAGCTTTGAACCACTTTATCCGAGCGCAGCGCGCGACGCGCAACGTTTCCACGAGCGGAAACAAACGGTGGCGAGCAGGTGCCACGCCCGAAAGGGGAGCGAGCGCCCAGTCGACCGACAAGCTGGGAACCATATGGCCGACCTGTGCTAAGGTCCTACTCAGTTTGCATTCCGACCCTGGGGGGGACGTCATGTCCGCTGCAGGTCTTGCCAAGTCCCATTCGCTCCTAGCCAGGAGGCGTTGGCTGCTCACGGCCCTTGTAACCATCGCTGCCGTCGCGATGCTCGCGACGCTCATTCCCATCGCCACCGACACCTCGTACAACTACTCCAGGGACAGCTACTACGACGCGTAGCAGAACCTGGCCTACAGCGGCCGGGAGCTGACCGATGCGGACCACAGGGAGATGTCCAAGCTCGACAGGATAATGGGCGAGAAGGACTAGGCTGCCTACTGCAGGGAAGTGCGCTCCTACGAGTTTGCCTTACTCAAGAGCCAGAAAGCCCAGGGGCAGTCAGGCGATTCGGCGGCGGGGAGACTCGACACCTTTACGCATGCGTTTCTCGACACCGTTTGCGGGCTTCGTTCGCCCACCCTGTACGAGGGAACTTCCGACCTGCCGGGCCTCGTCCTTCGCGCCTTCTACCTTGGCACCGTGCCCTCGCCCCTACTCCTGCTCGCGCCCTTCGTCCTGCTCTGGGCCGTCGCAAGGGAGTGCGCCTGCTCTAGGCTCCTCTCCCACGCGCCGTTCTCCCCTCTGGGAACGTGGCTGTACTTCGGCGCCTTTGGGGCCCTTCTCGCTCTGGCATGCTCTTTCGTCCCCATGCTCCCGGCCGTTGCCCTAGCGACGGTCCGAAACGGCTCGGGAGACGTCACATACCCCGTCATCTACTGGCAGGCTGACGCGCTCGTGAGATCGACAATTGGCCAGGAGCTCCTGCTTTACGCAGCGGTCTTCCTCATCGCAGGCTTCTGTCTGGGCTCGCTCTGCTCCCTTTCGGCCTCGCTCCGGTCATCCTCGGTCATGATTGCGGGGCTCTTCCTTCTGGTTCCGCCATTGCTCGACAACAGCTACAGCCTTGGCGCCCTCTTCCCGAACGTATTTGCTGTCTTACCATCCACGTACTTCTCCGCGGGAAGAATCTTCGGGAGGTTGGGTGGTACCGGCGCCACGAACGCGATTCCCATCGCAGGCGCGAGCGCCCCCCTCGGCACGGCCTCTATCTGCATGACGGCGTTGCTCATGGGGCTGGCCGGTGTAATCGTGCGTACGACGCGCCTCGCGCACTCGTTCGTACACGCTCGCGGCGGCTCCCCCGACGTGGCCAGGTCGGGCTGGCTTCTTCGTGTTGATGGAGCAAAGGTCGGCTACGTGCGCAACCAGCCCATCGTGAGCGGAGACCTCAATCTTGGTCCCAAGAGCGTCGTCGGATTCGTCGCGCCAAACGGATATGGAAAGACGACGTTCCTCACGGCACTCGCGGGCATGCCGCGCAAGCCATCGGCCATGTCCGCATCGCTTGCGGTCCGTTCTGAAGTGCAAGAGGCGGACCCCACGCACCAGGCCGCGTGGCGGCGGATGGTCTTCCTGCTTCCCGGCGACAGTGCCATCCTGTACGACCACCTCACACCGGACCAAATGCTCGACCTCATCCGATGCCTATGGGGCCGTCGCGACGACTCGCATGACTACCTCGCGGATATGGGCGCCGCAGAGTTCAGGCACAAGCGCATCGGCACGCTCTCCCAAGGCATGCGCCAGCAGGTCTCCATCGCGGTCGCTCTCGCCACGCAGTCGCCTGTCCTGCTCATGGACGAGCCCATGAACGCCCTCGACCCAACCAACCGTGAGCTCGCGTCGGAGCGCATCCGCGCCTATGCGTCCGAGGGGCGCTGCGTCTTCATGTCATCGCACCTCCTACACGACCTGGACGAGACCTGCGACGATGCGTACTTCATCCAAGACGGCAAGCTGGTCGACGTGGGCGGCAGGCATCGTCCGTCGCTTCCCGACCTCTACTGGAGGTTCTATCCACGCTCCTAGCGAGAATCTCGGGCATCCTCGCTTGGCACCCGAAGCAGAAGGCGGCCGTCGGCACTGCCGGCGACCGCCCTTCATGTGCGTCTCACGCTGCGTGGGAAGCCGATGCTGACCCGTCAGGACCTACTCGAAGTCCGCGAGCTGGCTCTTGAGCTGCTCGATCGTGGTCGTGAGCTCGGCCTGCTGGGCACGCTTCTTCTCGATGATGGCAGGTGCAGCCTTCGCGACGAAGCCCTCGTTGGAGAGGGTCCTGCTCACGGAGCTTAGGTCCTTCTCGGCCTTTGCCAGCTCCTTCTTGAGGCGGGCCGCCTCGGCCTTGAGGTCGACAAGGCCACCCAGCGCCACGAAGATCTCGAGCGTGCCGTCGGCGACGGTGACGGAGCCCTCAGGCTTCTCCTGCTCGTGGCCGAGGGCAAGCTGGTCCACGCGGCCGACGGAGCAGATGAACGAGCGCTGCGCCTCGAGCACCGCCGCGTCATCCGCAGAGGAGCGGACGGCCACGTCGAGCTCGGCCTTGGGCGACAGGCGGTAGCGGGCGCGAGTCGAGCGCACCGCGGAGACCACGCGCTTTGCGAGGTCGAAGTCGTGCTCGGCCTTCTCGTTCACGAACTTGGCAAAGTCGTCGGGCTCGGGCCACTTGGCGACCATGAGGAACTGCGCGTCGTGCGCGTCGAGGCCGGAGGCGGGGAGCTTGTCCCACACGCTCTCCGTCACGAACGGCATGACCGGGTGCAGCAGGCGCATGGACGTGTCGAGGACAAACACGAGGTTGCGCTGGACCTGCAGCCTCTCCGCGGGCTCGCCGTGCAGCAGGCGGTCCTTGCAGAGCTCGATGTACCAGTCGCACACCTCGTTCCAGAAGAACGACTGGATGTTGCGGGCGTAGTCGCCAAACTCGTACTGCTCGAGCTGCCTCGTGGAGTCGGCCACCACCTTGGCCAGGCGGCTGAGCATCCACGCGTCCTCGGGCGTCTCGGCCTTGGGGGCGCCGGGCTCGTAGCCGGCGAGGTTCATCTGGACGAAGCGGCTGGCATTCCAGATCTTGGTGACGAAGGAGCGGGCCTGCTCGGTGCGCGGGCTGTCAATCAGCTCCTTTGTCTTCTTGTCGATGTTGGCGTCGAACTTGACGTCCTGGTTGTTGGTGATGAGCGTGAGCAGGTTGAAGCGCATCGCGTCCGCACCGTACTTCTGGATGAGGTCCATGGGGTTCACGCCGTTGCCCTTGGACTTGCTCATGCGGCTGCCGTCCTTGGCCAGGATGGTCGCGTAGATGTACACGTCGTGGAACGGAATCTCGTTCGTGAAGTACAGCGAGCTCATGATCATGCGCGCGACCCACAGGGCGATGATGTCGCGGGCGGTCACGAGGACCTTCGTGGGGTGGTGCCCCTCCATCTGCTCGGGGTGGTCGGGCCAGCCCTGCGTGGCGAAGGTCCACAGCTGCGAGCTGAACCAGGTGTCGAGCACGTCCTCGTCCTGGTGCACGTGGTGGCCGCCGCACTTGGGGCAGACGTCCGTGTCCTCCATGAGGGCGTCCTCCCAGCCGCAGTCCTCGCAGTAGAACACGGGGATGCGGTGGCCCCACCACAGCTGGCGGCTGATGCACCAGTCCTTGAGGTTGTCCATCCACGTGAGGTAGGTCTGCGTCCAGCGATCGGGGTGGAACTTGACCTCGCCGTCCTTCACGACCTCGGTCGCGCGCTCCTTGAGCTTGTCCACGGCCACGAACCACTGCTCGGACAGCCACGGCTCCAGCGCCGTGCCGCAGCGGTAGCAGTGCATGACGGAGTGCTCGAGGTCCTCGATGTGGTCCAGCAGGCCGTGCTCGTCAAACCAGTCGACGATGGCCTTCCTGCACTCGTCGCGGTCCATGCCGCTGAACTCGCCGTAGCCCTCGACCACGTGCGCCGTCTCGTCGAAGATGTTGATCTGCGGGAGGTTGTGCGTCTGGCCCATCGCGTAGTCGTTGGGGTCGTGTGCGGGCGTCACCTTCACGAAGCCGGTGCCGAACTTGGGGTCGACGTGCCAGTCACTGAAGATGGGGATCTCGCGGTTTACGATCGGCAGCATCACGGTCTTGCCCACGAGCTTCTGCTTGTCCGGGTCCTGCGGGCTCACGGCGATGCCCGTGTCGCCCAGCATCGTCTCGGGGCGAGTGGTGGCCACGGTCACGTACTCGATCCCGTCGACCGGCTCGGTCAGGGGGTAGCGCAGGAACCAGAGGTGGCCCTTTTCGTCCTTGTACTCGGCCTCGTCGTCGCTGATGGCCGTGCGGCAGCTGGGGCACCAGTTGACGATGCGCTTGCCGCGGTAGATGAGCCCGTCATGGTACCAGTCGCAGAAGACCTTGCGGACCGCACGGCTGAACTCGGGCGACATGGTGAACTTCTCGTCGTCGAAGTCGATGGAGCAGCCCATGCGCTTGATCTGGCTGACGATGGTGCCGCCGTACTGCTCGCGCCACTTCCAGCACTCCTCGATGAACT
>QOUO01000071.1 GCA_003862195.1 Coriobacteriaceae bacterium | reverse complement strand
CCCGCGTCGGTCAGCCCGCGCAGCGCCTGGGCCGTGGCCGGGCTCACCTGCTTCTTGGAGTTGAGCAGGGTCCCGTCCATGTCGAGCGCAAGCAGCCTGTAGTCGTGCATCCGTCGCCCCCGTTACGCCAGCTCGCGCTTGAGCTCGTCCGCGATCGCGAGGATGAACTCCTCCGTGTCCAGCTTCTGCGGGTTGGGGAGCGTGGTGATGCGCGCGAGGTCGCCGGTCATCTTGCCGCTCTCGATCGTGGCGATGGTCGCGTGCTCAAGCGCGTCGGCAAAGCGCTGCAGCTCCGGCGTGCCGTCCAGCTCGCCGCGCTTGCGGAGGGCGCCCGTCCACGCAAAGATGGTCGCGACCGAGTTGGTCGAGGTCTTCTCGCCCTTAAGGTACTTGTAATAGTGGCGCTGGACGGTGCCGTGCGCGGCCTCGTACTCCCAGTAGCCGTGGGGGCTCACCAGCACGGAGGTCATCATGGCAAGGCTGCCGAACGCGGTGGAGATCATGTCGCTCATGACGTCGCCGTCGTAGTTCTTGCACGCCCAGATGAAACCGCCCTCGGAGCGCATGACGCGGGCCACGGCGTCGTCGATCAGGGTGTAGAAGTACTCGATGCCGGCGGCCTCGAACTTCTCCCTGTACTCTGCCTCGTACATGTCGGCAAAGATGTCCTTGAAGCGGTGATCGTACGTCTTGCTGATGGTGTCCTTGGTGGCAAACCACAGGTCCTGCTTGGTCTCTAGCGCGTAGCTGAAGCAGGCGTGCGCAAAGCCGGTGATGCTGTCGTCCAGGTTGTGCATGCCCTCCACGACGCCGGGGCCCGCGAACTCGTGCACCGTGACGGACTGGGGCTCGCCGCCGTCCGCGGGGGTGTAGGTGAGCTCGACCTTGCCGGGGCCGGGGATGCGCATCTCGACGTCGCGGTACACGTCGCCGTACGCGTGACGCGCGATGGTGATGGGCGCCTTCCAGTTCTTGACGTAGGGCTCGATTCCCTTTACCAGGATGGGCGCGCGGAAGACGGTGCCGTCCAGCATGGCGCGGATGGTGCCGTTGGGGCTCTTCCACATCTTCTTGAGGTCGTATTCCTGCATGCGCGCGGCGTTGGGCGTGATGGTGGCGCACTTGACGGCCACGCCCAGGCGCTTGGTGGCGTTGGCGGAGTCCACGGTGACCTGGTCGTCCGTGGCGTTGCGGTTCTGCAGCCCCAGGTCAAAGTACTCGGTCTTGAGGTCGACGAACGGGACGATCAGGTCGTCCTTGATCATCTTCCACATGATGCGCGTCATCTCGTCGCCGTCCATCTCGACGAGCGGGGTCTTCATCTGAATCTTTGCCATCGCGTCCTCCGGATGCCCGTTTTTCTCGACAACTGACCAACTGAGTCCCAAGTCTAGCGGCTTTGCGCCGCTCGCTTGGGCGAGAAGTGCGTCCCGCCGTGGCTTTGTAGCGCAGATTTAAGCTTTGGGATGGCTTTGGCCGCGGCGCCCGGGCCGGCCGGCGGACGCGCGCGTGCGTTGGGGTACCATGGGAGCCGTTGCTTGCAGATGGCTGGAGGACGCATGGCGCGCGTGACGGTTAAGGACGTTGCCCGGGAGGCCGGGGTCTCCGTCGCGACCGTGTCGCGCGTGATCAACCAGAACGGGCGCTTCTCCGCGGATACGGAGCGCCGCGTGCGCCAGGCGATTGAGCGCCTGGGCTACCAGCCCAACCAGCTCGCGCGGGGACTGCGCCAGCAGCGGGCGGACCTGGTGGGCGTGGTGGTGCCCAACATCAGCAACGAGTTCTTCTCGCGCCTGATTATGACCGTGCAGCAGCGGCTGTTTGACGCGGGGCTTTCCATCATGATCTTCAACACCAACCACTCGCTCGACATGGAGCGCCAGTGCTACGCCTCGCTCGCGGCGCAGCGCGTGTGCGGCGTGATCAGCGCAAACGCGCTGGAGGACGTGCGCGCGGCCATGCGCCACGACGTACCCGTGGTCTACATCGACCGTCCGGCCGAGCTTGCTCCGCACGTGAGCGTGGTGATGTCCGACAACGTGGCTGGCGGAAGGCTTGCGGCCCGGGAGCTGGTGCGCAGCGGCTGCACGCGGCCCCTGCTGGTGAGCGCGACGGCGCACTTTCCCATCACGGAGGTACGTACCAAGAGCTTTGCGGACACCCTTGCTGAGCTGGGCGTTTTCCTTCCCGACGACCACGTGCTGACCCCGCCGGCCACGGACTTTGCGGGCGGGCACGCCGCTGCGGAGGAGGCCCTGGCGCGCGGCCTGGACTTTGACGGCGTCTTCTGCGAGACGGACCGTCTTGCGATTGGCTTCATGAACGAGCTGGGCGAGAAGGGCGTGCGCGTGCCGGCCGACGTGACCGTGGTGGGCTTTGACGACGTGCTGCTCGCGCGCTTTGGGCGCCCGCCGCTCACGACCGTGCGGCAGTCGCCGGAGCGCATCGGCGAGCTGGCGGCGTACACGCTGCTCCAGATGGTGCGCGGCGAGCTGGCGGAGGGCCGGCGCGAGCTGGTGCCCGTGGAGCTGGTGCGGCGCGAGTCCACCATGCGCGGGGGAGTTGTTGCGGATAGCTGAGGGCCGCGACCGGGACGGCGCGGGTTTCTCGCCCGATGCGCCCGAAGCGGCCGGCGCCGCTGGGCGGAAATCCTTCTTGACGCGCGGGTGAGTAAACGTTTACCCTAATCGTGACGAGAGGGAAGGAAGCGCCCCGCAGCGGGGCAGCCAGACGAAAGGATGCGCACGATGGAGCTCAACCAGTACATGGACCACACGCTGCTCAAGCAGAACGCGACGGAGGACCAGCTTGCCAAGCTGTGCGACGAGGCGCGCGAGTGGCACTTCAAGACCGTGTCCATCAACGGGACGTGGACCAAGTTCGCGGCGGAGCGGCTCGCGGGCTCCGGCGTGGGCGTGACCACGTGCATCAGCTTCCCGCTGGGCGCGTGCTCCACGGCCGGCAAGGTGGCCGAGGCGCGCCAGGCCGTTGCCGACGGCACCACTGAGATCGACATGGTGCTCAACGTGGGCAAGCTCCTGAGCGGGGACGACGACTACTGCACGAGCGACATCGCGGCCGTGGTGGAGGCCGCGCAGGGCCACCCGGTCAAGGTGATTCTGGAGTGCTGCCTGCTGACGGACGAGCAGATCGTGCGCGCGTGCAAGTGCGCCGAGGCGGGCGGCGCCACCTTCGTGAAGACTTCGACCGGATTCAGCACCGGTGGCGCGACGGTGCACGACGTGGAGCTCATGCGCAAGACCGTGGGCGACCGCATGAAGATCAAGGCCGCGGGCGGCATCCACACCAAGGCGGAGGCGCTGGCCATGATCGAGGCGGGCGCGGACCGCATCGGCGCGAGCGCCTCGATCGCGATCTGCTCCGAGTAGCGAACTAGTCCTTCTCGCCCGCGGACGCCGCGGGACGCGCGAGCCACGCCGGCTGCTCCGCGCTCACGGTGCGGGCGCACACGCGGGCTCGGTCGAGCGACATGATCGTGATGCCGCGGTAGTTGCCGGATGGCTGCGGTGCGAGCACGAGCGCGCAGTCCGCCTGCGCGTCGCTCACCAGGCAGAGCGGCACCAGCAGCCTGAGCGCGTCCGCCGTGGGGTCGTAGGCCGGCACGGCGATGCGGTAGCTGGCGCGGGCGCGCTTGAGCGTGAGGGTGAGCGCCTCGTCCAGGGCGCGGCAGAGCCTGCGATACAGGCCCGGATCCGCCTTGATGGCGCGCGCGAGGTCCATGAGCGGGTTGCCCGGGGCGCCCGGGGTCGCCTTGTTGAGCAGCTCGGTTGCCGTGGGGCTGGCCGCGAGCTCGTCTTGCAGGAAGGTGCGCGGCAGCACGCCCAGCCGGTGCATGAGGATGGCGTCCGTATCCAATACGACCAGGCGGTTGGTGTCGAGCACCACGTCCGAAAGCTCGCGCAGGTAGGTGACAGGCTGGGGCAGCGGGTCGAGCTTTGCCACGAGCTCCGCGCCCATCTGGCCGGAGCCAGCCACGCAGAAGCCGGCCGCCTTCCAGGCGATGTCGCCCGCGTTGGGGGTAAAGACAGCGTAAATGTCCTGGCTGAAGGGGGTGTAGAGCCCCGTGTCGAACGCGGCGAGCGAGCCGTCCTCCGCAAGCGCCACGTGGCCCGTCTGGCGCGCGCGGTGGAAGGTGACGCACAGGTACTCGCGCAGGATGCCGTAGCGGCTGGCGCGGCCGACGCCCTCGCCGGGGTAGTCCCAGTGCTCGGGCATGGCCATCGTGGCGAGCGTGCCGAGGTACGACTCCCACGAGCCGACCATCGCGAACTGCGCAAACTCGCGGATGGGGCTCTTGACGGGCAGCTCGTGCACGGGGCCGCAGAGCTCGCTCCACGCGCCCTCGTCCTGCGTGGGCAGACCCTCGATTCCCACGGGCTCGTGCATGGCGCCGGTACCGTCGTCACCGTCGATGCAGGCGACGCTCCAGCGCTTGCCGGCGGCCGTGCGCGCGGAGCGCTTGAGCGTGATGGTCACGGGCTGACCGTCGTCCTCGTGCAGGTAGCGCAAAGGGAAGGTGACGCGGCTGTGCGTGCCGGTGAGCAGCGCGGTCGAGCGCGCCACCTGCCAGTCCTCGTCCAGCACGCTCATGACGTCCACGTCGAGCGGCAGCATCTGGTACAGCGCGCGCAGGAACTCGTCCTTGCAGTGCACGTCGAGCGATATCGTCTGCGGCAGGTCCGACTGGCGAGAAAGGCCGTCCTCGGGGGCCGCGGGCTCCTCCGCGGGTGCGGCTGGGGTGGCCGCCACGGTCGGGCGCACGTCCTCGAACGAGAAGCTGCCCTCGGCTGGGAGGTCCTCCGGCTCGGGCTGCGAGTCGTCCTCCGGGTCGTACGTGATGGTGAGGTTGATGGTCGGTTCCGGCTCGAGCTCCGGGGTGGGCTCGGGTGCAGGTACGGGTTCGGGCTCAGCCTCAGGAGCGGGTGCCGCCTGCGGCTCCGGCTCGCTTGCGGGTGCTGCCTCGGCCTCGGGCGCAGCCTCCGGCGTGGCCTCCGCGTTGGCAGCCGCCTCCTGCTGAGGGGCCTCGTTCTTCTCGCCCGCGGACTCCGTCGCCTGCGGCTGCTGCTCGGTCGCGGCTGCGGCCTCGGGCTTTGCCTTCTCTTCCGGCGTAGCCTGCTGCTCGGCCTGCGCCGTGGCCTCAACTTCGGCCTGCGCCTCGGTCGCGGCTGCGGCCTTGGCCTCCGCCGCGGGCTGGGGCTGCGCCTTGGGCTTCCTGTGGCGCGGCTTTGCCGGCTTGGGCAGCTTGGACGCCTTCTTGTTGTGCTTCCAGGACTTGCCGCCCGCGGACTTGTCCTTGTGTGCGGGGTGGCTCGCAGCCTCCAGGGCCTTCTCGAACTCCTCGTTGACCTGCAGCGTCGCGTACACGCGGCCGCGCTTGAACACCGTGAGCTTGATCATGTCGCCCAGCGCCTCGAGCAGCGCGTTCAGGTCGTCGCAGCCCAGGTCCTCCGGGTCGATGTCGTCCTCGTCCAGCACCTCCCCAAAGCGCTGCGCGCGCTCCTGCTTGCCGATGCCGATCTGGGTCTTGAACAGGCGATACAGGTACAGCTTGTTGCCTGGGGTGATTCTGGGCATGATGTGATGGGCCTTCCTAGTGTTGGCCGTGCGGGCGGCCGGTGGTTCGTTTGTGACGCGGTGGTGCAGTGTGGTGCGGTGGTGCAGTGTGGTGCGGTGGCGCTATTCGGTTTGCGCGGGTGATGCGCGGACGCCGCAGCCAAGGGACCCCGCCGCGCGGGCGGGGGCTGGGTGCGACCGTGTGGACGCGGCGCGCGGGCGGGACGCAAGCCCCGCCGCTGGCTCAGTTGACCTTGCGCAGCACGCACTCCGCTATGCGCCTGCGGGCCTTGCGTGCCTCCGGGATGGGCAGCAGCGGCCAGTTGTGGTTCATCCCCTTGCCGATCACCAGGTCGGAGGATACGCCCGCGGTTACGAGCTTCTGGGCAAACTCCGCGCAGTCCGGGTAGTAGATCTCGCGCGTGCCGGCCAGCAAAAGGACGTTCCGCAGCTGGCTCACGTCGCCGTTCTTGGGGCTCAGGCGGAAGTTGCTCACCTCGTCCCCGTCGGCCCAGAGGTCGCCCATCTGCGCGACGCCCCACGGCGCGAGCATCGGGTCCTTGTCAAAGTAGTCCGCGATCTTGGGGTTGCGCATGGACAGGTCCAGCTCCGGGCTGATGAGCACCAGGTTGGCGGGCTGCTCCATGTTGTTCTGGGGCAGGGCCTCCGCAAGGCCCAGCGCCAGCGCGCCGCCGGCGGAGTCGCCCATGAGCGTGATGGCGTCCGCCCCGTAGCGGCGGCAGAGCTCGCCGTACAGGCTCGTGAGCAGGGTGTATGCCTCGTCGTAGTCGTGCTCGGGCGCCAGCGGGTAGATGGGCACCACAACCTCGGCCCCGGTGTCCTGGCACAGCCTGTCTATAAAGTGCCAGTGTGCCGGCGTGATCTGGCACACGTAGCCGCCGCCGTGCAGGTAGAGCACCGCGTGCTCGTTCTTGCCCGTGGTGCCCACGTGATAGATCTTCATGCCGTCCGAGGTCTCCTCGAACACGAGCGAGCGCAGGTGCAGCCACGACGGGATGTGGTACTCCTGCTCGTTCTGGACGCGGCTCTTCTCCACAAAGTCGTCGTAGCGGCCAAGGTCGCGTCCCAGCACCACGTTGCGGAAGCCCGTGGCGCGGATGGCCCCCTCCGCCGCGGTGGCCGCGCCGGAGCGCCCGTACTTGGTGCGGGACCACAGCTCGAAGCCGCCCGCAGCGGCCGCGACGCCCGCAATGGCTCCCATGGCGGAAAGGACGTTCTTGGTGGTCTTCTTCATGCGGGCTCCAATCCTAGTTACACACAATCCAGTCTACCCCAGCCGCGCGTGGGGCATTCCGCGCATCGGGCCCGCGGTCACGGGCGAGAAACCCGTGGCGTACGGGCCGCGGCGCGCGCCGGGGGTGCGGCCCCGCGCTGGTGGCGCGGTTGGGGCGGGCTTCGGCCAACGGCGGCGGGCGGCCCGCGGGCGGTCGTGATAACGTGGTGCGTGCGGCGCCGGCGCGCCGTGGGCAACGGTCGGACGCAGACGCGAGCGCGAGGGCGAGGTGGCAGCATGGCGGACAGGCAGGAGTCCCCACGCAAGTACGAGCACCCCACCATGGCAGACGCGCTCGCCACGCTGGGACGCCACTTTGGCTACGCAAGCTTTCGCCCCGGCCAGGCAGAGGTGATCGAGGCGCTGCTCCAGGGACGCGACGCCCTTGCCGTCATGCCCACGGGCGCCGGCAAGTCCGTGTGCTACCAGGTTCCCGCCGCCATGCTCGAGGGGCTCACGATCGTGGTGTCCCCGCTCATATCCCTCATGGGCGACCAGGTGCGCGGCCTCAAGGAGGCTGGCATCCGCGGCAGCTACCTCAACTCCACGCTCACGCCGCGCCAGCAGGAGGTGGTGATGGCCCGCGCCGCCCAGGGCTGGTACGACCTCATGTACGTGGCGCCGGAGCGCCTGGCGGACCCGCGCTTCCGCTCGTTTGCGTCGGGCGTGCGCGTGCCGCTGGTCGCCGTGGACGAGGCGCACTGCGTGAGCCAGTGGGGGCAGGACTTTCGCCCCGCGTACCAGGGCATCGCGGACTTCGTGGCCAGCCTGCCGGAGCGTCCGCCCGTGGTGGCGGCAACGGCTACGGCCACGCGCCGCGTGCGGGACGACATCGTGCGGCTCATCGGGCTGCATGACCCTGCGGTGCAGGTGACGGGGTTTGACCGGCCAAACCTCTCGCTCTTCTCCTTCATGCTCACGCCCAAGGAGCGTCGCCGCTGGATGGTGGGCTACATGCTCGCGCACCCGGACGACCCGGGCATCGTGTACGCGAGCACGCGCAAGCAGGTGGACCAGATCGCGCAGGAGCTGCTGGACGCGGGCGTCTCCGCCGCGTCGTACCATGCGGGGTACCAGAACGAGGACCGCGCGGAGGCGCAGCGCCGCTTCGAGATGGACGACGTGCGCGTGATGGTTGCCACCAACGCGTTTGGCATGGGGATCGACAAGTCCAACGTGCGCTTTGTGATCAACTCGGGCCTGCCGCTGTCGCTGGAGGAGTACTACCAGGAGGCCGGCCGCGCCGGTCGCGACGGCGAGCCCGCGGAGTGCTACCTGCTGTGGAGCCGCGGCGACATCCGCACGTGCCGCTTTCTGCTCGACCGCGACGACGCCGCGCCGGACGTGCCCGAGGCGGACCGCGAGCGCCTGTACCGCTCGCGCCGCGCGCTGCTCAACCAGATGATCGACTACGCGGAAAGCACCACCTGCCTGCGCCGACGCATCCTGCGCTACTTTGGGCAGGACCTGTCGGGCGTGCCGGAGGACTGCGGCTCGTGCTCCGTGTGCACGGGGGCCTCGGCCGACCGCTACCTGCGGCCCGCTCGCACGGGGGCCACGTTTGGCCGCGGCGCGTACGCCTCGGCCGCGCTGGACGCCCGCGACGCCGCGCTGGAGGCAACCGACGGCGACGAGGAGCTCTTCCAGCGGCTGCGGGCGCTGCGCAAGCGCCTGGCGCACCAGATGGGCGTGCCACCCTACGTGGTGTTTACGGACGCGACGCTGCGCGCGATGGTCCGCCGCCGCCCGCGCGACGAGGAGGCGCTGCTACAGGTGCCGGGCGTGGGCCAAAAGCGGCTCGAGCGCTATGGCCAGGCGTTTTTGGACGAGATAAACGGCAACTAGTGGCTGGCTTTACAGGTGCCGGTCAAAGTGGCCCTTGCGCGCCAGGTTGCGCAGGTTGATGACGGTTCCCTGCATGCCGTGGGGGATGTAGTCCATGGACTCAAGGTCGTCTGGCAGGTAGTCGATCAGGCTGAGCGGCTTGGTCTGCACCACGCGCCCGTCCGCGTCGAGCTTGGGCTCGCGCGCCGGGTCCGGCGTGGCCTCGATCGCGTAGACCGTTGCGCCCTGCGCGCTCAGGCGCTTCTCGTACCAGCTGACGGGGTCCTGCGGGCGCTCGGCGCGGGCGTCGGTCGACTCCCACAGCGCGCGGTAGCCCGCAATCTCAAACTGCCCGCGCGAGAAGTTCCACAGCGGCAGGCTGTCCGTCTTGAACGTGACGAC
>QOUO01000008.1 GCA_003862195.1 Coriobacteriaceae bacterium | reverse complement strand
AAGTCGAACACGTCGCCGTTGGGGCCCACGCGGTTGAACCAGGTCTGGTTGTCCGCCTCGGAGCAGTCCGGGCTGGGGGAGCGCGTCCACCAGTAGCAGCGCTTGCCGTTCCACTTGCGGCGCGTGGCGGTGTTCGACATGGCGTCCGTGCTCACGTCCTGATCGCTCCACAGCAGGTACTGCGTGCCCTCCGCGCCGATGACCTCCGCCACGTACATGAAGTCCTTGCCGAGCGCGGCGGCGCTGCGGTTGCCGCCAAGCTCCTCTACCGAGAAGAGCCAGAGTTTGTCGCTGGTGGCCGTCACGCTGGACGCGACCTTGGTGGCGCCCGCGTTGTTGGTCAACTTGCTTGCGGCCTTGATGTGCTTGGACAGGTCCTTGGGCAGGCGCGAGAAGAACTCGTCGTTAAGCCACGAGCGCATCTGGCACTGCTCCCAGCCGCCCGAGGCCATCCTGGTGCCGGACATGTTGCGCTTGGCGACGGGCTGCGTAAAGGCAAACGTCATGCCGGCCTTGCCGCCGGACACGTCGTCGTGCCAGAAGTCCACCACCTGCACGGTGGCGGAGGTGCCGTCGGATAGCGTGATCTCCTTGGTCAGGTCCGTGCGGATGCTGCCGCCCTTGGTGGCGAGGCCCGCCTTGGCCGCGAGTGCGAGCGCGGCCTTCCGGCTGGATGCGGCTGCGATCTTGGAGGCGAGGTCCGAAATTTCGGTCCAGCTCTTCTCGCCAAACGCGCGGGGGCGCAGCGCGTTGTAGGTGATGGCGCCTCCCGCGGCGGCCACGGCGACGCAGCCCGCGCCGATGAGGAAGCCGCGGCGCGACATGCTGCGCCTGCGCGCGGGCGCGGTGCCGGTGGCGGAGTCGGGCGCCTGGCTGGCGGGCGCGGCGGGCGTGGGCGTGGGGCGCTCGGTCCACAGGCGCGTGCCCACCACGTGCGCGGGGGTCAGGCCGTCGCGCAGCTCGACGGAGCGGCCCGTCGCCTGGCGCTGCCAGCGCGCCAGCTGCCCAAAGAGCGCGAGCGCGTCCGGGCGGGCGTCCTGGTCCGCGGCGATGCCGGACATGATGGCGTCCACCAGCGGCTGCTCTTCCGGCTGGCGCGCGGAGAGCGGCTCGGGGCTTTCGGCCGTCTTGATCTTGAGGGGGTCCTCCGTCGGGCGGTCGCACAGGCGGTAGGGGGTGTGCCCGCAGTACAGCTCGTACAGCACGCTGCAGAGCGCGTACACGTCGATCTTGGGGGAGCGCCTCGCTCGCATGTAGCTGCGGTCGCTAATGGCCAGCATCTCGGGCGGGGCGTACTCGGGGGTCGCGCTTCTCCACACGTCCATGGTCGCGGTGAACGTGGCCTCGTCCGGGCGCATGTACAGGGCGCTGCCCAGGTCGATCACGCAGCACTCCAGCGCGCTGGGGTCCAGGGTGCCGTGGTGGCCCTCGGGCACGCGCACCATGAGGTTGCGCGGCGAGAGGTCGCGGTGCACAAAAGTACCCTCAAGGCACGTGGTGGAGGCGAGCGCCTGCAGCACGGAGAGCCCCACCGCCGCGACCGTGGTGGCCTCGACGCCGCCGTCCTCGCGCTGGGCCAGGAGGCCCTCCCGCCGTG
Organism: Coriobacteriaceae bacterium; assembly: GCA_003862195.1. Taxonomy (GTDB): domain Bacteria; phylum Actinomycetota; class Coriobacteriia; order Coriobacteriales; family Atopobiaceae; genus Parafannyhessea. Next base: position 63,250 of record QOUO01000008.1, on the reverse strand, counting down.
CCTCGAGCAGGTTCCTGCCCTGCACCCACTCCATGAGGATGCCCGGGTCGCCCTCGTGCGTGACGCCGTAGCCGTACACGCGCGGGAAGCCCTGCAGCTGCGACACCGCGAGCATGTTGCGGTACTCCTCGAACAGCGCCGCCTCGCGCCCGCGGCGGTTGAGCGCGTCCTGGTCGGCCGGCACGGGGCGCAGCCGCTTGAGGGCAAAGTACTCGTCCTCCGTGTTGCGCACGTGCAGGACCTCCGCGTAGGAGGTGTGGCGGCTGGTCCCGCCGGGGGAGGCGGGTTCCGCCAGGAGCGTCATGTAGCGGCGGCGGGCGTTGCCCTCGTCCGCGGGGTCCACGGCAAACGACGTGTCAAACTGGTCGAACTCGATTACCTCGAGCCGACCGAGGGGGCCGTTCTTCTCGTCCGCCATGCTATTCGTTCCCTTTCGCGTCGTGCTGCGCGTGCGGCCCCGCGATGCGCAGGACCAGGAACCTGGTCGTGGCGCCAAGGCAGAGCGTGTCACTGTTGGTTATCTTTACCGGGCCGTACGTGACGCCGGGCTTTCGTTCCGCGCGCGGCGGCTCTATCACGCTCGTCTTGCGCGTGTCGCCGGATATGAGCGTTGTGCCGTTGGTGGAGCCCAGGCCCTGCGCCCACCAGGTGCCGCCCCTGCGATAGATGCGCAGGTGCTCGCGGGACACGTCGACGTCCACGTTGGTGATGGCGTTGGGGGTGGTGGCCAGCGCGCCTATGACGGTGCCCTCCGGCGCGAGCGAGAGCGCCAGTAGCGGCGGCTGCGCCACGCCGTCCAGGATGCGCAGGAGCCCCAGCTGAACGCCGCGCTCCGAAGGCCTGACCGCGCGCGCGAAGCCCGGGCCCACGCTCGTCTCTATGGTGCCGAGCCCCAGCGAGAACGCCTCCGTCGCGAAGTCGTCCACGATGCCGATGGCGGGGCCGGGGCTGCCCAGGCAGCCCGTCACCACAAAGAGCATGAGGCAGAGCTGGCCGCGCCGCTCGTCCGTGAGGCCGGGCTCGACCGACAGCTTCTGGATCGTGTTGGCGTACAGGTTGGCGTCGCCGCCGGTATCGGCCACGGCGCGGCGCATCTTTTCTGCCGCGGAGCCCGTGTAGTGGGCGAGAAGCGCGTGGCATCCGGCGTCACCACCGCCGTGGCGCGCAAGGAGCACGGACCAGAGTGCCCGCACCGAGGTGGGGAAGTCCTGGAAGCACTCGACGCCGTACTGGCCGGGGCGCGCGTGCACGATCTCGCGCGAGATGAACGAGCGGTCGTTCAGGGCGCGGCTGCGGATGGTGAGCTCGCCGTAGCGGGCCTCGGGGTCGAAGAGCGCGAGCGCCGCGTCGCGGTTGGAGATGCGGCCGAAGTTCTTGAGGTCGGCATACAGCGTGTGGCTTGGCAGCTCCATGGCGCGGTTCGCCCCCTTTATCGTCCTGTAAGGAGGGGCAACGTCCCTCCCTTAAGCCGTACGTAAGCAACCACCATTTTACGGCACTGCGGCGCTCCATGGCGCGGGCGGCACGTGTATGGGCGAGCGGAGTATTCGATAACACTCGACGCCTTGGTGGGGATGCGGCCCGGACGTGGTCGTTCTTCTCGTCCGCATGGCATAGGATGCTGAAAACTTGCAACGGTGGGCATCAATAGTCGTTTCACCGCGGAAACATTCCAAATGTTTCGTACAAGAAAACTTATCGCCAATTTGATAACCAATTTTAAGGCATGAAACAGGTATGTCACAGACATGTGTAACCGTACTGATTGCGGCGAGAAGGACTCGCCCTGCGGGAGGGGCGGCGTTGGCACCGCCCGACCGCTTACCGGAAGGGGATTGCCCATGTCAAGCAAAGCGGAAATGTCACGAAGGATGTTCGTGAAGGCCATGGCCACCGTCACGGCTTCGAGCGCCTTTGCATCCATGGTCGGCTGCGGCTCCAAGCGCGCGAGCGACGCGAGCGGCTCCGGCTCCGGCTCCGGTGACTTCACCATCACCTTCGCGCAGGGCGCGGATCCCCGTGGCCTCGACCCCGCCTACATCGACGACGGCGAGTCCGCGAAGGTCATGGTGCAGATCTACGAGAACCTGCTCAAGTACAAGGCCAAGAACTGCGAGGTCGAGCCCGGCCTGGCCAAGTCCTACGACGTGTCCGACGACGGCCTGACCTACACGTTCAAGCTGCGTAAGGGCATCAAGTTCCAGGACGGCGCGGACTTCAACGCCGCCGCCGTCAAGAAGTCCATCGGCCGCCAGCTCGAGCCCGACCGCACGGACGACATGCCGTACGCCGCGTTCACCTTTGGCTCCAAGGCCGACGGCACCGGCATCGAGAGCATCGAGACCCCGGACGACTACACCGTGGTCATGAAGCTCCGCGCCGTGAGCTCCGCGTTCCTGGCCAACCTGGCCATGTGCATGGCGTCGCCCATCGTCTCCCCCAAGGCAATCGAGAAGGGCAACACCAACGAGCATCCCGTCGGCACCGGCCCCTACAGCTTTGTGAGCTGGACCAAGAACTCCGACATCAAGCTCAAGCGCTTTGACGGCTACTGGGACAAGGAGCACGCTGGCAAGGCCAAGAACATCGTCTTCCGCTTCATCGCGGAGTCCTCGACCCGCGTCACCGCGCTTGCCAACGGCGAGGCCGACATCATCGACGGCGTGGACGAGGCCGACGTTGACCAGGTCACCAAGAACGGCGACGTGGTGGACAAGTTCGACGGCATGAACATCAACTACATGGCGTTCAACACCCAGTCCGACACCTTCAAGACCGCCGAGGCCCGCAAGGCCTTCGCCAAGGCCATCGACGTGGAGGAGGTCGTCAAGAGCCTGTACAAGAAGTACGCCACCTACGCCAACTCCGTCATGCCGCTGTGGATGGCCCCGTACGACAAGGACATCAAGCAGACCGCCTACGACGCCGACGCCGCCAAGAAGGAGCTTGCGTCCCTGGGCATCACCAAGGTCAAGTGCATCACCTACTCCAACCCGCGTCCGTACAACGGCAAGGGCGGCACCGCGCTGGCCGAGGCCTTCCAGGGCTACCTCAGGAAGGTCGGCGTCGAGATGACCATCGACCAGTACGACTGGACCTCCTACAAGACCACGGTCCAGGCGGGCAACTACGACGTCTGCTTCTACGGCTGGAACGGCGACAACGGCGACCCGGACAACTTCATGAACCTGCTCGCCGCCGACGACTACAGCATGAACGTCGCGCGCTGGGACAACGCCGACTACAAGAAGCTCATCGCCAAGGGCCTGAAGACCCCCAACGGCTCCGCCCGTGACGACGTCTACCACGAGTGCGAGAAGATGGTCGCGGACCAGCAGGTCTGGATCCCCGTCTCCCACTCCATCAACATCCTGTGCCACAAGAAGGGCGTCAAGGGCTACGTCTTCCACCCGACGGCGGTCACCTTCCTCAAGAACTGCACCAAGTCGGCCTAGCGCCCGAGCGCTCTGCCTGGGGCCAGACGACCGCGCCAAGCGGCTCTGGCCCCGTTTTCATGTCCTACCGATTTTTATGTTTCTTAAAGAAAGGAGGAGAAGAACGTGTTTCGCTACGTCGTGAAGCGACTGCTGCAGGCGATCCCGGTACTGCTGGGACTCAGCATCGTCGTCTTCCTCCTCATGCACGTCTTCTCGCCGGACCCGGCGCCCGTCGTCCTGGGCGAGCACGCCACCCAGGCGCAGATGCACGCCTGGCGCAACAGCATGGGCCTCAACAAGCCCCTGATCCAGCAGTACTTCTCGTTCCTCATCGGATTCCTCCACGGTGACCTGGGCGTCTCGTACTACACGCACACGTCCGTCACCAAGGAGATCATGAGCCGCTTCCCCGCGACGGTCGAGCTCGCCCTCGTGGCCATCGTGCTCGCCTCCGTCATCGGCATCGCCCTCGGCGTCGTCTCCGCCGTGCACAAGGGCACCCCGATCGACGCCGTGAGCATGCTGCTCGCGCTCGTGGGAATCTCGATGCCCATCTTCTGGTCCGGCGTCCTCATGATCATCCTGTTCTCGGGCGTGCTGCACTGGCTGCCCTCGGGCGGGCGCATCAACCCGCTGCTCGCCCCCGTGGGCGGCACGGGCCTCTTCCTCGTGGACACGCTCCTCTCGGGCGACATGGAGGCCTTTGTCGACGCGCTGCGCCACATCATCCTGCCGGCGCTCGCGCTCTCGCTCTACTCCATGGCCATCATCACGCGCATGACGCGCTCGAGCATGCTCGACGCCCTCAACGAGGACTACGTCCGCACCGCCCGCGCCAAGGGCCTCACGCCGCACCGCGTGCACAAGCACCACGCCCTCAGGAACGCCATGCTGCCCGTGACCACGGTCATCGGCCTGCAGCTGGGCAGTCTCCTCGGCGGCGCCATGCTCACGGAGACCGTCTTTGCCTGGCCCGGCATCGGCAAGTTCATCGTGGACAGCATCCTCAAGTCCGACTTCCCCATAGTCCAGGGCACGGTCATGCTCATCGGCGTGATCTTCGTCATCATCAACCTGATCGTGGACATCATCTACGCGTTCCTCGATCCCCGCATCAAGTACACGAAGGAAGAGGGGTGATAGACATGGCAGAGGCAACTGCAGATACCGTAAAGCCCACGGCCGAGAAGGGCGAGTCCATCTGGGACGACGTCTGGTACTCGCTCTCGCACAACGTGACCGCCATGGTGAGCCTCGGCTTCATCGCACTCGTCGCTCTTCTCGCCATACTGAGCGCGATCTTTCCGCAGATCCTGCCGTACGATCCGTACGCCCAGGACCTGAGCCAGTCGTTTGCCGCGCCGAGCGCCGCGCACTGGTTTGGCTGCGACCAGCAGGGCCGCGACATCTTTAGCCGCGTCATCGTGGGCGGCCAGGTGTCGCTCACCGTGGGACTGCTGTCCGTGTCCATCTCGCTCGTGGTGGGCGTGACGCTGGGCGCCATCGCCGGCTACAAGGGCGGCAAGGTCGATACCGTCATCATGCGCTGCATGGACGTGCTGCTGGCCGTCCCGTCCATCTTGCTGGCCATCACGTTCATGGCCGCGCTCGGCAAGGGAATCGACAAGGCGGTCGTGGCCATTGGCCTGGTCTCCATACCCGAGTACGCGCGCATCGTGCGAAGCCAGATCCTCTCCGTCAAGGAGAACGACTACGTGAGCGCTGCGCGCGTGATCGGCGACTCCGACGCCAAGATCATCTTCCGTCACGTGCTCCCCAACGTGGCACCGTCCATCATCGTCCGCGCGACGCTGGGCATCAGTAGCGCCATCCTGGACGCCGCGGCCCTGGGCTTCCTGGGCCTGGGCGTGCAGCCGCCGCAGGCCGAGTGGGGCGACATGCTGGGCCGTGGCCGCAACTACATCTTCCAGGCGCCGCACGCCATGATCTACCCGGGCCTCGCAATCACGCTCACCGTGCTCGCGTTCAACCTGCTGGGCGATGGCATCCGCGACGCCGTCGACCCCAAGTCGAGGAGGCGATAGCATGGCGATGCTAGAGGTAAAGGACCTCGTGACCGAGTTCCCCACGCGCCGTGGCGTCGTGCGCGCCGTCGACGGCGTGACCTTCTCAATCGAGAAGGGCGAGATCCTGGCCGTCGTGGGCGAGTCCGGCTCCGGCAAGTCCGTCACGTCCCTCTCCATCATGGGACTCCTCCAGAAGCCGGGTCACGTGGCCGGCGGCTCCATCACGTTTGACGGCCAGAACCTACTGGGTCTCAACGAGAAGCAGATGGAGGACGTTCGCGGCCACAAGATCGCGATGATCTTCCAGGAGCCCATGACCTCGCTCAACCCGGTCTACCGCGTGGGCGACCAGATCGTGGAGGCCATCCAGGCCCACACGGACATGAAGAAGAACGACGCGTGGGCCCACGCCGTGGAGATGCTGCGCCTGGTGGGCATCCCCAGCCCGGAGGACCGCGCGCGCGACTACCCGCACCAGATGTCCGGCGGCATGCGCCAGCGCGTCATGATCGCCATGGCGCTGGCCTGCAAGCCCGAGCTCCTCATCGCGGACGAGCCCACCACGGCCCTGGACGTGACGATCCAGGCGCAGATTCTGGACCTGATCTACCAGCTGCGCGACGAGCTCAACATGGGCGTGCTCTTCATCACGCACGACCTGGGCGTCGTGTCCGAGGTGGCCGACCGCGTTGTCGTCATGTACTGCGGCCAGGTGGTTGAGGAGGCCGACAAGATGGCCCTCTTCGAGAAGCCCCTGCACCCGTACACGCTGGGCCTTTTGGAGTCCATCCCGCGCGTGGAGGACGACGAGTCCAAGCGCCTGTTCACCATCCCCGGCACCGTGCCCAACCCGCTCGACATGCCGAGCGGCTGCCCCTTCAGCACGCGCTGCAACCGCTGCATGGAGCGCTGCCGCAAGGAGCGCCCGCAGCTCAAGGACGTTCCGGGCGTGCCTGGCCGCCGCGTGCGCTGCTTCCTGTACGACGACGGCGAGGCCACCGCGGCCGAGCCCACGGCCGCGCCCACCGCGCAGGCCGCAGACAAGCGAGAGGGGGAGTAGCCCATGCAGAGCGATACCGCAGAGAAGAACGAGGCCACGGCGGCCGCGACCCAGACCCAGGGCGCGGCGCCGCAGCGTGACAAGACCAAGGGCGAGGTCCTTCTCGACGTGCAGCACCTCTCCAAGAGCTTTGTGGCGGCCACGAGCTTCTTTGGCAAGCCCACGTCCTTTGTCCAGGCCGTCGACGACGTGTCGTTCCAGATCCACCGCGGCGAGGCGTTTGGCCTCGTGGGCGAGTCCGGCTGCGGCAAGACGACCATCGGCAAGATGCTGGTGGGGCTGCTCAAGCCCACGAGCGGGCGCATCATCTTCGAGGGGCAGGACGTGACGGACCTGGATCCCAAGGAGCGCCGCAAGTACTGCCGCGACATCCAGCTGATCTTCCAGGACCCGTACGCGTCGCTCAACCCGCGCATGACCGTGAGCCAGATCGTGAGCGAGCCCATCATCACCAACAACATCCTGCCGGCCGACCAGGTGGATGCCCGCGTGGACGAGCTGCTGGACCGCGTTGGCATTCGCCCCGAGCTCAAGAACCGCTACCCGCACGAGTTCAGTGGCGGCCAGCGCCAGCGCGTGGGCATCGCGCGCGCCCTCGCCGTGAACCCCAAGCTCATCGTGTGCGACGAGCCGGTCTCCGCGCTCGACGTGTCCATCCAGGCGCAGGTGCTCAACCTGCTGGAGGACCTGCGTGACGACATGGGGCTCACGTACCTGTTCATCGCGCACGGCCTCAACGTGGTCAAGCACATATCCGACCGCGTGGGCGTCATGTACCTGGGCAAGCTGATGGAGATTGCCCCCAAAAACGAGCTCTACCACAACCCGCTCTGCCCGTACACGCAGGCGCTGCTGTCCGCGATCCCCTCGCCGGACCCGCACCTTTCGCGCAAGCGCATCATCCTCAAGGGCGACGTGCCCAGCCCCATCGACCCGCCGGCGGGCTGCCGCTTTGCGAGCCGTTGCTTTGCCAAGGTGGGCGCCTGCGAGGTGGAGCACCCGGACCTGGTCGAGGTCCTGCCCAACCACTGGTGCGCGTGCCACCGCTACGCCAACGTGAAGCCCGAGGACATCACCAAGCTGGCGCGCCAGATCCAGTACGAGGCCGCGCGCCCCACGTACGGCATGGGCGGCTCCGACGCCAACGCCGACCCGATCTCGAGCGACCCCGACACCCCGGCAGAGGCAAAGGCCAAGGGAGAAGTGCTTCCCAAGTCCAAGTAACCCTTACGGCTCAGTAAGTGTCACGACCCAGTAGCGGGCCCGCACCACGCGCGCGGGCCCGCTTTTGTACTGGCGAGCAAAATGAAGTTCGATGTGTACGCTGGACAGGTTGATGGATTCTCGACTCCTGAGGTATATTGAGTTTGACTAAAAAAGCATTTAATGCTTTTGTCGCTTCGGGGCGCCCGCGTTCCGAAGCGTTTTTTCATGGCGCAAGGTCTGTATAGCTCAGGTGGAGAACTGGGGCATCATGACGGCTGGAGATCAGGCACAGAGTCTTCGTGCGACCTCATTTCCCCAGTTGGTACAATCGCAGGCTCGACGCGATAGACCGCCGCATCGTCTTCGTGCGACCTCATTTCCCCAGTTGGTACAATCGCAGGCTCGACGCGATAGACCGCCGCATCGTCTTCGTGCGATCTCATTTCCCCAGTTGGTACAATAGCTTGACGAATACGCATTCATGCCAGTGAGTCTTCGTGCGATCTCATTTCCCCAGTTGGTACAATGCCTGCCGCGCCACTCGCCAGAGGTCACTAGTCTTCGTGCGATCTCATTTCCCCAGTTGGTACAATATGGCGAATTGCTGCGTCCGTACTCGAAGAGTCTTCGTGCGATCTCATTTCCCCAGTTGGTACAATCCCGACGATAGACAACCCATTCGAGGACGAGTCTTCGTGCGATCTCATTTCCCCAGTTGGTACAATTGTCGGTGGACGAACTTACCAAGTCTATTCGTCTTCGTGCGATCTCATTTCCCCAGTTGGTACAATAGAACGACTAGCGGTTACACGCTAATCAAGGTCTTCGTGCGATCTCATTTCCCCAGTTGGTACAATCTTCATGCTCGGAATCGGGCGCGAGCTTTAGTCTTCGTGCGATCTCATTTCCCCAGTTGGTACAATGACGGCACGATCGAGAGCATCAGGCTCTCTGTCTTCGTGCGATCTCATTTCCCCAGTTGGTACAATCGATGGCAAGTGCAGCGATGGAACTGCATTGTCTTCGTGCGATCTCATTTCCCCAGTTGGTACAATGTGGTAGACACGTACACAATCACGTACACGGTCTTCGTGCGATCTCATTTCCCCAGTTGGTACAATAAGAACCCCTTGATTTGGTAATCATAGAGGGTCTTCGTGCGATCTCATTTCCCCAGTTGGTACAATAGGCGGGGCGCGATGTCGCGTTCTGGCTTGAGTCTTCGTGCGATCTCATTTCCCCAGTTGGTACAATACGTGGCCCATCATAGGCTCGATGAGGTATGTCTTCGTGCGATCTCATTTCCCCAGTTGGTACAATACCCCCACAGCGAGTTCCTTCGCGCAAAGGGTCTTCGTGCGATCTCATTTCCCCAGTTGGTACAATATGAAGCGTCGCTTCCCATACGGCGTGAAGGTCTTCGTGCGATCTCATTTCCCCAGTTGGTACAATCAAGGAACAGGGGTAACGACACATGGCAATGTCTTCGTGCGATCTCATTTCCCCAGTTGGTACAATGCCTTGGCCCCGTTTTCCTTGTCTATCAGGGGAAACGGGGCCAAGGCATAATTTGGAAACGGGATTTTGGGCACCGTGATCCGCCCGGTTCTCTCTAAAATCTGAAAAATGCTGTCGCTTGCCACCAAAAAAGGATCGCCCGCCGATGACGAATCATCGGCGGGCTCACCTTGCGGGTAACCACTAAGTGGTCCCCTTGTCTACGCACGATCTCAACTCCCCAGTTGGTACATCTTGCTTAGACAACAATATCTTACCGTGGAGCAGGGGATTAGCAATGCCAAAACGGACGATATGCATTCAAAATCCGGCAAAGGTATCAACGCGTAACTCAGCGCTTCTGGTGGAACACAATGGCGACACCGTCTCTATACCACTAGAGGACATATGGGTCATTATCATCGAAACACATCGCGCTCAGATTACGACGTCAGCTCTCTCTTCGATTGTTGATGCAGGGATTGGTTTGATGCTCTGTGGTGACGACCACATGCCTAATGGCCTCCTGCTTCCTCTTGGTGCCCATTCTCGTCACGCGGCAATCGTAGAGGATCAGCTGGCTATCTCAAAGCCGCTGCAAAAGCGCTTGTGGCAGCGTATTGTTATCCAAAAGATTAAGAATCAAGCAAAGGTTCTTGATCTTATTGGCAAAGATGGAAGCGTCGTGCGGAGGTTCGCAAGCCGTGTCCTTTCAGGCGACAGCTCGAATATGGAGTCTGCGGCCGCCTCGGTATACTTCCGACATTACGTCTCTGAGGGAACTCGTCGCGACGGACCTGTGACTCCGCCACTCGACTATGGTTACGCAGTTCTGCGTGCGGGTATCGGTCGTGCTGGCGTTTCCGGTGGGTGGCTCGTTTCTCGTGGTCTTCATCACTCGAATAATTTGAACGCCTTCAACCTGATTGATGACCTCATCGAGCCATTTCGTCCCGTCGTTGACTTGATGGTGAGGGAAATGGGGCTCGAGGGGGATCTCGATCCACAGAAGAAATCTCGGCTAGCATCGGTGTTTGAGTTGCAGGTGCTCGTGGATGGACAGCTCACGTCCGTTCAACATGCTATAGAGCTTGAGTTCGACACCTTGAGGGCTGCGGTTAAATCTGCGAACTATGCGTTGCTTTCTTTGCCGGAGGTCGTTCCGCTTGCCTACGTAGAACAGGAGTAGGGTGATGAGGACCATGCGCCTTCTTGTGATGTTTGACCTTCCCACTGGTAGTAAGCGTGAGCGGAAGTCCTACGCGCTGTTCAGGAAGTTCCTGATACAAGATGGCTATCACATGGATCAGTACAGCGTGTATTCGCGTGTGCTTCTGTCCCGTGACAGCGCCGAGACGCACCTATCACGACTTCGTGCAAACCTTCCCGAAGCAGGAGAAGTGACGGTTATTGAGTTAACCGAAAAGCAGTACGAGAACAGGGAGGTTCTCGTGGATACGTCATCCCACAAGAATCTCCCTGACATTGGGCCTCAGCTGACGTTAGTCTTCTAGTGAGCTTGGTACCAACCCTTTATAGCAATGGCCAAGGCAGTCCTCTTGGATCTTCTTTGGATACGAATCTCTGCTCCATTGGTTGATGGTAGGGAAGCCCTTGTACTCAGCTCCGGTGATTAAGTCCCTTGTCCTTAAGGTTAATGTATTGATGCTAAAAGACCAATATCTTACAGTATGGCCACCCATGCTAATGACATCACCACGGAATAGAACGAGCGGTTTAGTGTTACGTGCTACCTGCGATATCGGTTCCCATACAATTCTTGCAACTCCACGTTTTCCCGCCTTGGGTATATAGGTGCCGTTCTTGATGGCGGGAATGTCTGCATAGTAGACGGGCTCTGCGTACCATTTACCCTTCCCCTTCTTTGCTGTGGGATCGAGCCAAAGACGCAGGAAAGCCATGCCGTCGACTAGGCGTGCATTGCCGTCGTCGCCAATGACGAAATTGCCCTCCTTGGTAAACTTCCCTTTGTAATAGAGGACACCGAGCTTCTTGGTGTCATTAGTCAAGCCGACAAAGCGGTAGTTGGTGTCCTTAAACGCTTGTCCTGTGACGCCATGAGAGACCATGCGTGTTGGGATGATGAACTCCCTGCGAGCGATGACTTCGTCGGCGAAGGTGGGCCAAGGCTGTGTGTTCTTTAGTCGGTCCTCGCGCATGTGCTTGTAAGTCTCTACTCCAAGCTTGTGTGCCTTGGCGACAGCCTGCACGGTTGCCTCGGAGCATGCTGCGATGACGCAGGCGTCTACGGCGTGGTGGCGATCGTCAGAACGGTCCTTGGTATTGTTTGCACCAAAGTTTAGGCCCCACACGTGACGAAGGCTTCCCGTGGCGCCGCCAGCTACGGCAATAACGTGCCTCACCCTTCCATCTTTAGGAAAGATGAGCGAGTCCTCAAGGTAATTCTTGACCGCACGTGACATGTAGCGATCATCGTTTAGGTTGCGACTGAGGAAGTCTCGTTCTTGGTCGGGACCGAGATTGTTGTTAAGTAGGTATCTGCGCTTTCTGGGCGAGATGTGGTGGTTTGCGATGACGCGCGCTTGATACTCGTCCCAGCTGGGTGCGCCTTTCTGTGCGTCCTGGGTCATCCATTCGTATGGGGTACGCTCGCGCTTGTCCTGGTTGGACTTGGAGAGCACGAGCACCTTGTTGTTCCGACTGTCGTCGCAAGTGCGCGAGTAGGGGAGCACATGGTCGATCTCACAGTACTTGTCATCGGAAATCATGCGGTCGAACTCGATCTTGTGACCGGTGTATATATCGAAGTTGTCCTGCTCCTCCCAGAGGGCAATCTTCTTGAGGAGCTTTGGGCGCACCTCGTCTGGATCGATTCCCTGCGCCTCTGCAATCTGCGCGCGCCATTGCTTGTTCTTGCGTTCATTCTCGCGGTCGCGTTTGTTGATGAGGTCCTTCTCATGCTTCGAGCGTTTAAGGTCACGCCCAAGCTCGACATGAATCTCGTCTGGGACACCGTAGATGCGGATGATTGCGTTAACGATGCGGCGCATGCGGCCCATGGCACGCAGGACGACGGGGTTCCTGTTCTCCTTGTCATAGGTGCTGTACGGAGGCAGGAGTGGGTAGCGAGTACCGCTATCGCTCATGCGCAGGCCCAGGAGGCCGGAGCTCTCTTCCGCCTCGGCAAGTGTGGTAACCTCTGGCTCCTCGAAGGCGTCGATAAGCATATCGAGTGCCTTGAGCGATCGCGAGCCATAGCCCTTGAAGATCTTGCCCGAGAAGGGAAGACCCAGAATCTGGTTGCGCTCCTCATCGCTAAGGTCAAGATTGTCAAGCTGATAGAGGAGGCTGTCCTCGGTGCTGGCATAGGTGAGCGCCTCACCAACGGCGTCGGCAAGCGTGCGGTCGCTTCGGAGACGTTCCATGAGTTCGGGGGAGAGGACCTTGCGCATGGTACGCCACGCCTTCGGGGCATATGGCTCGTGGTCCTTTTCGTCCTCTGGGTCGATTCCCTTGAAGAAGAGGCGCGCGGAGAGGTCGAGATCCCTGCGGATACGCGCGTATGTGACCTTCTCCTTCTTACCCTTAAGAGGCTCGGGAGAGAAGAGAATGGCGATGTAGGCCTCGACCTGCTCGGGGGCAAGAGCAGTCTCGTCGCCGTCGGCGTTCACGATGCGCAGGTGCTTGAGACGCTCGTAGGCATTGCAAAGCTCCGACGAGAGGTCTGCGCGTGCCGCCCGATTCTCATCGTTGGAAAAGTAGACGCACTTGCCCACGAGTGCGTAGACCTTGGCGTCATGGTCAAGCGTTCTCTTCTCCCATGTAAGGTTTTCGATGTAGGCATCCTCAAGCTCTTGGGTGGCAATTGGGTTCTGATACGAACGTTGACTCTGGAAGATGGCGCGGACCTCATCCACAATTTGGCTGTTTAGTACGCAATGTTCGTAGGAGCCTCTCTTGTTGCGCGACTTGCCCTGGTTGTAGAGCATCTCGCCTACGGTGCGGAAGTGTCCCTGTGCCATGAGTTTGTTGTTCTCGCCGATAGCTTTGAGGACCTTGCCCGTCTCGGCATCAGAGGTGCCGCTCGTGTCTACGTCGGAAATCTTGCTGATGCGACCCTCGCCGTGAGGGATATATCCCCTGCGCGCTGAGAGCGCATAGAGGACTTGAGCAAACTCACGATTGGTGAGAGGGCGCTCGAGCGCCGCAAAACGCAGCTCGAGCAGGGGGCGATCGCCCTTTGCGGACTGGAACCATTGCTTGGTGGCGTCTTGGGGAACAAGGTCCGCTTCCTTCAGTAGCTCCATGCAGTGCTTCTGACGGTTCTTGGTCCTGAGATTGTTTCGACGAGCGCTTCGGGCATTGCGCCTTTTGACGGCAAGGCTGACTTTTTTATCGCTCTCCTGCGGGGCGTCAAACAGGTGCGACCCCATCTCGAGAATCTTGTGGTTATTCATGTCAAGAAGAGCGAATCCGCAGCTGGAGATGCCTGGATCAAGTCCAAGCACAAGGTAAGGTTCTGCCATGGCCAACTCCCGTCAAACGTGCCATGTCCGAGAGGACAAGGCGGCTACATGACTCCTAATGATAGGCATCTTGGCGGTGTTGGCCTCAACGTGAACGTTCGTACCATCTGAACGGTAGCTTTCGCACCAGAGGTATGAGGAGTTGTTGAGAGGTCTTTGGCGATGATTATGATGCGAAAAACCGGCTGCGGCGCGAAAGCCGACTCCAAGGGAGAAATGCACCCTAAGCGGGCTTGGCAGTAGTAAACAGTACTTGTCAGTAGGTTGTCAGTAGTAAGGTGAGATATGCAAGAGCGTGGCATTTCCCGAGATTCGACTGGCGAGTTGCTCGGGTTTGGGAGAAGTTCTCGCCTTGCTATCCCTCGTCCTTCTCGTCCTCTACGTACTCCAGGATGTCGCCTGGCTGGCAGTCCAGCGCCTCGCACAGCTTGGCGAGCGTGCTCACCTTGATGGCCCGCGCCTTGCCCGTCTTGAGGATGGACATGTTGGGCACCGTGATGCCGACGCGCTCGGCCAGCTCCGTGACGGTCATCTTGCGGCGGGCAAGCATGACGTCGATGTTGAAGACGATCCTTCCGCTCATGCCCGCTCCCTAGATCGTGAGGTCGCTTTGCTCCTGCAGCTCCGCCGCGCGCCCGACCAGGCGCGACAGCGCGGCCGCGGCTAGCGCCAGGAAGAGGCCCGCGCACACCACCACGAGCGAGAGGAGCACAACGCCCGGGTGGTTCATGCCCATGAGCCAGAGCGCCACGTTGCCTACGAGGAAGAACGCCGCGTCGCCTGCGGCCAGCTGCGAGATGAGCTTGAGGAGCCTTGCATTCTTGCTGGTAAACGGCCTGTCTGATGCAATGCTTGCGGCAAGCTTCCACACCAGCGTCAGCGCCACGAAGAGCGGCAGGGCAAACAGCCAGGCAAACGCGAGCCACGGGGCGTACCAGCCATGGAACTCCGGGTAGTCGTGCACGATGGCCTGACCGAGCTCTGGCACGATCACCGCACAGATCACGAGCCCGCATGCCGCTGCGCACACGACGATCGCCCTCAGCCAGACGGAAAGCTTCCTCAGTTCCATTGCGACCTCCTTGCGTTGCCGTTGGCATGAGCATAGAGTGGAGCGCATCGCATTGCAATAATAAATTATCGAGACACGATAAATCGTTCTTCTCGCCCGCGTTGGTGTGGGGCGATTGGTGGGGAGTTTCGACGTGTGCGGACGCTCGCGCGCGTAGTATCGTAGCAGGGGAGAAGTGCGGCGCGCCAGGCGCGTCGCCCGTGCTACGTGAGGGGTTGCCATGGACGCAAACGTGAGCAAGCGCAACGAGCTTTTGGCCCAGACCGTCATCAAGGGGCTTGGCCGCAGGAACATCACCGCGGAGTACGCGGTCAGCCGCGAGGACGCCCTGGCGCAGGCGCTGGCCTACATTGGCGAGGGGTCGAGCGTCACGATGGGCGGCTGCGCCACCGCGCACCAGATTGGCCTGAACGATGCCCTGACCAGCGGAAACTACAACTTTATCGACCGTGACAAGGCGGAGGACCGTCGCGCCGCCATGCTGGCCGCCTACGACGTGGACGTGTACGTGGCAAGCGCGAACGCCATCACGAACGACGGCGTCATCGTGAACATCGACGGCAACTCCAACCGCACGAGTGCCATCGCCTACGGGCCCAGGCACGTGCTCTTTCTGATTGGGATGAACAAGGTCTGCGGCGACCTGGACGCGGCCATCAAGCGCGCCCGCAACGTGGCGGCGCCCATCAACGCGCAGCGCTTTGACATCAACACGCCGTGCCGCAGGACGGGGGCGTGCGCGGACTGTAAGTCCGAGGACACCATCTGCTGCAACTTTCTGATCACGCGCTTCAGCCATCATCCCGGCCGCATGCACGCGATTTTGATTAACGACAGTTTGGGGTTCTAGCGGGTTCTGCCGGCTGGCTGCGCGGGTGCGCGGCTAAGCGAGGTTGCAACAAAAAGTTAAACGCTATCTTGCATTTACCTGCAAGGTAGCGTTTTTTGATGAGCAACATGCAGCCTGTGCGTGTGATAGAATCGCCCTCACACCAGCGGTGTCCGTACGCGGGCGGCGCCTTTCGAAAGGAGGGCGTTTGCCTATGAACATGCAACTAGTTCTGAAAGTCCTGAAGGCCATCGCGCTCTGCGCGAGCATCGCCCAAGCCATACTCGACATAGTCGCGGAGGCGAGGGAAATGCGACAGGATCATAAGCGAGATAACGGATGACGAGGAGTTTCTAGGGGCCCAGCAGGCACTGGACCCCTAGGAAAGTAACCCCGCGCCGCCCGCGTTCCCCTTAACCAAAGGACGGGCACCGCTGGTGTTCTTATTTTACCCCGTGCTGGGGCCTGAGTCATCTAGGATTGCGGCTCACGCCAAAATGACTCGCACTAACGGAAGCGAAACCGTGCCGCGTCCGAACCTTACAAAAGAGTAAGCCACCCGTAAGCGGGGTCGATGGCTGCGCGGACGCCCAGATGGGACCATATGGTTGCAAGCAGGGCGGCGACCGCGCGAGCGGCGCCCGGAAGAAAGGCGGCAGCCATGGACTTCATGCCAGAGTTTATCGAGAACCTCGTGTTCGTCGCGATCAGCGGGCTGCTCTTCCTCATCGTGGTGGTGGGGGACGGGTCGGACGCGATGGAGTCCAGGGGGCTCTTCGGGCGTCACGCAGCCCGCGGCTGGCGCGCACGCCGCGGAGGCGGCTGGCGCCATGCACGCGGCCGCTAGCTGCAGATAAGGCAAAGCTGGGCGAGAAGGACGGCGGTTCTTCTCGCTCCGTAAAGCCAAATGCAAGATGCCGCAATAGAGAGCGAAAAGCGCCCCCGGCACCAGGACGTTCCTGGGCCGGGGGCGCTTGCATGTGTCTTGCCTATGTCTTGCGCGAATGCGGTGCGCGGCGCGATGCGTTACAGAGCGGCGCGGTAGATCTCGACTATGTCCTCCTTGGAGAGCGGCACGAAGGATCCCTTGCAGCCGTCTGCGGCCTTCTGCGCCATGACGTCGAAGTTCTTCTCGTCCGTGATGCCGACGGCGCGGAGGTTCGCGGGCATGTGCATGGTGTCGGTAAAGAACTCGCGCGTGCGGGCGATGGCCTCGCGGGCGACGGGCGCGTCCTCGGTGCCGGTGAGGCCCCAGACGTTGCGGCCGTAGGTCGCGAACTGCTTGACGGTCTTGTCGGACAGCACGTGCTCCATCCAGACCGGCGTGAGGATGGCGAGTCCCTCGCCATGCGTTATGTCATAAAACGCGGAGAGCTCATGCTCCATGGGGTGGACGCACCACGCGGGGGAGCAGCCGTCGCCCACCAGGCCGTTGATGGCGTGGCTGGCCGCCCACATGAGGTTGGCGCGGGCGTCGTAGTCGTCGGGATGCTCGAGCGCGATGGGGCCGTAGTGGATCATGGTCTTGAGCAGGCCCTCTGCCAGGCGCTTCTGCACGTAGGCGCCATCATCCATGCTAAAGTAGTTCTCGAAGGTGTGGCTCATCATGTCCGCCGTGCCCGCGGCCGTCTGGCGAGCGGGGACCGAGAACGTGTACGTGGGATCCAGAATGGACATCGTGGGCTTGAGCGCCTCGCCGGCAGTGCCCCACTTCTCGTTTTTGGTCATATCCGATATAACGGCAAACGCATCCATTTCCGAGCCAGTGGCGGAAAGGGTCAGGACCGAGAAGATCGGCAGTGCCGACTTGATGAGCTCCGGGTGCAGCACGAGGTCCCACGCGTCGCCATCGTACTTGGCGCCGGCCGCGACGACCTTGGCGCAGTCGATGGTGGAGCCGCCGCCGATGGCGAGGACCATCTGGATGTCGTTGTCGCGGCAGAGCTCGACGCCGCGGCGGACCGTCTGGATGCGCGGGTTGGGCTCCACGCCCGCGAGCTCGAACACCTGGACCTTGGCCTCGCCCAGGATGCGCAGGGCCTCGTCGTAGATGCCGTTGCGCTTGATGGAGCCGCCGCCGTAGCAGAGCAGCACGCGGCTGCCGTAGTTGGCAAGGTCGGCCAGGTGCGAGATCTGCCCCTTGCCAAAGTGAATGGTGGTGGGTACATGGAACGTAAAGTTATACATGATGCTCCTCGCCTTCCGTACGGGGCGGCACGGGTGCCGCCCACGCCAATCGGGGAGCCTTCTACCCATTGGGGCGCCAAAGTTATCGGATATTTTGCGGAAGGTAGGAACGAGTTGCCAAGCGACGCGCACGAGCGACCACGCATCGCGCACGAGTGACGGTGCGGGGCGAGGGGGCTAGTTCTTCTCGTCCGTGGTGCCCTGCGGCGAGGGCTCGCCGTGGTGCTCGCGGTCCTCAAACATGAGGGCGAAGGCAACCAGAAGGAAGACGCAGCTTGCCGCGATCGCGTGGAGCGAGAACGCGCCCAGCAGCGTGTTGCCCAGGATGGCGCCCAGGACGAACGTGAGGATGATGAGGTAGTACAGGAACGCGGAGCGCAGGTCGCGACGCTTGCCCTCGTGGGTGTAGTTGACGAGCGCCGCCGTGCCGCTGCGCAGGTTGCCGATGCACATGGTGGTCGCAAAGGGGCGTCCGTGCAGCTTGCGGAAGGCCTGGACCTGCATGCCGCACGCGAGCGACGTGAGGCTGTTGGCCAGGAGGTTGGCGCTTGCCGGCATGAGGGATACGCAGGCCAGGAGGACGGCCTCCGCCACCACGACGATCTGGCGCCAGTGCATGCCGCGGCCCTTGTGCAGGCGGATTTCGTGCGCGATGGCGCAGCCAAGCGCAAAGCAGACGATGGGGCAGAGGTAGTGCGGCACGTTCTGCCACGCGCCCTCGGAGATGTTGACGCCCAGGAGCAGTAGGTTTCCGGTCTGCGCGTTGGCGAAGACCTTGCCGCGCCCCAGGAAGGAATACGCGTCCATCAGGCCTCCCGAGCAGGCGAGGACCATGGCGAGCCAGACCGACTCGGATGTTTGCTGGGCGCGCTTCCTGAGGAGCTTCATGCGGTGCTTCCTTCCGGCATGGTGGGCCCCGCCGCGAGGGCGGGTGGCATATGGTTTCAACATGTAAAAAGTTACTACAGTCAAGTTTGGTTCCGTAGGCGGTCGTAAAAGTTTTGCGAAAGCGCTATGGGACGAGGGCTGCGGGACAAGGGCCATGCCCCAGGTCTCGTAAACCGATTCAATCTGCATATGGATAGGTGCCAACACTTGTATTTTACGTATACATAGGCGAGGCCTACCCTTGACTTGACCGGCGGAGGACCGCCGCGACGTCAGAAAGGCAGGCAACCATGAATCCAGATCACCTTCTTATGGTCGCGCTCTTCGCGCTGCTCCTGATCTATGGCCCCAACAAGCTTCCCCAGCTGGGGAGCGCCATCGGCAAGACCGTCAAGAACGTTCGCGACGGCATGGACGGCGAGGGCGAGGGCGAGCCCGAGGACGCGGCGCGGCCCGAGGACGGGTCCGACCTGTTGGAGCCGTAATTCTCGCCCAGGCGTCGTGCGTTATGCGGCGCCGCAATGTGTGCGATGTGTTGACGGCGCGGCTGTGGCTGCCTCTCCCGGCCACGGTGCTAATATGTTGACACGTCAACAAGTGACAGGCGACCCGACGCGGCTGCGATGCCGCCGGGTCGCCTGGCCCGTACGGGGCGGGAATCCGCTCCGCGCGGCAAGGTGGGGGAGAAGAACGTGGCCAACGACAGGTTCGAGAACTTCGTGGGCTTGGTGTACGCGCTCAACAAGGAGGTCGGCCGCATCAAGACGCAGAAGATGGAGTCGCTGGGCCTGTGCGGGACCGACACCATGGTCCTGTACTACCTCGCGCACTCGCCCGAGGGCCTGCACGAGGCGGACATCGCGCGGCTGATGCGGCAGGACCGCGCCGCGGTGACGCGCATCGTGTCGCGCCTGGAGAAGAGCGGCCTGGTGGAGCGCGACCTCACGGACGATGCGACGGCATCGGCCGGGCGCGGCTCCAGGTACCGCGCGCCGGTCACGCTCACGGCCCGCGGGCGCGAGGCCGCGCTCGAGATGGACCGGATCATCGACGATGTGGTCGAACGGGCGAGCGCCGACATCACTCCCGAGGAGCGCCGCCGCTGCTACGGGTGGCTCAAGCAGGTGCTCAAGTCGCTCGAGAAGATCGAGTAGCCGCGCCTGCCGCGCCATACCAAATGTCATAAGTTACGCAACCACTACTGCCGCCGGGCGCCGCCCGGGGGAGGGGACAGCCATGCCAGTTCGCATCATCACGGATTCCGCGTCCGACATCGTGGACTTTCCCAACCCAAGCCTCACCGTGCTCCCGCTGACGGTCGCGTTTGGGAACACCGTCTACCACGACGGGGTCGA
Organism: Coriobacteriaceae bacterium; assembly: GCA_003862195.1. GTDB lineage: Bacteria > Actinomycetota > Coriobacteriia > Coriobacteriales > Atopobiaceae > Parafannyhessea. The sequence continues at coordinate 43,184 of QOUO01000008.1, read as the reverse complement.
CCTCACGCACGAGCGGTTCTTCGAGCTGCTGGTGGAGTCCGACACGCTGCCCAGCACCGGGGCCGTGTCGCCCGGCGCGTTCGCGGAGGCCTACGACGCCGCGACCGCCGTGGGGGAGGACGTCGTGGTCGTGACGCTGTCGTCCAAGGTCTCGGCCACCTGGCAGAGCGCGTGCATCGCGGCCGAGGGGCGGCCCAACGTCCACGTGGTCGACTCGCTCAACTCCTGCATCGGGCAGCGCGTGCTCGTGGAGTACGCGCTCATGCTGGCGGAGCGTGGCCTGCCCGCGGCGGAGGTCGCGTCACGCCTCGAGGCCGCGCGGTCGCGCGTCCGCATGCTCGGGCTTCTCGACACCCTCGAATACCTGCGGCGCGGCGGGCGCATCGGGTCGGCGGCGGCCGCGGCGGGCATGCTCCTCTCCATCAAGCCGGTCGTCACGATGACCGACGGCAGCATCCAGCTGCTCGGCAAGGCGCGCGGCTCCAAGAACGCGAGGAACCTCCTGGTCCAGCTCGTGGACGAGCACCCCATCGACTTTGCCATGCCCTTCTCGCTCGCCTGCACCGCGGGCGGCGAGGCGATGCTGCGCAAGTACGTGCGCGACTCGCGCGACCTCTGGGAGGGCATCGTGGACGCGCTGCCCATCACCACCGTCGGCGCGACCATCGGCACGCACGTGGGTCCCGGCGCCATCGCCGTGGCATACTTCTCCAAGGACGCGTAACCCACGGCAAGCGACCCAACGCGAGCGAGAAGAACGGCTTTCCTGCCGGCAGCCTGCCCTGGCTGGCAATCGATAGGCGCCATTTGCGGAGAAATCGTCTGCTTGGCATTTTCGCTTGCGCTTGGCTTCGCATTCCCGTAGAGTTACCAACTGCTGCAACCCCAGCGGCACAACATTCGGGCGTTTAGCTCAGGGGGAGAGCGCTTCCCTGACACGGAAGAGGTCAGAAGTTCAAATCTTCTAACGCCCACCATAAACTCGCAGCTCAGAGGCATCGTCTCTGAGCTGCTTTCTTTTGGTCCACAAATGGTCCACGTCTTGGTCCACGCGGAGCACCCTGTTTGGTGAGGAGCGAGCGAGGGTGCCACGTCCTTCTCGCCCTGTTCGAAGTTGTTCCTCGTGGTGTAGAGTGCGCCTACAAATCGCACGAATCAAACCGTACGATTACGATAATCGTACGGTTTTGCGCCACACGAAAAGGACGAGCTGGTGGATTCGTACGATGACGAAAACGAATCGGCTGGCCTGGGGGCATCGCCCTCTCCACCTAAGCCCCCTAACCGAAATCGGGGAGCGCAGGAGCGCGAACCAACCCGCAAGTGAGACGGCCATGCTGAGCGCGATGGTGACGCCGAGGGCGACCACGTAGTTGGGCGCCGGCATGTGCACGACGAGCATGCCGAGGCTTCCCGCCGCCGACAGGATGAAGTTGATGAGCGATGACGCGGTGCCCACGCACTCGTCCTGCTGCGTGAGGAGGATGTTGACCGTGAGCGGGCGCTGGGCCGCCTCGCAAACGGCGAACACGCAGAACAGGAGCGCGAAGAGGAACGGGCTTGCGGTACCCGTGAAGACCATGGCAGCTCCGGCGAAGAGGGAGACGAGAAGTGCCGTGGTGAGGAAGCGCTTGGGCGTGGTGAACCGTGACGCGAACGTCCAGGCAAAGGGCCCGAGTGCAGTCATGATTGCGCTGATCGAGAAGAACAGGCTGTAGCCCACGAGCGTGAGGTTGACCATCGACTCGGTGGTGTTCAGGTGCTCGGACATGTGCGGAATCGCGGGCGTGTACATATCGAGCGCCAGCGGCATCATGATGGCGATGAGCGAGAGTAGGGCGAGAAGCCCAGGCGTGCGGAGTTTGGTCTGGGGGACCTTGAGCCAGGATTCGGCCATGCTCCGTCCGTTCACTATGTGGCAGCGCATGAAAATGCGCCCGGCCACCTTTTGGGTTTCCGAGCGCACTCGACATCTTCTCTGGCACGTGCTGGCTGCGGCCAGCGGCCTCCGATGAACTGTAGGCGATACTGTAGCAGAAGGCGGGGGCGAGAAGAACGTTGATCGTCCCACGGGGCGATCTTCGCGGTGGTATCCGGCGAGGTCTCAGAAGGATCCGCTGTTTTTCTCATCCGTAATGGCCGCAGTAGGTGAACCACATCGAGGATGACCTTGGCATTCTGTCGGATATAATCGACAAACAGCAGAAATATCATCGACTATAATCGACGTACAATCCAACCAGGCGCCTGAGGAACGTGACGATGCCATGGACCACAGCATTATCAAGCAGGTAATTTACGACCAGCGCGAAGTCATCCGTACCAGCCAGATCGTGGAGCGCGACTACTTTTTCGAGGAGGGCGCTAACTACATCTCCGTGGGAATGAGGAGGGCGGGAAAGTCGACTCTGCTCTACCAGCGTGCGCTCGAGCTCATCGATTCGGGGGTTGGATGGGACCAGATTATCTACCTGAACTTCGAGGATGAGCGACTTGCGGAGTTCGACCTCTCCGACTTCAACGACATTGTCCAGACGGCAGCCGAGCTCACAGACAACCGCGCTTATTACTTCCTTGACGAGGTGCAAAACATCACTGGGTGGGAGCGCTTTGCCCGCAGAATGGCGGACGCGCACGAGTGCGTCTACATTACCGGAAGCAACGCGTCGATGCTCAGTGGCGAGATGGCACAACGCCTTGGAGGACGCTACCTCGTGCGGGAGGTGATGCCCTACAGCTTCGAGGAGTACCTTGATGCGAAGGGGGTGCGTCACGACGAGGAGGCGCTCTACGCTACCCGTTTAAACGGGAAGGTCCGGGCGGCGGCGGAGACTTATCTGGAGACGGGAGGCCTGCCGGAATCCGTGAACTACCAGAACCGCAGGGTCTACGCAGAAAGTGTCTATCAGAAGGTGCTGCTTGGGGACATTGCTGCCCGCTACGCGATACGGAACCTGCATGCGCTGAGGGTTCTCATGAAAAAGGTGGCGGAGACGGTGACGAGCGACGTCACGTTCGGTCGTCTGCGCAAGGCGGTGACGGCCACTGGGGTTAACTGCAGTACCGATGCGGTGATCTCCTACGTCAATTACGCCGTGGAGGCATACCTCCTGTTCAACGCGAAAAACTACGTGGCGAAGTTCTCGGAGCGCGAGGGCGCATCTAAGTACTACTTCATGGACAATGGCCTCTTGGCACTATTCCTCATTGACAAGAAGTCGCTGCTTTTGGAGAACGCTGTCGCCTGCGACCTCAGGAGGAGGCACGGCGACGAGCTGTGGTTCCTGAAGTCATCGAAGAACAGAATCGACGTCGACTTCTACATACCCCAGGAGGATGCGGCAGTTCAGGTTTGTCTGGTGCTTGACGAGGGCGATTTTGACCGGGAGACGTCGAGCCTTGTCGCGCTTGCGTCAGACGAGAGGCTTGCGCCGAAGAGGTTGGTCATCGTCACGCTTTCGGATGATGAGAGAATCATCGAGGTGGGAGGTGCCAAGATCGAGGTAATGCCGCTCTATCGCTGGCTCTTGCGTAAGTGACGCTGGGGGGTGTCGGCGCAGCCGAGCACCAGGCAGATGCGGGGGGTCGGAGGCTGACACCTTATTGTGCCTACCGTTAGATTTGCAGGCCAGAGGCCATGTCTTCTGGCCTAGCGGCTTGCATGCATATGTATACTTGCGATACTGATGGACGGGTTGTCAACTGTACTTGGCTATCCTAGTAACTTGCAGGGAATCGTACATCGGGCGCGCGTAAATGCGGCCGTTAATTTTTGCGGCCGCATTTACGATACTTCAGGCATTGCCGATGGGGCTAACGATGAGAGGGAAGGGTGGAGCACGTTCTCAACGGCCTTCGGAATGCCAGCGATGCAAAAGCCGAAGCTCTTCTCCCCGTGCCCTTGGATCTTGGAGGAAGGCCCCGGATAATGCATCCGTCGCATGCCCTATGCGCCTGCAAGCGGCTAAGGGACCAGCCTCAGGTTGCCTGAACCAAGGCCCTTGCGCTTGCCGGAGTTGGAGCCGCCCTCCATGTCGCCGCTTGGCGGAAGGTCGATGAAGGGGTCGTAGCCATCCAGCTCGTCTGGATGAAGCTCATCCCACTCCGCGAGGAGCTCGCCTGTGCGCCACTTGCGGATGCGATCGTTGACCCTGTCGAGGTTGAAGTGCTCGAACCCCTGGGACTTTGCCCACACAAGGGCCTCGTCACGCTCGCGGCCTTTAGGGCCAGCAAGCGTTACCAGGAGACGATCGAAGCCGCCAGGGCCACCGACGTCCTCGGGAGGCGCATCACCAGCGCCGGCGGTGCACGCGGGCATCTCGCCAGGGTAGCTCTTGATAGTCTCGACGAGCTTGACCTTGTGCTCCCAACCGTCGCCGTAGTCGTAGGAGTAGATGGCAGTCCTCGTGCGGGGGAAGATGTCATCGAGGTAGGTAAGCGTGGCATCCTCGAACGCACGTCCGGTGTCGAACATCGAGTCCACGCCGCCGGAGGAGGGATCCGCGAGCATCAGCTTCTTGCGGTTGTTGGTGAGATGGAAGTCGTAGAGGTGGTAGTCCCACCAGAGGAATGACGCCTGGATCACGTCGTGGAGGTCGGCGAACGTAAAGTCCTGTGGAACCACGATCTCGCGCCAGCAGGGGCGACCTCCCAGGTCAAGCTCGACGCGGAAGCGGAAGGCCGGCTCGTTAGTGCGTGGGAGGGCATCCATGAGGCGTTCGGAGAGCTCGTGCTGAAAGTCGCCCACGAGAGAGCCATACACCTTGACCAGCATCTCGGCAACGTTCGTGCCCTCCTGTGTAAGGTCGGCGGTCTTCGACGCGGGCGTGGTGTCGATGAAGCCCTCGCGACATAGCTTGTCGAGGACGGTGCCGTCGTAGGTCTTGCTCGCGCGCGAGAGCGTGCGGCCGGCGACCTTCTTGTCCTTGGATGTGAGGTAGAGGAGCATGAGCGTAAGGTCGTGCAGGAGGTCGTTCTCGTCCATTGCGTCTCCAATCGGCGTGCCTCGGGTTGATGATACCTGAGGGCGAGCTGGCGGGCTACTACGTCTGCAGGGTCCGATTGCCTTCAGGCGGTCTCACGCCCATAGGGGAGACTCCTGTGTCCGAGCACGCAGCAGTGTCCGCAAACGACGACTGTCCAGAAATTGTTCTTCGCGTAGAAGGCCTTGGACACGTCGGGTTTGCTTCTTCCGCTTGCGAACCTCACGGTAGGTCATTTAATGCAACCGTGCATTATGCACGGTTGCATTATTTGAGAATGGAGCTCCATTGTGGACGGGAGGCAGGTATCGGTACGAACGGGCGCTATGCCTCGGCGGCCGGACGCACGATCTTCTCCAGTATCTCCTTGAGCACGCCGTCGTCGTTGGTGGATGCGGCGCGGTAGTTGGCCACCTGGTCCAGGCCGTCGCGCGCGTTGGCGACGCAGACGCCCACGCCCGCCGCCTCGACCATGCTCGCGTCGTTGGCGGCGTCGCCCACGGCTATGGTCTGGGCAAGGTCGATGCCCAGGAGCTCGGCCAGCTTGCGGAGGCCTGCGCCCTTGTCCACGCCCTCGGGGTTGAACTCGAGGTAGCGGCCGGAGCTGAAGGTCGTGGAGGTACCCGCCTTGAGGTCGCGGGGCATGTCCTTCTCGACCTGGCGAAGCCTGTCCGCGCCGTCCGGGATGCAGTAGAGGATCTTTGCGAGGGGCACGTTTGCGAGGAAGTCGAGCGTGGGCTCGTCCGTGGGTTCATAGCCCATGTGGCCGGCCAGGTAGCTGACCTCCTCTGGCTGGAGGTGCCAGGCCCAGACCTTGCCGCAGACCTCGTAGACGTGCATGCTCACGCAGCCGAGGGCGATGCCGTAGCGGTAGAGCGCGTCCACCTTGGCGTGGGGGAGCGTGTGGTATGAGAGCGGCTTGGGGTCGCCGACGCGGTTGATGCAGCCGCCGTTGTAGCTGATGAGGTAGGAGCCCTGCAGGAGCTCGGGCGGTATGGCAGCCAGGGACTCCATGACGGAGCCGTAGGCGCGGCCCGACGCCGGGACGAAGAGGCAGCCGAGCTCGCGCAGCTCGCGGATCGCCTCGATGTTGGCCTGGGGCACCTCGTGGTCCGACCCGAGGAACGTCTCGTCCATGTCGCTTGCAACGAGCTTGTACATGCGTCCGCCCTTCTGATCCTGCCGTCGTTGGCTTGTGGCCCATTATCGCACGGCGCGGGCCGTCAGCTTGTGAGCATGTGACACAGGGTTGCCATGCGTTCCCTGCATGGCACGGTATGTGTTCTAAGTAATTGTTATTGCGGCGACCCGCCCTCAGAATGGATGGGGAAACAGACCGAAGGAGGAGCAATGTACGAGAAGAACGTGACCCTCAGCAACGGCGTCGAGGTTCCCCAGCTGGCCCTGAGCACCTGGCTCATCGACGACGACAAGGCCGCCGAGGCCGTGCGCGAGGCCGTGGAGATCGGCTACCGCCACTTTGACACCGCACAGGCCTACGCCAACGAGCGCGGCGTGGGCGAGGGCATGCGTACGGCCGGCGTCCCGCGTGAGGAGCTCTTCGTGACCACGAAGGTTGCGGCCGAGCACAAGGACTACGAGTCCGCGGCCCGGAGCATCGACGAGTCGCTCGGGGCCATGGGCCTGGACTACCTTGACATGATGATCATCCACAGCCCGCAGCCGTGGCTTGAGGTCAACCAGTCCGACGACCGCTACTACGAGGGTAACCTCGAGGCTTGGCGCGCGCTGACCGACGCGTACAAGGCCGGCAAGATTCGCGCCATCGGCGTGTCGAACTTCCTGCAGGGCGACATCGACAACATCTGGGACAACACCGAGGTCAAGCCCATGGTGAACCAGGTGCTGTGCCACATCTCCAACACGCCGCTCGACCTGATCGAGTACTGCCAGGCCAAGGGCATCGTGATGGAGGCCTACAGCCCCGTGGCGCACGGCGAGGCGCTCAAGAACCCCACGATCGCCCAGATGGCCGAGAAGTACGGCGTCACCGTGCCGCAGCTCTGCATCCGCTACGACCTCCAGCTTGGCATGATCACCCTGCCCAAGACCGCGAACCCAGAGCACATGAGGAGCAACGCGGACGTCGACTTCCAGATTTCTGCCGAGGACATGGAGACCCTGAAGCACGTGGAGAAGATCAAGGACTACGGGGACTCCAGCTTCTTCCCGGTGTATGGCGGCAAGCTCAAGGGATACTCCGGCAAGCCGGGTACCGAGGAGGTCTAGGCAAGCCAACCGACAGAGAGGCAGCGGCCGGTCGCGGTTGGAGCCGCGGCCGGCCTCTCTTGCGCGTGGGCATGGACGAAGGCGGCCGTCCTTCTCGCCCGCGTGGGCCGTGTTACAGCAGCCTGCCGAAGCGACTGACGTAGAGGTGGCGCACAACCAGCACAAGCGCGGCATAGCCCGCCACCACCAGCGCAAGCCAGCCGTAGTAGGCCACGGGCAGCGCGGCCATGCCCAGGGCTTCCGCAAGTGGGGAGTTGGGGATGGCGATGGCGAGTGCGACCGCCGCGACGTCGAGCGCGCACACCCGCGGGTCGGCCATGCTCTGGAAGAACGGTACCTTCCTGGTCCTGACCAGGTGCACGAAGAGCACCTGCGTGGCCATGGACTCCACGAACCAGCACGACTGGAACGTGGCGGCGAACAGCGCCTGGCGCGCGGGGTCGCCCGCGAGCGAGGACCAGCTGCCGCCCACGGCGGCGGGGCACACCACAAGGAACAGCAGCGCGAACGTGAGCACGTCGAACACGGAGCTCGTAGGGCCTATCCAGCGCATGAAGCTCGAGATCTCGCCTGGGGCCCACGTGCGCGGCCGCGTCAGGTCCTCCTCGTCCACGCGGTCCCAGGGGATGGCGGTGCACGCCACGTCGTATATGAAGTTGAGCAGCAGCAGCTGCACGGCCGTGGCCGGCAGGAAGGGGAGAAACGCGCTGGCCACCAGGACCGAGAAGATGTTGCCAAAGTTGGAGCTTGCGGTCATCTTCACGTACTTGTTCATGTTGGCGTAGGTGCGGCGGCCCGTCACGACGCCGCGCTCCAGCACGCCCAGGTCCTTCTTGAGCAGGATGATGTCCGCGGCCTCCTTACTCACGTCCGCAGCGGTGTCGACGGAGACGCCGCAGTCGCTCGCGCGCATGGCGCCGGCGTCGTTCACGCCGTCGCCCATGAAGCCCACCACGTGGCCGCGGGCGCGCAGCGCGCGCACCACGCGCACCTTCTGGTCGGGCGTGAGCTTTGCGAACACCGTGGTCCTCTCCACACTGGCTTCCAGCTGGGCGTCGTCCATCAGCTCGACCTGCGAGCCCTCGAGCGTGCCTGTCACGTCTATTCCGATGACCTTGCAGACGCTGCACGCCACGCGCAGGGAGTCTCCGGTCAGCACCTTGGTCTGCACGCCGTGCTCGCGCAGCGCCGCGACCGCCGCGGCTGCGCTCTGCTTGGGCGGGTCCAGGAACGCAAGGTAGCCGACGAAGGTCATGTTCTTCTCGTCCGCGGAACTGAGGTCATGCACGCCCGCGGGGTCCTGGGCTATTGCGACGCCCAGCACGCGCAGGCCGCGGTCGGCCAGGCCGGCGGCGCGAGCCACAACCTCGGCGGAGCGCTCGCTCGTGAGGGGTGCCACATGGCCGTCGTAGCGCACCCGCGTGCAGGCCTGAAGCACCTCCTCGAGCGCGCCCTTGGTGACCATGAGCGTGTGGCCCGAGCGGTCACCCACGACCACGCTTGCGCGACGGCGCTCGAAGTCGAAGGGAATCTCGTCCACGAGGGTCCACTCGGACGCGACGGCGTCCACGTCAAATCCCACGTCCGTCCCACACAGGTCGCTCGAGCGCCTGATGATGGCGGAGTCCATGAGGTTGCGCACGCCCGTCTGGTAGAAGCTGTTCATGAAGCCGTAGCGCAGCACGTTGGGGTCGACGTTGCCCATCACGTCCAGGTGGCGCTCCAGCATCACGCGGTCCTCGGTCAGGGTGCCGGTCTTGTCCGTGCACAGCACGTCCATGGCGCCCAGGCTCTGGATGGCGTCCAACCGCTTGACGATGACCTCGTCGTGACTCAGGTCCACGGCACCCTTGGCCAGGCAGGTCGTCACGATCATGGGCAGCATCTCGGGTGTGAGACCCACGGCGACGGAGAGCGAGAAGAGCGCGGCCTCCAGCCAGTCGCCCTTGGTGATGCCGTTGATCGCGAAGACCAGCGGCGCCATCACGACCATCAGCCGCAGCAGCAGCGTGCTGACGGAGCGGATGCCCTCGTCGTAGGAGGTCTTGTGGCGCGACTGGCCCAGCTGGCCGGATATGGCGCCAAACATGGTGTTGGCGCCCGTCGCCACGACGACGGCCGTGGCCTGGCCGGACACGACGGTCGAACCCATGAGCAGCACGTTGGGCAGCTCGCCGGCGGCGCGGGAGTCCGTGCCGGCAACGGGCGCCGCCTGCGCCGTGCGCTCCAGGGGCACGCTCTCGCCCGTGAGCGAGGACATGCCCACAAAGAGGTCGCGGCACGACGTGACGCGCGCGTCGGCGGGGACCATGTCCCCGGCGCCAAGGTGCAGGATGTCGCCCACGACCACCTGATCGACCCCGATCTCGACGCGGCCCTCGTCCGCGCGCTCCACGTTGCAGGTGGTCTGGATGGTCTTGGCGAGCGCCTGCGCGGCGTCGCCGGAGCGGCCCTCCTGCACAAAGCGCAGCAGGCTGGACAGAACCACCATGGCCAGGATGATCACGACGGTCCACGGGTCGCGCTTGCCGGGCTGTGCCCAGATGACGTCCGTGAAGAGCGACACGACCGCGATGAGGGCCAGTATGCCGTTGAAGGGGTCAACAAAGCTCTGGGCCAGCCGCACGATGGCGGGCTTGCGCCGTGCGCGAGCGACTTCGTTGGAGCCGTACGTCACACGGGACAGCTCGACCTGCCGCGGGTCCAGACCGCCCTCGGGCGTGCCCAGCTGGCGCAGGACGTCCTCGGCCGGCATGGCGCTCACCTGGCGCAGCCAGTCGAGCGCGCGGGCGCGGCGTGCGGCCTCTGATCCGCGTCCCGCTGCGGGCCCGTTGTGACGGAACATTGTGGCAAGCCTCCGCATGGCTCCACCTCGCAATCCCAGGATGGGGTCTGCGACGGCCGTGTTCTTCTCGCCCGCAAGATCGTGGGCGCACAAACGTGACTGGGCGAGAAGGGCGAGGCGTCGCGGGGTGCAGGCGGGATGCCTAGCGCTGGCAGGGGGCTTCCTGATCGCCCGGTGCCACCCCAAGGTTCAGGTACGGGAATCGTTCGTGATGGCCTTCCGTGGCATCCATGGCGTGGCACCTCCCCGGGTCCGGAGCCTCCAGCTCCCACAATCAAGCGCGCGGGCCAGGCATGGCCCGCGATGGTTTCAGTACTTACTGTACCCAGACTCCCGCGCCGCAGTACGGCGATCTGGCGGCGCGCCCATACGCCATCCGCCAGGTGGCGGAGAAGGTCGTGGGCACCAACGCCGAGCACAGCGTTCAGCAGGAGATGCGCACCGTGCTCGAGGGGCTGGCGTAGCAGGCCGCGCCCGGGAGCACGGACGCGATTTGGGCGTCCAGCCGGTGCGAGCGGATCGCGGCGCGCATGCGCCTGACGCCGCACGGCGCATCGGACACGTGGTAGGAGAACGCAAGGTTGAGCAGGAGGTTGTAGCAGCGCGACATGAGCTCGCGCGTGAGGCAGCGCGTGGTGCGCGACCCGCGCGAGAGCCGGCTGCCGTAGGCGACGTCCGCGGAGCCCGCGAGCAGCGGCGTGACCAGCGCCTGGATCGCGTCCAGGTCCGTGGAGAGGTCCACGTCCATGTACGCCACGACCCGCGCGTCGGACGCGAGCCAGGCGCGCTTGAGCGCGCGGCCGTGGCCCTTCTCGTCCAGATGGACCACGCCCACGTGGGCGTGGTCCTGCCTCTGCATCCGGCTTGCGATGGCGAGCGTCTGGTCCGTGCTGGCGCAGTCTGCAACGGTCACACGCCAGCCAAACTGCGCGTTGCCGCGCAGCCACTGCTTAAGGAGCGTGACCGCGAGGCCAATCCGCCGCTCCTCGTTGTGTGCCGGCAGCACGAACTCGACGTCCGGCGCGGGTGCCGCCTGCGGTGCGGTGCCGGCTGCGTGGGGTGCCTGATCCTGGCCCACGACCTGGAACTTGCGCTTGCTTTGCTGGCTCGTGTTCCTCAGCATGTGGCTCTCCCTCCGCTCGGGCCGGCCTTGCGCCTGCCTTGCGAAGAGCCTACGAGCCGGGGCGGAAACCGGCCTTAAACGGACGGTCCAACGGCTGGCATGGCGCCAACCTGGCACAACGCTTCGAGGTTGCTGAAGCCCCTGGGCGAGAAAAACGGCCACCGCACAAGCGATGACCGTCCGCGTGCAACGCGCTGTCTGGCAGCTGCCTGCCTACAGGTAGACGTCCGGCTCCTCGCGGCCGAACTTGGCCAGCAGCTCGTGGCACGGCCTGCATGCCGCGCAGTCGCAGAATCTTGCGCCTGCCTTCTTGCGCGCCTGGGCGTGCTCGACCATCCCCTTGGCGGTGTCCTCGCCAAAGATTTGCTTTGCCTTGTCCGAGCTCGCAAATGCGATGAGGCTGTCGATCGTGGTCTGGTGCTCGCTTATCGCGTCGAGAAACGCGTTCGTCGCGGCGTCCGCGTCCTCTCCCTTGGCGATGGCGTCCTTCCACGCCTGGGCAGCCTTCTTGGTGTCGGCCGATGCAGAGGGCGCGGCGTAGATCTCGTCTACCTTTGCGGTGGTGTAGTCGAGCAGTTCCTTCTCCATTGCGGTTCCTTTCCCGTGTGCGCGTTTGCCTGTCATGCCAACGGCGCTCTTGCGCGTCGCTATAGAACTACCCCATTGCGCCCCGGCTCTAACCAACGCACGTCCGTCTTATCCGCAAACAGCGGCAGGCATTTGTGACAGAGGCCTAAAGATTCGGGCTATCGAGGTGAGCAAGCTCAGCCTGGTGGAGCGCCAGGAGTATCTGGACGCCGGACCGGACGCGCGAGCCGGGGTGGTCGATCTTCTCGTCTGGGATGTGGACGGCAACGTCTATGACGTGGAGATGCAGAACGGTCACATGGCAGGCATCGCCCGGCGCGCGCGACGGTACGTGTCGCTCGTCGAGGGGAGCATGATGGAGAAGGGCCAGAGCTACGATGCCGTCGGTCGCGTCGTGGTGATCTTCATCTGTACCGGCGACCCGTTCGACCGCAACTGGAAGCGATATCAATACTCGTACAAGTGCGAGGAGAAGGGCATGGACTCGAGCATGGAGCTCGGCGATGGCACGATGATCGTCTTCGTGAACGCCAGGGGCACGAATGGCGACTACGGCGAAGAGTTTGATGCGTTCCTGAGCTACGTAAGGGATAATACCGTCAACAGCGAGTACGTCCGACGCGTTGATGACGCTGTCAGGAGGCTGCGCGACAGTTCCGTCTGGAGGCGATCCATGATGCTGTGGTCCGAGAAGTACCGCGAAGACGTTGCTGAGGCCCGTAAGGAGGGCGAGGCTAGGGGCGAGGCCAGGGGTATAGCCAAGGGCGAGGCCAGGGGTATAGCCAAGGGCGAGGCCAAGGCGATAAGACGCTTCGAGCTGCTTGGCGCTCGTCTCGGGGCAGCCGGACGAGGCGATGAGATCCAGAAGGCACTACGCGACCCCAACTACCGTGAGGAGCTCTTTCGGGAGTTCGGAATCTAGTGCAAGCTGGCACGCCGTCGCCTACTGGTCGATCTTGAACCCGTCGCCGATGACCTCGCGCGTCTTGCTGCGGATCCACGTTCCCGGATCCGCCTGCCGCTGGAGCAGCTCGTTCTTCTCGGCCAACTTATCTGGATAGTCGCTTGCGAGGTAGACGGTGTCCGTGTTCCCCTCGGCATGCTCGATCAGCGTGTGCCAGACCACGTTCCTCACGACAAAGCCACCCTTGGGCTTGCGCACGATGTCGCAGCTCAGCATGCCCGAAAGCACGCAGCTGGGCACGTGGTAGCCGCTCACGAAGTCGCCCAGGCCGTAGGCCACGAGCGTCTTGCCGCTGCCGTCCGAACGCTTGACCCACGCGAGCGGCTGGATCACGTGCGCGTGGCTGCACAGCACGATGCCGGCGCCCGCGTCGGCGCAAGCCTGGGCGGCAGTTATCTGCTGGTCGTTGGGGGTGTTGGTGTACTCGGTCCCCATGTGCAGGTAGACCACCACAAAGTCGGCCTTCTTCTTGGCGCGGGCCATGTCCTGGCGCATCGCGTCCGCGTCCCAGGGAACGGCGTAGTAGTCGTTGGGCAGGTCGGACTGCTGGTAGCCGTTCTGCCCGTAGCTGTACGAGAGGAAGGCAATCGTGACGCCGTTCTTGGTGACGGTGCGTACGTTCCTGCGATCCGCCTCGCTCGCGTACGAGCCGATCGTGGTGACCTTTGGGTAGCCTGCCCAGACGGACTGGGCGTGCTTGATGGAATCGATCCAGGTGTCATAGGTGTGGTTCGAGTTGGTGTTCACGACGTCAAACCCCGCACCCACGACGGCCTTTGCCATGGAATCCGGCGTGTTGTAGCTGGGATAACCCAGGTAACCAAACTTCTTGGTGCCGCCGAGCGTCGTCTCCTGGTTGACGAAGGCGATGTCGTAGGAGCTGATCTTCTTTTTCACGTGGCTGTACAGCGGCGAGAAGTCGTACGTGCCGTCGTCCGTGGTGCCCGCCCACGAGTCCGCGTACGCGAGCGTGTTGAGGTTTGCGAGGTTGTCTCCGACCGCGCAGAGGCTCACGCGCCCGCTTCCCGATGCCTTCCGCGCCACAGTTGTGGTGGTGCTCTTCTCGCCCTGAGGGGCCGCCGTAGGCCTCGCGCACGCATGGCCTATCATCACGACTGCAACTATGACAACCGCGGCGCACGCAAGCAACGCCGCAAGCGACTTACCATTGCGGCGAGCCTGGCTACGGCCCCCGCGACGGTCATCACGCGGGCGAGAAGAGCGTGCGTCACGTGGGTGGCCACGCCTCGCGCTGGCGGATGTCTGCCTCTGCCGGTTCCCGGCGGGTGCGGTCCTGCGAACCTGACGGTGCTGCTCGGTCATCGTCGCTCCTCAAGTTCCTGCCGTGTACCTGCGACTTCAGTCTACCCTAAGCAAAGGCCCCGCCTGGAACGCGATGCTAGTCGAGGCCCCATGTTCTTCTCGCCCGCGTCGTGGCGTGATGCGCCTCTGCGGGTGGTTGGTTGTCGGTCGCTACAGCGTGTGCGCGACCTCGTAGGCGTCCCAGATGGACGTGAGGATGTTGCCCACGTGGCGCTCGTCGCCGATCTCGTGAACCTCGTAGCCACAACCGCGCAGGTCGGGAGCCATGGACGGGTTGGGCCTGAAGCCGACCGCGATGATCACCGTGTCCGCGGGCAGGGTCTGCCTGCCGTCCGGTCCCTCCACCACGGCACCGACGTCCTCCACCGCGGCGATGCGCGTGTTGGTGAGGATGGGCGTCTTGTGGAGCGCGAAGGCATCCCTCAGGTACATGGTGTTGGGCAGTGGCACGGCGGGGCCAGAGCTCAGGATGCCGGGCAGCGCCTCCACGATGGTGACCTCGTGGCCCTTGTTGATGAGGTCGAGCGATATCTCGCAGCCCACGAGGCCGCCGCCCACCACGACCGCACGGCGGCCGACCCTCTCCTCGTGCAGGAGCGCGTCGATGCAGCCGAGCGTCTTGGGGTGGTCGATCCCCGGGATCTTGGGCATGACGGGGGAGGAGCCGTTGGCCAGGATGACGGCATCGGGCTCGAGCCCGTCGATCAGCTCCGGCGTGGCCTCGACGCCCATGCAGACGTCGACGCCCCAGTCACGCAGCTCGCCCTGGTACCAGAGGTTGAGCTCGCGCACCTCGCTCTTGAAGTCGTGCGCGCCGCCGCTGATGAGGTGCCCGCCAAGGCTGTCGCTCTTCTCGAACAGCGTGACCTTGTGGCCGCGCTGCGGCGTCGGCAGGCAGGGGAGAAGAACGCGCGGACGGGGTGGGAGCCGGATCGCCGGTCCCACCCCGCCTGAGGGTGCGCCGCACGGGAGGGTTGCGGCCCGTGGCGCATGGGCTTCTCGCCCGTTGTTTGCGTGCGTTACAGCGCGGCCAGGAGCGTCTGCATCGCGGGGAGGTACTTGCGCCGCACGCGCTCCACGTCCTGCGGGCCCGCCTGCGGAAGGCGCGCCAGGTTCATGTTCTGCGTGAGGTCGGAAAGCTTGACGAGGATGGCCGCCGCGTTGCCGCTTTCCGCCACGCGGCGCACGTAGTCCTGGTAGGGGACGCCGGCTTCGTGCGTGAGGAGCGCGACCGCGTCCGCCACGGCGTCGCCAAACTGCGCGCGGATCTTCTGCGGCGTGACGCCCGCGTCCTCCACCACGTCGTGCAGGAGCGCGGCCGCCATGGCCGTGGAGCCGTGGCCGCGGACGCCCGCCGCCACCATCACGGGGTGCAGGAGGTAGGGCCGGCCCGCCTTGTCGAGCTGCCCCGCGTGCGCGCGGCGCGCGAGTTCGTACGCTGCGCGGACCTGGGGGTCGCCTCCCAGCAGTGTCTGCGCAACCGCGTCCACGTCCACGTTTGCGTCCACGTTGCGTGCCGTCGCCACGTCCATCATGCCTCCCGCGTTGCCCGATCTGCCTAGTCCAGCTCGCGCTTGCCGGTGTAGAGTTGCCAGTACTCGCCGTGCTGGGCCAGGAGCTCGTCGTGCGTGCCGCGTTCCACGATCCTGCCGTGCTCCAGCACCATTATGGCATTGGCTTTGCGCACGGTGGAGAGGCGGTGTGCGATCACGAACACGGTGCGGCCGCGCATGAGGGCGTCCATGCCGCGCTCGATCAGGGCCTCCGTGCGCGTGTCGATGGAGGACGTGGCCTCGTCCAGTATGAGGACGGGCGGGTCGGACACCGCGGCGCGCGCGATCGCGATGAGCTGGCGCTGGCCCTGGCTGAGGTTGGCGCCGTCGGACGTGATGCGCGTGTCATAGCCTTGGGGGAGCCTCTGGATGAAGGAGTCCGCGTTGGCCACGCGCGCGGCGGCGCGGACCTCCTCGTCCGTGGCGTCCAGCTTGCCAAAGCGGATGTTGTCCGCCACCGTGCCGTCAAACAGGTGCGTGTCCTGCAGCACGATGCCCAGCGTGGAGCGCAGGTCCGCCTTGCGAATGTCGTGCACGTCGATATCGTCGTAGGTGATGGCGCCGGAGCGTACGTCGTAGAACCGGTTGATGAGGTTGGTGATGGTCGTCTTGCCCGCGCCCGTGGAGCCCACAAAGGCGATCTTCTGCCCGGGCTTGGCGTAGAGCGAGAGGTCCTCCAGCACCGTCTGGCCCTCCTCGTAGCCAAAGGCCACGTGGTCCAGGCGCACGTCGCCGGCAAGCGGCACCATGCCGCCGCCCGGCAGGATCCAGCTCCAGCCCGCGGCGCCGGTGGCCATGCGGCGCTGGGAGGCCGCACTTCTCGCCCCGTCGTCCTTGGGCTCCGCGTGGCGCACCACGACCCTGCCCTCGTCCACCTCGGGCGCGAGCTCCATCACGCCAAACACGCGCTCCGCGCCGGCGAGCGCCGTCAGCACGAAGTTGCCCAGCTGCGTGAGCTGGTTGAGGGGCATGGTGGCCTGGCGCACGAAGACAAGGTAGCTCGCGAGGCTGCCCACGTCCGTCTGCCCGTGGATGGCCATGATCGCGCCGAGCACGGCGACCACGGCGTAGTTGACGTAGCCGATCACGACGGTGGTGGGGACCATGGTGAGGGCGTAGGCCTGGGCGTTTGTGCCCGTGCGGCGCAGGTCCTCGTTGAGGCTGCGGAAGCCCGCGAGGTTGGCCGGCTCGTGGTTGAAGACCTTCACGACCTTCTGGCCGGCGATCATCTCCTCCACGTAGCCGTCGAGCGCGCCGAGCGTGCGCTGCTGCTCCGCGAAGTAGCGCTTGGACCTCTTGCCCGAGAAGCGCGTGTACGCCACCACGACGGCGTCGCAAGCCAGCGTCACGAGCGTGAGCTGCCAGTTAAGCACGAGGAGAAGGACGAGCGTGCCGACCGTCTGGATCGCGGCCTGCAGCATGTTGGCGAAGCTGTTGTTGAGCGCCTCGCTGATGGTGTCGACGTCGTTGGCGAAGTAGCTCATCACGTCGCCGTTGCGCGTGCGGTCGAACCACGAGAGCGGCAGCCGCATGATGTGTCCGAGCAGGTCGCGCCTGATGTCGAACACGATGTGCTGCGCGGCGTGCACCATGACCTGCGTGTACGCGAGGGCGGAAAGGACCGCGACCCCGTAGATGGCAGCCGTGAGCGCGACCGTGGAGACAAAGCCCCGCATGTCGCCCGCGGCGACGCGGTTGACGACCGGCTTGATCATGTACGTGCCGGCGAGGTTGCCGGCGCCCGCCAGCGTGACCAGGATGGTCACGGCGAGCATGTGGAACTTGGCGTGCCCCATGTACGAGACGAAGCGCCTGAGCGTGTGCCGCATGTTCCTGGGGCGCGCGGCTCCCGATGCCTTACTCTGCGCCATTGGCGTCCCCCTCCGTCGCGGTTGCCGTCTGCGAGTAATAGAGCTCCTGGTAGATGGGGTCGCTCGCGAGGAGCTCCGCGTGCGTGCCCGTCGCGTGCACGCGGCCGTCGTCCAGGATCACGATCTGGTCCGCGTCCATGACGGAGCTCACGCGCTGCGCGATGATGACCTTGGTCACGCCCGTGAGCCGTGCGAGCCCCGCGCGGATGCGCGCGTCCGTGGCGGTGTCCACGGCGCTGGTGGAGTCGTCGAACACGATGACCTTGGGGTCCGAAAGCAGCGTGCGCGCGATGCAGAGGCGCTGCTTCTGCCCGCCGGACACGTTGCCGCCGCCGTGGCCCAGGTCCGCGTCGAGCCCGCCGATGCGGTCAAGGAACTCGTCCACGCAGGCCACGTGGCACGCCGCGAGGATCTGCTCGTCCGTGGCGTCCGGGTTGCCCCAGCGCAGGTTGTCGCGTACGGTGCCGGAGAAGAGCACGTTCTTCTGGAGCACCATGCCCACGCCCGCGCGCAGGGCGTGGACGTCGTAGTTGCGCACTTCTCGCCCGCCCACCAGGACCTGGCCCTCCGTGGCGTCGTACAGGCGCGGGATGAGCTGGACGAGCGACGTCTTGCCGGAGCCTGTGCCGCCCAGGATGCCCACCGTGGAGCCGGGGGAGAAGCGCAGGGACACGTGCTCGAGCACGTTGGCCTTGGCGTCGGGGTTGTACTTGAACGACACGTCGCGGAACTCGACCGAGCCGTCCGCAACCTGCCTGAGGCCGCCGGGGTTGGGGTCCATCGAGGGCTCCTCGCGCAGGACCTGGCAGACGCGGCCGATGCTCGTGATGGCGCGCGCGAGCAGCAGGAACACGCTCGATATCATGTTGAGCGAGTTCATGATGAGCAGCACGTAGCTCATGAAGCCCGTGAGCGTGCCCACGCCGATCTGGCCCTTGGCGACCATGAGGCCGCCAAACCACAGCAGGCCCACGTTTGCGAGGGCCATGGCGGTCTGGAACACGGGCATGTTGAGCACCGCGCCGGAGAACGTGTGGGTGGCCGTGTCTGCGAGGTCGGCGTTGACGGCCTCGAAGCGCTTCTCCACGTGGCCCTCGCGCACGTACGCCTTGATGGCGCGGATGGCGACGAGGTCCTCCTGCAGGGTCTGGTTCAGGCGGTCCATCGCCTGCTGCAGCACCGCGTAGAGCGGGGCGACGTGGCACACGATGAGCCCGAGCGCGACCGCCAGGAGCGGGATGATCACGAAGAAGACCACGGCGAGGCGCGCGCTCATGGCGCAGGCGAGCACGAGGCCCGCGATGAGCATGACCGGGCTTCGCAGGAGCGGTCGGACGCCCATGACGAAGGCGTTCTGGATGACGGTGATGTCCGTGGTGAGGCGCGTGACCAGCGAGGACGACTCGAACTCGTCCAGGTTGGCGAACGAGTAGTCCTGCAGGTGCGCGTACTCCGCGTCGCGCAGGTTGGCGCCGAAGCCCATGGCCGCCTGCGCGGACAGGCGCGAGTACGCGAAGCCGCAGACGCCCGCGATCACGGCGACCACCAGCATCTGGCGGCCGGTCGCGAACACGAGGGCCAGGTTCTTCTCCGCTATTCCCACGTCCACGATTCTGGCCATGAGGAAGGGGATCACGAGCTCGCAGACGGTCTCGAGGAAGATGAGCGTCGCCGCGCCCAGCATCTCGAGCCGGTGGCCGCGCATGTAGCGCGACACGTAGCGAAGGTCATCCATCGCGGCGGCCTCCGTCCTGCGGCGTCGCGGGCGAGAAGGGCGCCCGGGTCTGACTTGTCATGTCTACCTCCTGGTATGTCAACGGATTTTCGGTAGATAGGCTATTACAATCCGCTGACGTTTATGGGCAGACGAGGCAAGCAGCCGAAACTCCCCACCGAAGGCGGCGGGACGTGCTACGCGGACGCGCCGGCAAGTGCGCGCAGGCGGGGCATCAGCTGCTCGATGCAGGTGACGAAGCGCTGCGCCGCGGGCGAGGCCTCCGCGAGGAAGGGCACGGCGATGCCGAGCGAGATGCGGCGTGGCTGCTCGAAGGGGACCTCGGCCACGCGGCCGTTCCAGCGCTTGCTGATGAGCCGCTGGTTGAAGCTCACGCCGAGGCCCGCCTCGACCATGTTGTACGTGGTGAAGCCGTCGGTGGTGGTGTAGCGGTCCTGCACGCGGAGCCCCTCCTCGCGGATGAGGCGGTCCTGGTCCGTGTCGTGGTTGGCGAGCGTGTGGATGAAGGCCTCGTGCTCCAGGTTGTGGATGGGGTAGCTTTTGGCGGTGGCGTAGGGGTGGCCCTCCGGCAGCCACATGACCATCTCGTCCTGGTAGAGCGGGATCCAGTCGCAGTAGGTGCCCTTGGACGGCTGCGCGCAGAAGCACAGGTCGACGGCGCGGCTGTTGAGCCACTGGCCCATCTCGGTGTTGCCTCCCTCCCTGATCGCGACGTCGATCCCGGGGTAGTCCTTCTCGAACGCGTTGAGCACCGTGGGCATCCAGATGGCGGAGATGCTGTAGTAGGAGCCGACCGTCAGCGCGCCGGACAGGACGCCGCGGATTTCCGCGCCGGACTCCTCCGCCACGCGCTGGGCGCGCACGAGCTCGCGCAGGTGGGGCAGCATGCGGCGGCCGTTCTCCGTGAGGCGCACGCCCTGCTTGGTGCGGATGCAGAGCGAGAAGCCCAGCTCAGACTCGAGCGAGGCCACCATGCGCGTGACGCCCGACTGCGTGTATCCCAGCTGGCGCGCCGCCGCCGTGAACGAGCCGCTTTCGACTGCGGCGATGAGCGCCTCGCACTTGGTTGCGTCCATGGACCTGCCTCCGCATCATGATGAAACGTCATTACAAACATGATTATAAGCACGAAGTATCATGATTGCAGGCAGACTATAGTGGTTCCCGAGCTCAGACATGGCCATGGAGCGACAGAACGGGACTGGCGGCAGCGCCGGAGGCGCCTCGCGCAGCGCGGGGCGGAAGGGATGTGCCAACCATGGAGAAGCTCGACTTTTCGTCCGATTACCTCGAGGGATGCGCGGACCCCGTGATGGAGCGCCTCGCGCGGACCAACCACGAGAAGAGCGCCGGCTACGGGCTCGACGGCCACAGCGAGCATGCGCGCGAGCTCATCCGCGCGGCGTGCGCGGCGCCCGAGGCCGAGGTCCACTTCCTCATAGGTGGGACCCAGGTGAACGAGGTTGCGATCTTCTCGCTCCTCGCGCCGTGCGAGGGCGTGGTCGCCGTGACGTCCGGCCACATCAGCGTGCACGAGGCGGGCGCCATCGAGGCGGACGGGCACAAGGTGCTGGAGCTGCCGGGGCACGACGGCAAGCTCGCGGCGGCCGACCTCGACGAGTGCATGACGCTGTGGGAGAAGGACGGCAACCGCGACCACATGGTCCAGCCGGCGCTGGTGTACATCTCCCAGCCGAACGAGTACGGCCTGCTGTACTCGCGGGCGGAGCTCAAGGCGCTGCACCGCGCGTGCGACGTGCATGGCCTGAGGCTCTACGTGGACGGCGCGCGGCTGGCCTACGCGCTCGGCGCGCCGGAGAACGACGTGACGCTTCCGGACCTGGCCAAGCTTGCGGATGCCTTCTATATTGGTGGGACCAAGTGCGGGACGCTCTTTGGCGAGGCGCTCGTCTTCCCGCGACCTGGCACCGTGCGCCGCTTCTTCACGATCGCCAAGCAGCGCGGCGCACTCCTGGCAAAGGGGAGGCTCCTGGGCGTGCAGTTCGAGGCGATGTTCGAGGACGGCCTGTACGGGCGCATCGGGCAGGCAGCCGTGGCACAGGCGCGCCGCGTGTCGCGCGCGTTTGAGGATGCGGGCTGCGAGCTCGCGCATCCCACGCAGACCAACCAGGTCTTCCCCGTGCTGACGGACGAGCAGGCGCGGCGCCTGCCCGAGGTCGCGCTCGCGAGCTTCTGGGAGAAGCCCGACCTCGGCCACGCCGTCGTGAGACTCGCGACCAGCTGGTCCACCGCCGACGCGGACGTGGACGCGCTCGTGCGTGCGCTCGGGACGGGCATCCTGGGGTAGGGAATGGCGACCGCAACGGCAAGAGGGGTGCGGTGGGCGGGCCGTACAGGCGGTTGGACAACGCCCGCGCGGCAGACCTACCTGCGGCGGTCGCGCAACGTGCGCACCAGGCGGACCACGCCGGTCGCCACGATGGTGACGAGTCCCGCAAGCACGAACGCCGCCGCCATCGGCAGCAGGAAGAAGTTCTCGTGCAGGATGCCGGAGGCGTCCACGTACTCCACGGAGTTGGCCTTCACGAACACGCAGAACGCGCCCAGCAGGATGAGCGCGCAGCCA
Organism: Coriobacteriaceae bacterium; assembly: GCA_003862195.1. Lineage (GTDB taxonomy): Bacteria > Actinomycetota > Coriobacteriia > Coriobacteriales > Atopobiaceae > Parafannyhessea. Next base: position 21,363 of record QOUO01000008.1, on the reverse strand, counting down.
ATCGCAAGGCTCACCACGTTCATGCGGGCGCGCCGTCCCTCGCTCCCGTCGCGGATGAGCTTCCTGGCCATGCGGCTGCCGTCCGCGCCAGCCTCGTCCCGAGCGTCCGCGGGGGACGTCGCCACGTTCTTCTCACTTGTCTTCACGTTGCCTTCCCTTCCGAGGATGAGCCTGTCGAGGGATACGTCGAACGTGGTGGCGATGCGTATGAGCGTCTCGATGTCCGGCAGGTTGCTGCCGCGCTCCCAGTTCGAGACCGCCTGCCGCGTGACCATGAGCCGCTGCGCGAGCTGCTCCTGCGTAAGGCCCTCGCGCCGGCGCAGGTCGCGAATCTGATCGCCAAAGTCCATCCGTACCTCCTCGAGGGCCATGGTCCCCGTTGCGGGGGACCGCGGCAAGAAAGGCGTACTTGCGCGGCGCCCGGAGCGCATCCGGACGTGCCCGCGGGCGCGCAAGCGTGCGTTGCCTATGGTGTTTACCTGCGCAAATGCAAGGCACTTGCACGCCGTGCCGCAGCGGCCTCCGCATCCCCACGCGCCGTGGACAGTTTACATCCACATCCAGCGTTAGCCTGCCGGGCCCCGTCCGCCATGTTTTCGGACGAGAAAATCCCGACATCCGCGTTGACATCCCATCGGGATGGTCGTATAAAGCTTATATCCTAGTTACTCGCTAGGCATTACTTGAGGCGCAAGACACCATTGGAGGTGAGGGCGACGGCAGCACTCGCAAGCTCACACGCACACGCACTGCTGGTTCACTGGGTGCGTGCCTGTCGTTCCTAACACGCCCCGGGACCGTTCCTAGCGGCTGGCTGCGCAGCGCGCGCCGGCGGGAACCAGGGTCCCATCCCAACCCATAGCTGCGGCACGTCGCCGCGGCGCTCCACAAGACAAACCAAAGTTGAAACCAATCGGTCCCCAGGGCCGACCTTCTGCATGGCTGGCGCACGCGCCCCGGCCCGCGAGCGGTCACGTCCGGGGCCAGGGGAGAAGACCATGCCTACGTCCAAGCAGCACGCATCCAACCAGACGGCCGACCAGGCCCGCACCACCGCGTTCGCCACCCGGCTCATCCACGCCGGCGGCACCACGGACCCCGTGACCGGGGCCGTCAACGTCCCGATCTACCAGACCTCGACCTACCAGCAGGACGGCGTTGGCCAGGACCGTGGCTGGGAGTACTCGCGCACCGGCAACCCCACCAGGGCCGCGCTCGAGCGGCTCATCGCGGACCTGGAGGGAGGCGTCGCCGGCTTCGCCTTTGGCAGCGGCATGGCGGCCATCACCGCGGTGCTGAGCCTCCTTTCCGCAGGTGACGAGGTCATCATCCCCACCAACGTGTACGGCGGCACGTACCGCGTGCTCAACCAGGTGTTCAACCGCTTTGGCCTCACGTTCCGCGTGGTCGATACCACGGACCCCGCCAACGTGGAGGCCGCCATCGGCCCCAACACCGCGGCGACCCTGGTCGAGAGCCCGGCCAACCCGCTCATGACCGTGACGGACCTGGCGGAGGTCTCGCGCATCGCGCACGAGCACGGCCTGCTCTCGATCGTGGACAACACGTTCATGACGCCGTACCTGCAGAGGCCGCTCGAGTTGGGCGCGGACATCGTGGTCCACAGCGCCACCAAGTACCTGGGCGGGCACTCGGACGTGGTCGCGGGACTCGCGGTCGTGGCCTCGCAGGAGCTGGCGGACCGCCTCGCCTTCGTCCAGAACGCCACGGGCGGCGTGCTGGGGCCCTTCGACTCGTTCCTGCTCATCCGCGGCATCAAGACGCTCGGCGTGCGCATGGACCGCCACCTCAAGAACGCGGGCGTCATCGCGCGGGCGCTCCAGCAGAACGATGCCGTCGCGAAGGTCTACTACCCGGGCCTTCCCGACTTCCCGGGCTACGAGGTCAACCGGCGCCAGGCGTCCGGGGCCGGCGCCATGCTGAGCTTCGAGCTCGCCTCCGGCTACGACGCGCACGCGTTTCTCGCCTCCACGCGCCTCGTCGCTCTGGCCGAGAGCCTCGGCGGCGTGGAGTCGCTCGTCTGCCACCCCGCCACGATGACGCACGCGGCCATCCCCAAGGAGGAGCGCGACCGCGTGGGCATCACGGACGGGCTGATCCGCCTCTCCGTGGGAATCGAGGACGCGGACGACATTCTGGCAGACATCAATCAGGCAATCGCCGCAGCCAAGGAGGCCTAGCATGCGCCACTACTACGACAGCATGGCAGAGCTCGTGGGCAACACCCCCATGCTCAAGATCAACTCCATGGGCGTCAAGCCTGGCGTCGAGCTGTTCGCAAAGCTCGAGCTCATGAACCCCGCGGGCTCCGTCAAGGACCGCACGGGCGTCTGGATGGTTCGCGACGCGGAGAAGAGCGGCCTCCTCAAGCCCGGCTCCACCATCGTGGAGGCGACGGCGGGCAACATGGGCCTGGGCATCGCCTTCGCGGCGCTGGGGAGGGGCTACAAGGTGGTCTTCGTGGTGCCGGGCAAGTTCAGCCAGGAGAAGCAGACCCTCATGCGCGCGCTTGGCGCCAAGATCGTCCACACGCCCGAGGAGGACGGCATGCTGGGCGCGCAGGCCAAGATGGAGGAGCTCCTGGGGCAGATCCCCAACTCCGTGGCCCTGCGCCAGTTCAAGAACCCGGCCAACCCGCGCGCCCACTACGAGAGCACGGCGCCGGAGATCTGGCGCGACCTGGGCGGACACGTGGACTACTTTGTGGCGGGCGCCGGCTCGGGCGGCACCTACACCGGCATCATGCGCTACCTCAAGGAGAAGAACCCCCACGTCCACGGCGTGCTGGCCGATCCCGTGGGCTCCACCATGGGCGGCGGCAAGCACGCGCCCTACGCCATCGAGGGCATCGGCAACGACTTCGTGGCCGACACCATGGACATGTCCCTGGTGGACGAGGTCATCAAGGTGAGCGACGACCAGGCCTACGGCGCCTCGCGCGAGCTCGCCCGCAAGGAGGGCGTGTTCGCGGGCTCGTCCTCGGGCGCCGCGCTGTACGCCGCGCTGCAGGTGGCCGCAAGGATCGACCACGGCACGGTCGTGACGCTCTTCCCGGACCGGGGCGACCGCTACTTCAGCGAGCACCTGTACGAGTAGCCGTTGGCCGGCGGGCGCTGCCGGGAGGCCGCGTCCTTCTCGCCTGCGGAACTGCGTCAACGTCAGACAGACACCATATAAAACGTGAGCGGGGCTCCACCTTGGTGTGGGACCCCGCTCTAATGTTGCGCTACCGATGGGCGAGAAGGACGGCCTCCGCTACAGCGCGTGGCGCGCGCTCCTGATGGCGCCCTTCACGGTGCGGTGGGCCAGGCGGTACGTGAGCACGAGGTAGCCGCCGTACACCAGCGCGAAGATTACGAGGCCAAGGCCCACGTTCTCGAGGATGCTCGCGTAGCCAAAGGTGGTCAGGACCTTGTTCACTGCGGCCGTGGCGCAGATGCTGTGCGCCAGGCCGACCACGAGCGGGAGCGCGAAGGCAAAGGTGACCTGGGCGCGCAGCGACCCAAAGATCGTGCGCTCCGGGCAGCCCAGCTCGCTGAGCGTGCGGTAGCCGGAGGCGGCGTCCGACGCGCTGGAGAGCTGCTGGATCGCGAGGATGGCGGCGCAGGCGATCACGAGCACGAAGCCGATGTAGATGGCCATGTACGAGATGAGGCCGGTCGTGGTGGTGCCCTCGACGGCGGACTCCGTCTTGGTGTTGGAGGACACGTAGAGGCTGTCGTTTTCCGCCGCGAGCGTGTCCCTCACGCGCTTGATCGCGTCGTCGCCCTTCTCGGTCGAGACCTTGTACTTGACGTTGAGGTTCCAGGTGTAGTTGGGGAGCTTGGCCGCGACGGCGTCCGGCACCACGTACGTGCCCGGGTTCGATCCGATGGAGTCGTTGAGAAGGACGCACGACGCGTCGTCGATGGCCGTGGCGCGGGCGGGCGTGAGCCTGTGGCCGGAGGCGTTGATGGCGTAGCCCTTGGCGAGCGCGGCGTTGACGAAGTCCGTGAGCTGGTCCATGTTGCAGAGGTAGAGGTAGTGGCCGTCCTCGAGCGTGACGGGCCTGAGCCCCAGGAACTTGCGGTAGGCGTTGTAGTCGGAAAGCGAGACGGCCTGGTAGGCGACCGTGTGCTCGAAGCCCGAGGGAATGGACCTGCCCGTGAGCCTGGACATGTCGTGCAGCGTGTCGATGGTCATGATGCCCCTGCTGTTCGACACGATGGCGAGGCGCATGGTGGACGTCTTGCCGACGGAGGGGAGGCTGACGCCGGCGCGCTTGGCCGCACCCGCAAAGTCGATGGTGCTGCCCTTGTAGCTGGTGCCCACGACGGTCACGGACGCGTCAAAGGGGGTGCCCTTCTCGTACATCTTGTTGAGGGTCGAGCAGATGCTCATGCCGGAGGTCATGGACGTCATCGCGAAGAACAGGATGAGCGAGATCATGCCCATGGAGACGGCGGCCGTGTTGACGCGCGAGGCGATCTGGCGCGTCGTGAACATGTGGAGGCCGCGCCAGTAGAAGCCCCTGAGGCGCGCGAGCACGAGCGTGAGCGCGCCGGCGAAGCCGTAGAAGAAGACGAAGGTGCCCACGACCACGATGGCCGTCGTGAGGAGGAAGTCGCTGGTCGTGGTCGCGCCGGGGTCGGAGCTGCTACCGAGGGGGAAGCCCTGCGTGGTGAGGCGCCAGTAGGCATAGCCCATGAGGAGAAGGCCGGCCACCGCGAGTGCGAGCGAGAGCGGGAGGTGACGCACGAATTGCCGCTCGTTCTTGCGGGCGGAGCTCATGAGGTCCACGAGGCGGACGCGCGAGAGCGAGATGCTGTTGAGGACCATCATCACGAGGAAGGTGAGGGCGAAGCAGCCGAAGGTGAGCGCGAGCGCCTGTGGGGAGAAGAAGAACCGGAAGTGGGTGACCTTGGTGGCGAACATATCCGCCGTGACGAAGAGCAGGAGCTGCGACACGAGGGCGCCGAGCGCGATGCCCACGACGAACGAGGCGAGGGCGACCATGAGGGTCTCGAGCGTGAGGATGGCGTTGACCTGGCCGGCGCGCATGCCGAGGACCTGGTAGAGGCCCAGCTCCTTCTTGCGGCGGCGCATGAGGAAGTTGTTGGCGTAGACCATGAGGAAGCCCATGATGACCGCGAGGAAGATCGTGACGCCTCGCAGGATCTGGCCGACCTGCTTGAGGAGCTCCGATACCGTGTTGGTCAGGAAGTCCGCCTGGACGGAGATGGTGTTGAACGCGTAGAAGACGGCGACGCCCATCACGAGCGTGAGGAAGTACACGGCGTAGTCGTGCACGAGCTTGCGCATGTTGCCAAAGGCGAGCTTAGCGAGCATCGTCAACCCCTCCCTGGACCGCCACGACCTGCATGATCTTCTCGAAGAACGCGCGGCGCGAGTCGTTGCCGCGGCGGATCTCCGTGAACACCTTGCCGTCGCGGATGAAGAGGACCCTCCTGCAGAACGATGCGGCGGTCTCGTCGTGCGTGACCATGAGCACCGTCGCGCGCTGGGCGCGGTTGATGGCCTCGAGGCTCTCGAGCAGGAGGCGGGCGTTCTTGGAGTCGAGGGCACCCGTGGGCTCGTCGGCGAGCACGAGCTGGGGACGCGTCACGAGGGCGCGGGCGCAGGCGACGCGCTGGCGCTGTCCGCCGGACATCTGGTAGGGGTACTTGTCGAGCACGTCCGAGATGCCGAGCGCCTGGGCGACCTTCTCCACCGAGTCGAGGATCTGGTCAGCGGGGACGCGGCCGATCGTGAGGGGGAGGGCGACGTTCTCGCGCGCGGTGAGCGTGTCGAGCAGGTTGGAGTCCTGGAAGATGAAGCCGAGCTGCGTGCGGCGGAAGTCCGCCAGGCCGCGGCGGGAAATGCGCGCGGTGTCCGTGCCGGCGATGCGGATGGTGCCGGAGGTGGGGGTGTCGATCGTGGCGATGCAGTTGAGCAGCGTCGACTTGCCCGAGCCCGATGGGCCCATGATCGCGACGAGCTCGCCCTTCTGCACGGAGAGGCTGATGCCGTTGAGCGCCTTGGTCGTGGCGTTCCTGCCCCCGTAGACCTTGGTGAGCGCGGAGATCTGGAGGACCGGCGCGCTGGCGTTTGCTGAGATGGCGGACGGGGCCGCCTGGAAGTGACGTGACATCGAAGCTCCTTCGGTCGCGGTGTTGGCTGCTGCCCATCATATTGGCCGAGGGGGCGCGCGGGTGCCATCGATGCGGCTTACGCCGCCTTACACTTCTGTAAGGTTCGCGGGACTGCTGTCCTGACCTGCGGTGACGTCACGCAGCATGCGCGAGCGCTCGCGCGGGAAGGCGATCTCTATGGTGGTGCCCACGCCCACGCGGGAGCGCACGCCCACGGCGAGACCCATCTTCTGGCAGAGCGTCCGTACCAGGTAGAGGCCCATGCCGGTCGACTTCTGGTGGCTCCGGCCGTTCTGCCCGGTGAAGCCCCGGTCGAAGACGCGGGGGAGGTCCGCCTCCGCGATGCCGCATCCGTTGTCGCTCACGCTGAGCACGGCCCGTTCGCGCGCGGTGCCGGCGTCCTCCACGCGCGTGGAGAAGGACAGCCTGGGCGCCCGACCGTCCGCCTGGGGCTGCGCGCGGTACTTGATTGCGTTGTCGATGAGCTGCCCGAGGACGAAGTCCATCCACTTGGGGTCGCAGTAGAGCTCGGGCACCGTGCCGTCCGGCTGGGCGAGGCCGCTGAGGTCGACGGCCATGTGCGCCTCGATGAGCGTGCGGGCGCGCGAGCTCACGGCATCCTTCACTAGCCGGTCCGCGGGCACGGCCCTGACGAGGTAGTCCTTCTCCACCGACGTGCTCCGCGCGTAATAGAGCGCCTGCTCCACGTAGGAGTCGATGCGCCCCAGCTCGCGCGAAAGCTGGGCGTTGTCGGGGCTCTTGGCGTTGGCGAGCATGAGCCGGCAGGCCGCGAGCGGCGTCTTGACCTCGTGCACCCAGGTCTCCACGTAGCGGCGGTACTCCTCCACGCTCGCCTGGGCCTCGTTGCTTTCCGCCTGCGCCGCGCGCACCACGTTCTGGATGGCCTGCCACGCGAGCTCGCCCTCCGGGTACTCCGGCTCCGGCAGGTCCTTGGCGAGCGACACGGCGTCCTCCTCCTCGCGTGCGAGGGCGGACAGCGCCTCGTTGAAGCTATGCTGGCGCAGCCACCCCCAGGCAAAGGGTATGGCCTCCAGGACCGCGCAGATGATGAGGACGAGAAGGACGCCGTCGCGGCCGACGCCGAGGGGCGGGAGCAGCACGGCGATTGCGATGAGGAGGACGAGCGAGCACGTGACGCGCGCGGCGTGGCTCCTGAGGTAGTCGGAGAGCCTCATGCGCGCTCCAGCCTGAGGGCGTAGCCCTGCCCGCGGAAGGTGACGACCGCACCCTTGAGTCCCAGGTGCGAGAGCGTCTGGCGGAGCCGATTCACGTTCACGGTCAGCGTGTTGTCGTCCACGAAGGCCTCGCTCGTCCAGAGCGCCTCCATCAGGTCCTCGCGCGAGCAGATGCCGCCCTTGCGCCTCATGAGGAGCTCGAGGATGCGGAGCTCGTTGCGGGAGAGGTCGGTGGTCTTCCCCCCGTAGCTCGCCTGCGAGCGGACGGTGTCGAGCGTGAGTCCGCCCTCCTCGAGCGTGGCCGAGGGCGCCGCCGCCTTCCCGCGGCGCAGCAGGGCGTCGAGGTGCGCGAGGATGAGCTGCGGGTTCGTGGACTTCTGCACGAAGTCGTCCGCGCCCATCGTGAGGGACATGAGCTCGTCGAGCTCCGAGGTGCGGCTCGTGAGCACCATGAGCGGCACGCTGCTCTGCTGGCGGAGCGCCCGCGCCACGTACTGGCCGTCGGTCCCGGGCAGGCCGAGGTCCAGGATCACGGCGTCGGGGTTGGCGGCGAGGATGTCCTCCGGGAGGTTGTCGAAGCGCGTGACGGCGCTCACCTCGTGCCCCGCGTGCTGGAGGAGAAGGACGAGCTGGTCGCGCACCGCGGCGTCATCCTCCACGAGGCAGATCTTGGCCATCGGGTCCCCCTTCCGTCGGCAGCGCCGGCGCATGCCGCGCTGCCCAGTTGTGTGCCTCTACCTTAGCGCAACCGCGGTGCGACTAGCGTCGGCCCGGGTCGCCGCGAGTCTTCTGCCGCATCCGGCTGCGAACGTCGTGTTCCGGTGGGAGTTCCTCGCCAAATTCCACGTTTAGGAAACTAAGACGCCAAATTCCACGTTTAGCATTGCTGTCATAAATATCAAAACAAAACAGCACGCAAGGCTCCACGTTTAGCCAAACTGCCACGCTGGATTCCACGTTTAGGTTCCAGAGGCTCCCAGTCATGCAATTAGCGCGCTCGATTCCATCTTTATCCCAAGAACTGCGCTTGATTCCACGTTTAACCAAAAACAACGCTGGCAACCATGTTTAGTCCCCAGATTGGAGGGTTAAACGTGGGATCGGACGTGTTATTAGTTTTGAAGCGGAAGGGCGCGGTTGGGGAGAAGGGCGCCCGTCCTTCTCGCCCGCGTCATGCGGGATGGCGACGTTTGCCGCTTCGTGTCAGTGGCTTGAGGTTTTTGCCCATCGCCCTAGAATGTGCACGGCCGCAACGGATTCGTCTGCCCCGCGGGGCGCCACTGGAAGTGTATTGCCGTGTACGAGATGCCGGAGACCGACGACGAGTGGAACGAGCTCGCCGAGGTCGTGAGCAGCAGCAAGTTCCACCATCCCCACCACATGCCGGTGCGGTGGCACAAGACCATCAGGAACGGTGACATGCGGGCGGTGGACGCCGAGCTTGCCGACAAGACGGCGGTCATCGCGCGCGTCGGCATCCTCACGCTTTCCGGCGGCACCGGCGGCTGGCGCGTGCGCGAGGCCATGAACCGCATCGCGCGGGCGCTCGGCGTGGTCTGTTCGGCCGACGTCAGCCTCCTCACCATCGAGTGCACCTGCGTCGACCACGGCCAGCACGAGACGCTGATCGTGACGCTGCCGACCACCGGCGTGAACACGGAGCGCGTGTGGCGCATGGAGACCCTGATGAAGGACTTCGAGAACTGCGCCTCCCAGCTGACCATCCGCGAGATGCACCGCCTGATGGACCAGGTGGAGTACCAGACGCGCTCGTCGTACTCGCCGGCACAGGTGGGGTTTGCCTCGGCGCTCGCGTGCGCGGCCTTCGTGTTCCTGCTGGGCGGCGGCCCCATCGAGATGCTCTGCGCGTTTGTGGGCGCGGGCGTGGGCAACTTCACCAGGAGGAAGCTGGGCGACCACCGCATCACGCACTTTGCCTGCGTGGGCGCGGCGGTCAGCGCGGCGTGCGTTGCGTACCTTCTCACGCTCCTGGCGCTGAGCTTCCTCCTGCCCAACGCCATGTCGCATGAGGCCGGCTACATCGGCGCGATGCTGTTTGTGATTCCCGGCTTCCCGCTCATCACGAGCGGGCTGGACATCGCCAAGCTCGACTTCAAGAGTGGCATCGAGCGGCTGTGCTACGCGCTGACGGTCATCCTGGTGGCGACGCTCTTTGGCTGGCTGGTCGCCACCGTCGTCCACCTGCAGCCCGACAACTTTGCGCCGCTGGGGCTTTCGCCCGAGGTCACGTGCCTGCTGCGGCTGGCCATGAGCTTCTGCGGCGTGTTCGGCTTCTCCATCATGTTCAACAGTCCCGTCAAGATGGCGGCGCTCGCGGGCGTCATCGGCGCCGTGGCCAACACGCTGCGCCTGGAGGCGGTGGACCTCGCGTCCATGCCGCCCGAGGCGGCGGCCCTGCTGGGCGCGCTGGTGGCGGGGCTCCTCGCGTCCGAGATCAGGAAGCGCTACACCTACCCGCGCATCTCGCTCACGGTACCGTCCATCGTGATCATGGTGCCGGGCCTGTACATGTACCGCGCCGTCTACTACCTCGCCAACTACCAGGTGACCAACTGCCTCATCTGGCTCACCAGGGCCTCGCTCATCGTGACGTTCCTGCCCATCGGCCTCGCGTGCGCCCGCATCCTGACCGACCGCCACTGGCGCTACAACAGCTAGGCGCGGCCGCCGCAATGGCGTAACGTTCTTCTCGCCCGCAGCGTGCGACGTGTGCGGATGGATTTGACGGAGGCGCGACATGACCTGGGAGCACTTCTACGAGCAGTACGAGGGCTGGTCCAAGGACGAGCTGCTGTGCCACGTAAGGAACCTGGCGGATGCCGGCCCCTGGGACAAGGTCGCGGACGTCGCGGGTACGGTGGACGAGAAGGATGTGGGCGACGCGCTCGTGCGCCGCTGCCTGGCGCTGGGCTCGGCGCCGGACTTTGGCGACGTGCCGGAGTTCTACTTCGAGGTGGGCGACGAGGCGCTGGGCGAGCTGCTGGAGGCCGCCATGCGCGCTGGCAGGCGCGTCACCGCGGACGAGGTGGTGGACTTTGCCGGCATGGTGGACCTGGACCTTGCCACGCGCCTGTTCCGCTACGCGATCGGCCGCGGGGTGAGGTTCTCCGCGCAACAGCGGGACGACCTGGACGGACTGGTGGAAGACGACGCGCTCGAGGCGGCCGCGACCCGCAGCGGCTCCGGTCGCCGTGCCGCCCAAGAAGTCCAGACGCGCCTGGCGGCGCGGCCCGCACCCATCGTGCGGGGAGACGGCCGCGGCGTGGCCTGCCCCAAGTGCGGCTCCACGGACGTGCGCGTCGTGGCGGAGGGGCTCATGCCGTTCGACGGGCTGCGCGGGCTGGACGTCCTGGGCGTGGGGACCGAGGACTGGTCGCGCCTCTACAGGTGCCAGCGCTGCGGCCACAGCTGGGAGGAGTGGGCATAGGGGGCACCGCCGCCATTCCCAGGGCCCCGTTCTTCTCGCCCGTGCCTGTTGCTACCTTGCCCAGAACGCCTTGGTCAGCTCCTGGCGGTTGGGTTGACCGCACTTCTTGAGCACGTTGTGCACGTGGACCTTCACCGTGGATGCGGCGATGCCCATCTCGCTCGCGATGTTCTGGTTGTCCTTGCCCAGCACCAGCAGCCGCAGCACCTCGCTCTCGCGCGCGGAGAGGCCGTAGCGCTCGCAGAAGCGCGGCAGCACGGCGTCGATCGACTGCTGCACGTTCTCGCTCTCGCGCGTGGGCGGCTGGTCAAAGCGCAGCCGCAGCGTCTGGGACGCCTGGCGCAGCGCGATGACGGCCATCGCCAAAAAGAGCAGGTTCTCCGATATGTTGCGCTCCGCGAAGAACCACAGGAAGCCGGCGTCGAGCCTCGACGGGTCAAACAGCAGGATAAACGCGACGTTCTCCAGCGCCGTCAGGCAGGTGAGAAGGACTATCACCCAGAACTCGCGGCGCTTGCGTGCCATGCGCATCCGTGCGGCGTCGCTCGCGGTGGCAAAGCGGTAGGCCACGTAGGCGAGGACGAACCCCATGAAGACCTCGCGGCTGAAGAAGAACGCGAACTCCGCCAGCTGGGTGCCTGGGATGAGCTGGTACAGCACGGGCGGGAGCACGAGCAACAGCGCGATGGGGACGGCCCGCATCGCCCGGCCCCGCACCTCGAGCCGCTCGCACACGTAGAGCCAGAGGCAGCCGAACGCCCCCGCGCCGGTGATGGCGCTCAGGATGGGGTGGCCTATATAGAAGAACGAGGCGTTGCGGAAGGCGCCCCCTCCCGTCACGAAGTCGTCCTGGTACACGATGGCCGCGTCCAGAAAGTAGATGAGGTAACACGCCACCAGGCAGAGGTCCGCCCTGCGGCGCGTGACAAAGTACGCGGAGAGGCAGATGGCCGCCGTCATGCCGCAGGCGAGCAGTATGAAGAGCGAGTAGTAGAACAGCGCCACGTACATGGCAATGGTCCCTTCGGGGGTGCAGGTCGCAAGACCCTTGGCAGAACCAAGACAGTATAGCTCAAGTTGCCGCAGGTAGATGTGGGTGTAGTTGGGGTGTAGGCGCACTCGCTCACACGTTATACCCACCGCTACCACCACGTTAGGGCTTCACGGGTTTCTCCCACCGCGCGACCGTGGTCTCGCAGAGAAGATCTGGGGCGGCGCGGGGTCCGCCCCACAAGGGAAGGAGACCAATCGTGAGAGACCATGACGCCAAGCGCCAGGGTGCCGGCGAGGCGGCCATCGAGCCGTCGTCGGTAGGGGCGGGCGAGAAGAGCCACCGCCGCAAGGGACGCTTCCACGTGCCAACCGCGTTCACCATCCTGTTCGCGGTCACCATCGTCGCGGCAATCGCCACCTACCTGGTTCCGGCAGGCGCCTACTCCAAGCTGTCGTACGACAGCGACTCCGGCAAGCTCCAGATCACGTCCCCCAGCGGCAAGGTGACCGAGGAGCCCGCAACGCAGAAGACGCTCAAGAGCCTGGGCGTCAAGATCGACGTCAAGCAGTTCAAGAACGGCTCGATCACCAAGCCCATCTCGGTCCCCAACACCTACAAGCGCCTGCCGCAGAACCCGCAGGGCGTCACCCAGGTGTTCCAGGCCATGGTCAACGGCACGATCGAGGGCGTGGACGTGATCGTCTTCATCCTGGTGCTCGGTGGCCTCATCGGCACCGTCCGCGCGACGGGCGCCTTCGAGTCCGGCATCCTCGCGCTCACGAAGAAGACCAAGGGCCGTGAGTTCGCCATCGTGTTCTTCTGCTCGCTGTTCATGGTCATCGGCGGAACCACGATCGGGTTCGAGGAGGAGGCCGTCGCCTTCTATCCCATCCTCACGCCGGTGTTCATCGCGTTGGGCTACGACTCCATCGTCACCGTCGGAGCGATCTTCCTCTCCAGCTCCGTGGGCACGACCTTCTCCACCATCAACCCGTTCTCCTCGGTCATCGCGTCCAACGCGGCGGGCATCGTCTTCACCGAGGGCCTCGCCTGGCGCATGGCCGGCTGCGTCGTGGCGGCCATCTGCCTCTTCATCTACCTGCACTGGTACGCCAGCAAGGTCAAGGCCGACCCGACGTTCTCCTACTCGTACGAGGACAAGGCCAAGTTCGACGCCATGTGGTCCGTGAGCGACGGCGAGGCGGGCGTCCCGGACTTCACGCTCAAGCGCCGGATCATCCTGATCCTCTTCGTCATGGTGTTCCCGATCATGGTGTACGGCGTCATGAAGCTCGACTGGTGGTTCCCCCAGATGGCGGCGTTCTTCCTGTTTGACGCGGTGCTCATCATGTTCATCGCCGGCTTCGGCAAGAACCACATGGGAGAGAAGCAGCTTACCGAGGCGTTCTCCAACGGCTCCTCCAGCCTCGTGGGCGTGTCGCTCATCATCGGCCTCGCCCGTGGCGTCAACTACATCATGAACCAGGGCCTCATCTCGGACACCGTGCTGTTTGCCTCGTCCAAGCTGGTCAGCGGCATGTCCGGCCCCGCGTTCATCCTGGTCATGATCGCCATCTTCTTCGTGCTGGGCTTCATCGTGCCCTCTTCCTCCGGCCTCGCCGTGCTGTCCATGCCCATCCTCGCGCCGCTTGCGGACACCGTGGGCATCCCGCGCTGGATCATCGTGATGGCCTATCAGTTTGGCCAGTACGCCATGCTCTACCTGGCTCCCACGGGCCTGGTCATGGCAACGCTCCAGATGCTCGACATGCAGTACTCGCACTGGCTCAAGTTCGTGTGGCCCGTCGTGGCGTTCACGCTGGTCTTTGGCGGAGGACTCTGCGTCGCCTGCTCGATCATCTACGCCGTGTAGCCGAGGGCGTCAACTGCTTGCACTTGCGGGACCCGTCTCCGTCGCGTTGCGGAGGCGGGTCCTCGTCTTGTCAGAGCCCCTGGCCCACCCGTGGCTCCACGCCGTCGAACCAGGCGAGCACCTCGTCCAGCGACACGGGCGCCATCCCGTTGGCGTCCACGCCCACGTCGTAGCGCAGGATCCCCTGCTCGCGCATGCGCGCATTGTACGAGCCCGGCGCCGGCTCGCCCATGCCAGAGTGGATGTGTCCGTGGAGCATGACGGCGCCGCGGCGCATGGCCTCCCAGCTGAGAAGCGGGTAGTGGCAGAGCACGAGGACCTGCCCCTCCGGCGTCTTCATCCGCATGAGGGGAGGGTCGAGCGAGAAGGTCTTGGTAACCTCGGGCCGCGACCAGTCCTTGTCGTGGTTGCCCGCAATCAGGTGCACCTTGCGGCAGACGATCTTCTCCCTTAGCTCGCGCGCGTGCTCCACCGTGCAGCGGAACGAGAAGTCGCCCAGGACGTAGAGCGTGTCCGTGGGCGCCACGCGGACGTTCACGTTCTGGATGATGAGGTGCTCCATCGCCGCGAGGCTGGAAAATCCGCGCTTCTGGGTGGCCAGGCTCTCGTGGCCGAGGTGGAGGTCCGAGGTGAACCAGATCATGGGCGCCCCCTTGCGTGACGTGGGCCCGCCGTGCGCCGGCCGTTGCTGGCTATACTCTAGACGTGAACGAGGGCGGACGTCACGGGAGCTTGACATGAAGAAGATCATCCTCGACCTGGACACCGGAATCGACGACGCGCTGGCCATCGCCTACGTGCTGGGAAGCCCGGACGCGGAGCTTGTGGGCATCACCGGGACGTACGGAAACGTGTTGCTTGAACAGGGCGTTCGCAACAGCCTTGCCCTGACGGAGCTGCTGGGCCACCCCGAGGTGCCGGTCTTTGCGGGACTCCCGCACGCCATGGGCCGCGACGGCTTTGCGGTGAGCGAGTCCACTGCACTGATCCACGGTGCCAACGGCATCGGCAACGTGGTCATCCCGGATGCGGAGCGCCCGGTGCAGGACCAGCCGGCAGTCGACTTCATCATCGAGGCGGCGCACCGCTACGGGGACGAGCTCGCCTACGTGCCGACGGGTGCCCCGACCAACCTCGCGGCGGCGCTCCGGAGGGACCCCTCGCTCAAGGACCGCCTCCACGTGGTGCTCATGGGCGGCGCCCTCACGGTGCCGGGCAACGTCAACGCCTGGACGGAGGCGAACATCGACCAGGACCCGGAGGCCGCCAACGAGGTCTTCCGCTCGGGCGTGGACGCGACGATGGTGGGGCTCGACGTCACGCACCAGACGGTCCTCACCAGGCGTGCGCTCGACGAGTGGCGCCAGATTGACACGCCCGCGGCTCGTGCCTACGTGGCGATGGTCGGCCACTACATCGGCGCGTACGAGAAGAACGCCCCCTACCTGGGCGGCTGTGGCCTGCACGACCCGCTTGCCGCGGCCGTGGCCATCGACCCGACGCTCGTGGGGTGCCTGCCCATCAACATGAAGGTCGAGTGCGAAGGACCAACGCGCGGCCGCACGATAGGGGACGAACGGCTGATCAACGTTGCGCCCAAGACGACGCGCGTTGCCCTCACGGTCGACGCGCCGCGCTTCCTGCGGGAGTTCATGCAGCGCGTGGGTGCGGCGCTCGCGACGGCGCGCTAGGGCGGGTGCCGTTTGCATGGGCCACTTTGACGACGACAACGTGAACCTCGACGTGCTCAGGCGGCGCGCCTACAACTACCGCTGGGCGGAGGTGCCCCAGGGCGTCATCCCGCTCACGTCCGCGGACCCGGACTTCCCGGTCGCGCCGCAGATCCGCGACGCGATGGCCGCCTACATCGCGGACGGCTACTTTCCCTACGTGCCGCCGCTCGGCCTGCCGGAGTTCCGCCGGGCCTTCTGCCAGGCCGTTCATGAGCGCAAAGGGGAGAAGATCGACCCCTCGCTCGTGCTCCCGCTCGACAGCGCGGCCCGTGCGATGCAGGTCGTGGCGCGATCCTTCCTGCGCCCGGGGGACGAGATGCTCGTGTTCGACCCGTGCGACTTCCTCTTCCGTACGGCGTGCGAGTCTGCCGGCGCGACGCCGGTGCCCGTGCCGGTGCCCATGGACCCGGCCACGCGTCGCATGGACCTGGGCGCGCTCGAGGCCGCCGTCACGCCGCATACCAGGATGCTCGGCCTCTGCAACCCGCACAACCCCTACGGGCTGACCTACACGCCGGACGACCTCGAGCGCATCATGGCGATCTGCGAGCGGCACGACCTCCTGATCCTGAACGACGAGATCTGGTCGGACATCATCTACCCCGACGCGCGCTTCGCGAGCATCTACAGCCTGGGCAACCGGCGCTGCGACCGCGTGGTCAGCGTCTTCGGGTTCTCCAAGTCCTTTGGCCTCGCGGGCCTCAGGATCGGCTGCGCCTACACCACGAACCCCACGCTCTTCTCGTCCGTGGTCGAGCACTCCGACGTGCTGAGCACGATGGGCGGCGCCACGTCCATCTCGCAGGTCGCGGCGACCGCCGCGCTCACCAGCGCCTACGGCTGGGTGGACGATTTCCTGCATCACCTCATGCGCAACCGCGACCACGCCGTCGACGCCATCAACGCGATTCCGGGCCTCAGGGCGTATCGCCCGCAGGCCACGTACCTGCTCTACGTCGACGTGTCTGGCACGGGCCTTGGGGGAGAAGATCTTTGTGACTTCCTGGTGCGCGATGCCAGGCTCGCGCTCATCCCGGGCGGGCGCAGGTTCTTTGGCGACGGGTCCGAGGGCCACGTGCGGCTCTGCTTCGCGACGAGTCGCAAGATCGTGGACGAGGGGCTGGACCGCCTGCGTCGGGGCATCGCGCACCTGGGGTGACCCGGTCGGTCCGCGTGGCACGTTCTTCTCGCCCGCGACCGCTGGCGTACGCAGCACGCCGTCACCCAGACTGGGGAGAATGTCTACATGCCTGAAAGTTAAGATAAGGTAATGTCATAGGGCTTGCCCATTTCGTACGATGACCTGACAGACGGCCCCACAGTCGGACGCCATGCCAAGCCGGCTCGGCGGGCCCCGTTTCACAACGAGGAGAGGGGGAGACATGCGGACGCCACGGCGCCACCGCCTCCTTGCCCTGATACCGCTCGTGCTCGTGCTCGCCCTCGCGGGTTGCGGGAGCGGCACTAAGTCCACGTCCTCCGGCAAGACCACCATCACGGTTGCGGGCTCCACCACCGTGCTCCCCATCGCGGAGATTGCCGCGGAGAAGTTCGAGGCCAAGACCGGCAACCAGGTCCTCGTGTCCGGCCTGGGCTCCTCAGCTGGCATCGAGGCCGTCATCAGCGGCACGGCGGACATCGCGAGCTCCAGCCGCGACCTCACAAAGGAGGAGGCGAGCCACGAGCTGGTCTCCACCGTCATCGCGCACGACGGCATCGCGATCATCGTGAACGACTCCAACCCCGTCAAGAACGTCACGCTCGACCAGCTGAGGGACATCTACGCGGGCAAGATCAAGAACTGGAAGGAGCTCGGCGGCCCCGACCTCGCCATCCAGCTCGTCAACCGCGACGAGGCCTCGGGCACGCGCGAGGCCTTCCGCTCCATCGTCATGCGCGGCGCGGAGTTCGACCGCAGCGCCGCGGTGCTCCCCGGCACGGGGCAGGTGCGCGACGTGGTGAGCCGCTCGGCGGGTGCCATCGGCTACATCTCGATCGGCTTCGTCAAGAGCGACTACGCCACCACGACGGTCAAGACCCTCACGGTCAACGGCGTCAACGCGACCGAGGACAACGTGAGCAACGGGAAGTACCCCATCTCGCGCGACCTCTACTTCTTCACCAACGGCGACCCGCAGGGGGTCTCGTTCCAGTACATCAAGTTCGTCCTCTCCGACGAGATGACCAAGACCATCGAGGAGGCGGGCTACATCCCGGTCAATTGGGACCAGTCCGCCAGGAGCGACGACTCCACGTCGACCACCTCGGGAGGTGAGGGCAAGTGAGCGGATCAGAAGAGCAACGCGAGCGCGGGCGAGAAGAGCATGACGAGCTCCTCGACGGCCTCGATCGGCCGCCGCACATTTCCGACATCGAGCCCAACAAGGACGAGGCCCTCGCGAAGAGCGCGCGCGAGCTCAAGCTGATGGACCACGCCACGTACGTGAAGGAGCGCCTGCTCAAGGACCTCTTCCTGCTGTGCGCGCTCATCGCGGTGGCCGCCGTGGCCCTCATCTTCGTGTTCACGCTGGCAAAGTCTCTGCCGGTGTTCACGGACATCGGGCTGGGCGGGTTCTTCTCGTCCACCTGGGCGCCGTCCGAGGGCCACTACGGCATCCTGGCGCTCCTCGCAGGCTCCGCCCTCGTCACCGTGGGCGCGCTCGTCATCGGCGTGCCGCTCGCCGTGGGCTGCGCCGTGTACCTCACGCAGATAGCGACGCGCAGGGTCACGCGGGTCGTGAGCACGGCCGTCGACCTCCTGGCTGGCATTCCCTCGGTCATCTACGGCTTCTTCGGGCTCGTGGTGCTGCGTCCGATCATCGCCAACGCCTCGGGCGGCCTCGGCTTCGGCGCGCTCACGGCCTGGCTCGTGCTCGCCATCATGATCGTGCCCACCATCACCACGCTCTCCATGGACGCGCTCAACTCGGTCGACCCGGGAGTGCGCGAGGCGTCCTTCTCCATGGGCGCCACCCGCTGGCAGACCATCTACAAGGTCGTCCTGCCGGCGGCCAAGGTGGGCATCGTCAACGCAATCGTCCTGGGCATGGGCCGCGCCATCGGCGAGACCATGGCCGTCCTCATGATCGTGGGCAACGCCCCCGTCTTCCCTCATTCCATCACGAGCCCCGTGGCCACGCTCACGAGCCAGATCGCGCTCGACATGGGCTACTCCTCGGGCCTCCACCGCGCCGCCCTCTTCGGCATGGGCGTCGTGCTCTACGTCATCTCCGCCGGCCTCGTGGGCATCGTCCGCATCATCACCAGCAGGAGCGAGCGCCGCGAGCGCGAGGCCTCCCGTCCGGCAACGCCCGTGGCCGAGAAGGACGCGCGCTCCGTTGCCGAGGGCCCCTCGGCCTCCGACGCCTCCGCACTTCTCGCCCAGCAGAGCTCCGCGCAGCTCATCAGGAGCCGACTTGACAACGCCAAGAAGCCGCGCGTCTCCAAGAACGCGACCGACGGCCTCATGACTGGCGTGTTCTCTGCCGCGGGCATCGTCACCACCGCGATCCTTGTGCTCATCATCGGCTTCGTGGTCGTCAACGGCGCGCCGCAGATAACCCCTAATTTTATCTTCGGCTGGCCCAGGGGCGTCAACGCCGAGGGCGGCATCTTCCCCACGATCGTCTCGACGCTCTACGTCACGGTGCTCGCGACGCTCTTCGCCACGCCCGTGGCCGTCCTCGCGGCCGTGTACCTGGCGGAGTACGCCCACCAGGGTCGCCTGGTCAATTTCATCCGCTACGCCACGGATACGCTGGCCTCCGTCCCCTCCATCGTCATGGGACTCTTCGGCTACGCCGTGTTCGTGGAAGCCTGCGGGTTCGGTCTGTCCATGCTCTCCGCGGCGCTCGCCCTGGCTCTGCTCATGCTGCCGCTCATCATGAGGACCACGGAGGACGCCATCCGCTCCGTGCCGCGCTTCATCCGCTGGGGCGCGTACGGCCTGGGCGCCTCCAAGTGGCAGGTCGTGAGCAAGATCGTGCTCCCCGCGGCCTTCCCGCGCATCGCGACCGGCATCGTGCTGGCCATCGGCCGCGCCATCGGCGAGACCGCCATCGTGCTCTACACCATGGGCCAGGCCGTCAACCTGCCCGTGACCCCGCTGGACTCGGGACGCTCCATGCCCGTCCACCTGTACCTGCTCGCAAACGATGGCATCAACATGGGAGCCGCCTACGGAACGGCGCTCCTGCTCATGATCATGATCCTGGCCTTCAACCTCTTCGCACGCCACATCTCGAAGCGCGGCGCCAGGCAAAAGGGAGGAAAGTAGCATGACCGTCTATCGCCATGCCCCCAAGAACCCCCAGGGCGAGGGGATTCACGTCGAGGACTTCAACTTCTGGTACGGGGACTTCCACGCGCTCACGGGCGTCAACCTCGACATCGCGCCGCGCAAGATCACGGCGTTCATCGGGCCGTCGGGTTGCGGCAAGTCCACGTTCCTGCGCTGCATGAACCGCATGAACGACCTGATCGAGGGCACGCGCGAGGAGGGCCTCATGTCGCTCGACGGCAACGACATCTACGCGCCCGGTGTGGACCCCGTCGACCTGCGCCGTCGCGTGGGCATGATCTTTCAGCAGCCCAACCCGTTCCCCAAGTCCATCTACGAGAACGTCGCCTTCGGCCCGCGCCTCCAGGGCGTGACCTCCAAGTCCGACCTGGACGACATCGTGGAGGAGTCTCTCAAGCGCGCGAACCTCTGGAAGGAGGTCTCGGGCCAGCTGGGCAAGAACGGCCTCGCCCTCTCGGGCGGCCAGCAGCAGCGCCTGTGCATCGCACGCGTGCTCGCCGTGCAGCCGGACGTCCTCCTCATGGACGAGCCCTGCTCGGCCATCGACCCCACGAGCGTCCAGAAGGTCGAGGACCTCATGGCGGAGCTCGCCCCCACGGTCACGATCATCATCGTGACCCACTCCATGCAGCAGGCCGCGCGCGTGAGCGACTACATGGCCTTCTTCCTGCAGGAGCGTGCAGGGGAGCCCGCGACGCTGATTGAGTACGGGGACACGAAGGAGATCTTCTCGCGCCCCCGTGACCCCAGGACCGAAAGCTACATCACCGGCCGCTTCGGCTAGACACCGCCGTCCGCAGGCCACAAGACGAAAGAGGGAGGCTACCCATGCGCGAACAGTTCGACAAGCAGCTCGTAGAGATGCGCCAGGAGGTCGTCGCGATCCTGAGGGACGTGGACGTCGAGCTCCACGACGCCGTCGACGCCCTGGTGGAGGGCGACCGCGAGAAGGCCAAGCTTACCAAGAAGGCGACCAAGAAGATCGACCAGCGCTGCGAGGAGCTGGAGGACGAGGCCTACCAGACGGTCACGCTGCAGCAGCCCGTGGCCTCCGACCTCCGCCTGATCCAGTTCATCGTGTACGCGGACTTCAACCTGCAGCGCATGAGCAACCACGCCCGCAACATCGCCAAGACCGCGAAGCGCGCCTCCAAGGTCGAGGTCCCCGGACAGCTGCTGGACCTGCTGGCGTCCATGGCGCACCTCGTGTACCGCGTGCTCGGCGCCCTGGCCGAGGCCATCGTGGAGGGCGACATCGTGAAGGCCGCCACCCTGTCCGAGCTCGACGACCCGGTGGACGACCTCTACAAGGAGTTCTACCACGTGTTCGCGCACCTCGAGGACGGTGACGACGTCGACGCCGCCATCCGCGTGCTCATGGCTGCCCGCATGCTCGAGCGCATCTCCGACAACGCCGTCGAGATGGGCGAGCGCGCCGTCTTCCTCTTCACGGGAAAGAGGATCAACACCCGCGACCTCCGCGACCTGGACGAGGCGGAGCTGCGCCACATGTACGTGGCGCCTGGTCGCGCCATCACCATGGGCATGGACAAGGACCGTCGCGTCGTCGACCAGATTCCCGAGGTCAAGCTTCCCGACGAGGACTCCCTCGACGACTTCCGCGAGGTCGCGGCAAAGAGCCTCTCCGAGTTCCACGAGCAGCGCGA
>QOUO01000070.1 GCA_003862195.1 Coriobacteriaceae bacterium | reverse complement strand
AGCTCGCCTGCAATTGGGACTTCCCTTGCAAGCGGGGGAAATATTACGACGTGGAAACGAACTTGTCAACGCATTCCACCCATCCGGGCGTATCCCCCTCATATTTCCTGCACAACCGCAGGTCAGAGGGGGTGTAGGACAACGCTTTGGGCGAGAAGAACTGCCCACGTAAAAGAAAAGGCGTCAAAATCTTTTCCGATTTTGGCGCCAAATTCTTCTGGAGCTGGCGACAAGGGTCGAGCTGAGGCACGCTCAAGGCACCTAAGACCCTTTAGTGGGCTCAACTCTTGGATCGGAGCTCTCCTCCACGCACATCGTCCGCCCCTAACCAAACCACCGGAGCCTTAAAGTCAAGAACACTCGTTCCTTCTCTTTGAATGCCAAATCGCGATTTGTCTGCCTCCTCGGCAAAAGAAGCAAACTCATTCTGCCTTTCGATGGGAGGCAGGGAAATGGCAGCGCTGCCGACTATCTTTGCGTTGAGATTCTTCATTGTTACTCCGACGGCGCGATTCTCAAGTTGTTCTGCAAAAGACGGGAAGGAGAGCGCTCGCTGCAGAAAGTCACTACGACAATCCTTGTTTGGCCGAATAATCATGCTCCCAGTACCGCAAAGCAGCCCGTCTTGCTTTACCACGGCGCAACGACCGATTTCCCCTCTACGGCCGAGCACAACGTCACCAACATGCAGTTGATAGGGTTCCAACGACGAATATTTCTCATTGTCAATCGTTAAGGTGTCATCCACGCGAATCGCTCCATCGATAATATGCGACGGATTGACGAGTGGGTGCCCACCTGAGATGTAATCGCTTTTATGTAGCATGCTTCCAAAAGGGCCGATGTGTAGTTCACAGAACTCAGAGACCTTTCGCTTGGGCCATTTGGCCTCAGCGGAAGCCGGGTCACCGAACATCTCAACAAACCGGGATTTGACGAGTTTCGAAAGAACGGCCGCCTGCTCGTCACAAACCCGCATCGCAGCTTCCAACGCGTCAAGTTGCCCAGCAATATTCCTTTGCTCGGGAATCGGAGGAAGGGGTACAACAAGTTTCCCGTAGTCCTTGAAATAGATATGCGGAATTGTCGAACCGCTGTAGCCAGAACCCAGACGAAGCGACCGTACAAGATGGAGTAGGTACGAGCAATCCACCCTTTCGCTGGGAATTAGCGCTTGCATTGTGCCAAGGACAGAAGTCCTTGGCTCGCATAGACTCGCGCGGCCAACGCCAGCACCATCCTTCACGACGGCAACGTATGGCCTATCATTCTGATATGTAGCTATAGCACCAGCCACTCCGGAAGCTCCATAGACGGCATATTCGCCACCACCCTGCAAGTCCTTCAAGCGCAGGGATGATTTGCCCTTGCTGCAAATCTGGTCTAGCCTCACCCGCTCCCCGTTAAACGGCAGTTTTGGGCTTAGGTTGCTTTCGAACGCCCCAGATCGGCACCCCCACGCCAGTGTCCAATCAACCCATATACCGCCGATGTGATTGCCGTACGTTTTCCTGTTCCACCATCGCATAGCAGAGCGTCGTATCAATCTTGCTGTGCCCCAAAAGTACCTGGACCTGCTCGATTGGCATGCCTTTGTCGATTGCTCTCGTAGCCATAGTCCGGCGGAATTTGTGGGGATGAATCCTCCCAAGACCAAGCTTCTGGCCCATCTCACGGAGGCGTAACTCCACCCCGCTTATCTCTAGCCGGTTTGCACGCGCGTCAAGAGAGACGAAAAGAGCCGGGTTGCTATCGTTTCTCCCGTCAAGATATTCACTGAGATGGACCTTAGTCCGGGCATCGAAGTAAACCCTGCGTTCCTTGTCACCCTTTCCGCGCACGACGCACTGTCTACCCTCAAAATCTATGTCATCGCGGTCAAGCCTAACAAGCTCGCCCACGCGCATGCCGGTAGAAGCGAGCAGGTCAACGATTGCGAGATCGCGTATAACTTCGCAGCCATCGCGCATGGCTACCATTTCCTCATCGGAGATTACGGGCTTGATGCTTTTCGGAGATCGGATTTTCTTGATTCTTCGCACCGGGCTCTTGAGGATATAGTCCTCCGCCTCCAGCCACGAAAAGAGACTAGAGATGACTCGTCGCACATTGTCCACGGTCACCTTACAGACACCCGAACGATTCCCATAGGCGATGAGATACCCGCGCACGTCCTCGGTCGTCACGCCTCGCAGCCCTTTGTCGACACCGCCCAGAAATGCTGTAAGGACAGAGGTGTAGTAGCCGATAGTACGTTCCGAGCAACCTTCCAGTCGCTTGGCCGAGAGGAAGGCCTCGAGCATCGCCCCGTTTGTAGCCTTTGCCTTCGCATCGGCTTCGATCGCCTCATCGTCAAGACAGTGAACGAGCACTGCGCGCAGCAGCTCACGCTGCCCTTGGTTAAGAGAGGGCGCCATCATCCGCTCCACCTGCTCGACTATGCGCTTTCCCTCGTACATGACCCCTCCTCAAAGGATTGGGCCACACCTCCAGTCGGGCGGATGGACGCGCTTCGCGCATCTATGCGCATGGCCTCGGCTTACATCCGCCCCTTACCCACTTAAACAGCGGGCTTTACCGCATTGTCATTCACCGCGCTGATGAGCTGGACGAGCCTCTGGGCATGCTTGCCGTCAAAGAGCCGCACAAACTTCTGCGGCTGGTCGAATGGGGCGCGATTCAGTTCGGAAAGCTCCATGTAGCCGTTGTGCTCCACATAGTCCACGACCTTGTGTACAAAATCCATCTGCGCACGGGTGAGGGATTCGTCATTTAGGAACTCCGCGAAGGCAGTCATGGCTGCCTCGTGGTCGAGGCCGGCAATCTGACGCACCAGTCTTCCGAAGGGGGTCTGCCCGTAGGCTGCCTGGTAATCGGTTTCGCTGCCAAGCTCATGCGTGAATATCCTTCCCAGTTCTTCGAACTCGAACGAGGTCATGGGCTGGTTATGCCGAAGCTTGTAGATCACCGATCTGTCAGTGTTCTGTTCAACGTATCGGTTCACCTTGAGCTTGTAGTCTTCGTAATCCTCAGAGGGGTAAAGGACATCCCCCTCACGCCGCCCCACGACGGTATCGGTGATGCGTGTAACAACAGGCTTGCCCCGACCTTCATCCTTAAGGAACTTCATAAGGTCGCGCAGTTCCCGCCTCAGCTCTTCAAGGCGCAGCGGGCTTGGAGAAGCGAGGTAGTCCTCCGAACACACCTGCTTGATATAGTCCAGCTTGGCTTCCACCTGGGGCACTGTAGCCTTCTTTTGCAGGCGCACCGCCTTGCCCACAACCTGCGATCTGACGCTGTCGGTATTGCCGCCCTCCATGACGGCCAGCACGTAGGCGTACATGAGCGAGTCGAAACGCAACGCGCAGACGTCATCGGTAGTGGGAGCTACTAAGTTTGCCACCCGGCTCAGGTCCGCGAGATCCGCGTCATTTAGACACTGGTAGTTGGTCGACTGTGCGAACTTATCAATCTCGCGCAGCATCAGCTTGGCAGGCGCCCGCAGGGGACTGCGCAATGCCGCCACCTGGGCGCTCATCTGAGAAACTAAACTCTCTCTCCAGGCCCTGTGCTCATCATCTGAAAAAGCCGCATCTTGCAGGTCTTTAACGATTGCGGCCTGTCGCTTAAAAATCCTGGCCGAGAGAGATTCGGGCATCTTTCCCTCAGCGCCGTCCTTCTCCTGACGGAAGAACTCGAAGTTACGGCACCAATCGAAGATGTAGAAGCACTCCTTGTCGGAATGCACACCCGAACGGTCAACTACACCAAGACCGGGGCACAGCCTTGTACCCCGTCCAATCATCTGCCAGAACTTGACCTTACTCTTCACCTGCTTGAAGAAGACGAGGTTCACCACCTCCGGCACATCGATACCGGTATCCATCATGTCCACCGAGACGGTGATGACGGGCATCTCCTTAGTCTCAAAGTCGGTGATGACCGTGTCCGCGTAATCATCTGTATGGACAACCCTGCGGCAAAAGCCCGCTGCCCCCAACTCCGGCCAGAGCTTGTCGAATCGGTCGCAGATAAGGGCGGCGTGCTTGCGGTTCTGGGCAAAAATGATGGTCTTCCCCAAGCGGTTGCCATCATTGACACGTATGCCCTCGTCCATCAGCGTTTGGAACACTAAATCGATAGTCTGCTCGTTAAAGACGAACTTATCCACATCGCTTGATGGTACGAAATCCGCCGGATCAGTGCCTTGGGCCTCTTCCCAGTCATCCTCATAGCGGTCCTTGTCGTCCTCGGAGAGGTCGTCGTAGGTGATGCCGTCAGTAAGGAAGGTCGTGTCAACCTCGATGTTTCGGTAGGGCACAAGCACGTGATCCGTATCGACAGCCGTCTTGTACTCGTAGAGATAGGTGGGGATGCCCCGCTCCACCTCAAAGAAGTCGTAGGTGTTGCGATCAACCTCGTCCTTGGGCGTAGCCGTAAGCCCCACCACGGGGGCATCGAAGTAGTCGAAGATGGCCCTGTACTTCCGGAAGATCGAGCGGTGGGCCTCGTCCACCACAATGAGGTCGAAGTGGGCTGCCGTAAACAGCCTCTGGTTGCCCTCGTCGCGGACACTGTCCACGGCATTAAGGATGGTCGGGTAGGTGGAGAAGACTATGCGAGCATCGGCACTTTCCCGCTTGCCGCCCGTCGTGCAGAGGTTGCAGAGGGTCGCGTCGGGCAGGTACTGCTGGAAGGCGTGCTTGGCCTGAGACACCAGAGCCACCCTGTCCGCCAAGAAGAGCACGTTGGTCACCGCGTTCGCCCTCATGAGTAGGTCTACGAGTCCAGCTACAGTACGGGTCTTTCCAGTGCCGGTGGCCATAACCAGGAGACTCTTGCGATGGCCAGCCTCCATATTGTCGCAAACGGCTCTGATGGCCTCCAGCTGATAGTAGCGGTTGGTTCCGCCACCCGCTATATCAGTATTCACCTGCACGTCTGCAAGTTTCGCCACCCGGCCGCGACGGTTCATGAGCCGTTGAAGGTCATCTTGGGAGAATACGCCCGAACAGGTACGACGAGGCGCATTCCCGTCATCCATAAAGTAGGTAGTAAAGCCATTGGAGAGGAAGATGAGGGGTCGCTGGCCATATTGGGCTTCCAGGCAGTCGGCATATAGCCGAGCCTGCTGCTCGCCCTTCAGCGGATCATACATGGTCCGCTTAGCCTCCACGAGGGCGAGCGGTTTACCGTTCTTTCCGAGAAGGACGTAATCCACAAAGCCCTGGCCCGTCTCGTTGGGCATGCCGGGGACGGGCACCTCGGTCTTGACGTTCTCGTCAAGGTTCCACCCAGCGTACTTCAGGTCGATATCGATGTATCGCTGGCGCGTCTCGTACTCGGGTATGTCATCGGGGTTGAAGTCATCAGCCGGATGCTCCTGCTTGGCAGCGGCAAACTGGGGCTGAAGCGCACGCACTTGGGCCTCCAGCTCAGCAATGCGCTTATCCTTAGCGGCGCTCTCGGCGAGCCGTTCCTTGATAGTCCGCTCGGTAAGGGCTTGCTTAACTGCAGGTATCTCACGAACATCAAACTTCCGCTCAACCCAAGCAGGGCCGTAGCAGTAGTCAATCCACTCCACGAAGTTGAAGAGCCCGCGCAGGGCCACAACGGCATCCTTGGCTTCGATGCGTCGCTTTGTGTGAGCCGCCTCGTTGCCCAACTGCCAGATGTAGCGGAGCTGGCTCCAGGTCGCCCCATCCATGGCGTGTTTGAAGCTCGGCTCGTGGATGAGAGCGGCTAGATTGTCTCGCCAAGGTTCCTTCAGGGTCCCATCGGCAGCATAGACCCACTTTACAGCCAGCTCCATAGCTTTGCGGCAAGCCAAGACGCACATGGTGGGGCTTGTCGAGAAAGTCCGCTCCGCGTCAATACAGGCGCCAGCAAACATCTCGTACTCTGCTATGTCCTGGAGGAATGCGAAGTTCATGGTCGTGTCCTAAATTGCAAAGTATTCCTGCGCCAGACTGTCATAAAGGGTCTGCAGTTTCTCCTTCTGTTTCTGGGCAACAACTCGCGATTTGTCGACTTGAGCGGCAAAATCAGAGAACTCGTGCTGCAGAGATAGCGGCGGGACCGGCAGTACCAAAGACTTGATCTTGCCTGTGCTCAACGTGAAGAGACCTGACGTGCTGGCGGCCTTATTGGTTATCTGCCTGCGTCCATCTGGGGATGAGAAATACGTCAATGCGAATATCGGAAGTACGTCCTTATACAGACGAGCACGAATTAGATGATTCTGGTGAACGCAGGGATCGATTGAGCCATCCCAGATAGCGACGCGCCCGATCTGATCTTTACTGCCATTGCCCTCAACGAATAGAAGATCGTCAGTCTTAAGCAGTGTTTTCCTAGCCTCTACATCGGTAAGCCCAATAGATAACATTTCGTTTGTATCCACGCCTCCAGTTGGGCCAACATTGGCAACGCGCAGATATGGCAACCGCATGGGCAGTGTTTCACGACGCCTATTCTTAGTAAGTCCCCCTTGCACATCGGCTACCTTGTCGAGACGAAAACGGGGGAAATCCCCGTCCCCGAACATCTCGGCAAACCGGGATTTGACGAGGCTGGAGAGTACGGAGAGTTGCGCATCGGCAACGCCTATACAGCTTATGATGGACGCAAAATGTCGTGCGAGCTCTTTTTGAACGTCCATCGGATAAAGTGTGACTGGATGCTCAGATAAAACCTTCTTTCCGACAGCCTTGAAAGTGCTGCCCGTTCCCTGGGCCTCTAGGATTGTCCTGTGAGCAATGAGCTGAAATTTCAGGAACTCAGGGTTCGCTACATCTGCGTTTGGCCTAATGGCAGCCACGCCTCTGCCAATACAGCATCGTTCAACCGCGGTATTGATAGCTCCAATGGGCGCTCGCACGGAGATGAGTATGTCTCCTGGCTCAGCAACCTTTTTAGGATCTGTGCACCAAGTCTTAGGAGATGGGTGATCTTTCCCGAAATCCGCGTTCCCCTGATAGAAGGGAAGTCCCTTGCCGACCGTGTTGTAGCTCTCCGATGATGGCGACTGGCCAAGAACCAGTTCGCATAGGTCTCCCAACTGTACCAGCTCTCCGCCAAACGGCAGTTTGCTTGTCATTTGCCTTCACCGCCCAACATGCTCCTGAGCTCTGCTAACCCGTCAGCCATCTGTCGGTTTAAGTCCTCCAGCTCTGAGAGAAGCTCACTCGTAGGCGGATACTCGACTCGTTCGTAGGTGGTCTCCACATACTTGTTGAAAGAGAAGTCGTAATCGTTGTCCACAATCTCCTGCTTGGGGACAAAGAAGCTCTTCTGCTTGCGATCACGCTTCTTCTCTTCATCGTCGAGATGGTTCCAGCGTTCCAAGATGTCAGGAATATCATCATGGGAGGAATCGACGTCCCGTTTATCGTCGAGCGTAAAACCGTCGCCCTCCATGTTGTACATCCAAACCTTGTCGGTACCACCCGCGTCAGTCTTTGTAAAGACAAGCACGGCGGTACTGACGCCCGAGTAGGGTTTAAAGACTCCACTCGGCATGTAGATGATGGCGCGGAGTTGCTGGTGCTCTACGAGCTCCTGTCTCAACTGACGATATGCCTTGGAGTTAGTGCGGAAGAGGACTCCATTGGGTACGATGCAGGCACACCGACCGCCCACCTTGAGCATACGCAGGAAGAGAGCCACAAAGAGAAGCTCGGTTTGCTTGCTGTCGCAGATGGCCGTAAGCGAGGGGGCAATGTCCTCCTTATCCACATTGCCCGTAAAGGGTGGGTTTGCGAGCACAAGATCGAAGCGACTCGTCACCGTGTTCTGCTTGCTCACGGAGTCCACGAGACGGATGTCCGGCTGCTCCACACCATGCAGAAGCAGGTTCATGGCGGAAATCCGATACATGGTCTGATCGGTCTCGCCACCAGAGAACTGATGGCGACCCGGATGGGTCACATGTCCCCGGGCGTCCTTCTCGTCAGCCCGTCCTCTGAAGGCGGCCCAGTCTTCGTCACGCATGTCGTCCGCATGCTTCGTACGCAGCCAATCCGAAGCGCTGATAAGAAAACCGGCTGTGCCCATGGCCGGGTCGCATATCGCCTCGCCAGGGCGAGGATCCACCATGGCAACCATCATGTCCCGAATGTGCTTAGGGGTGCGGAACTGCCCGTTAGTACCTGCGGTCGAGAGCTTGGAGAGCATGTACTCATAGAGGTCGCCCAGGTCATCCATGTTATCGTCGAAGCCGCTCATGAGCTCGTCGATACCACTGACCGCCTTCTGCAGGGTACGGGGGTTGTTGATACCAAAGGTGGCATCCGCCATAGACCGCGCGAAAGGCGTGTCGTCGTGGAGCTGCTTGATGAAGGGGAAGACCCAGTCACGAATGGTCGTGAGCATGGTAGCCGGAGCTTGATCCTTGAAGACATTCCAACGCAGCTCCGAGCCAGCAATCGAGCTGCCGTCGTCCTTTGTAAAGGTATCGGGGAAGAGGTGCTCACCCGGCACCCCCAAAGCCTCCATACGCTCGGTCTCAAGTTCCTGCTCATCGAGAGAGCGGATGAACATGAGGTAGGTCAGCTGAGTGATGACTTCCTGCGGGTTGGTGATTCCGCCCTCCCACATGCGCTGCCAGACGTCATCAACCTTTGCCTTCACCGCTCCAGTTATCACTACAAGCACCCCCGAGAGCAAATCTTGCATTTGTCTGTAGTGGACAGTATCCCACAAGTGACAAATGGCACCGTTTGCCGACGCGGACCATGGCCCTTGACGCATGGGTTTGGGGTGCAACTTTGGCACACATCTGGTACGCGCGCTGGCACACATCACCCAGAAACGCAAAGCAGGCCGCACGGGACACCCCGTGCGACCTGCGAAAATGTCTGGAGCTGGCGACAGGAGTCGAACCTGCAACAACTGGTTTACAAAACCAGGGCTCTGCCATTGAGCTACGCCAGCGAGCTATTGAATCATATCGTTAGGCGGGCGTTTGCGCCAGACGTCGCGCGCCGGCACATCACATCCATACGGTGGGCGGGTACAACGTGGGGGCCATGTTCTTCTCGCCCTGCTGCCCTTGCCCCTCTCCCCTGCGGAGGGGGCTAGATGCGGCCGAGGAGGCGGTCCAGCTTCTGGCGCGTCTTGGGGTCAAGGCGATCCTCCAGCGTGAGGCGCTGGTGGTTGCGCTCGTCGTTAGCGGCGCGCACGTCCTCCACGATGGCGTCAACGTCGTGGATCAGCACGTCGCTGGACAGGCGCGTGACCGGGATGCCGCCCACCGTGGCGCGGATCGTGTTGTCGGACGTGATGACCGTGACGGCACGGACGTCGTGGCGGGCCTCCGTCACGATGCGCTCGATCACGCTGTCTGCCTCCTCGCCGGTGGCCGAGAAGACCGTGCGCACGCCCGCGATGGTGAGGTTTGGCCTGTCGGGCGACACGTTGCCCG
>QOUO01000069.1 GCA_003862195.1 Coriobacteriaceae bacterium | reverse complement strand
CGGACGTCAATAAAGTGATGGCGCAGCTCGCGCTTACGTATATCAATCTTCTTGTCGCCCATTGCAAGCACCCTATGCCGGGACTTGATTATTCGGAGTTACGTCAAACCTGAATCCCAAGGCATTCACCACTTTCTGCACCGTGGCAAAGGACGGATTTCCCGAGGGCGAGAGTGCCTTGTAGAGGCCGTCGCGCGTGATGCCTGTCTCCTGCGCAAGCTGGGTCATCCCCTTGGCACGTGCGACATCTCCAAGGGCCGCTGTGAGAAGTTGTGGATTGCCGTCTTCAAGTGCGGCGTTGAGGTAGGCGGCAACGTCTTCTTCCGTCTCCAAGAACTCCGCCGCATCGTATGGTGCAGCAACCTTCTTCTTCCCTGTCGTCCTTCTCACCTCATTCGTATTCCCTGTTCAGCTGCTGAGCACGCTTGACATCACGTTGCCGTGAGGACTTGTCTCCGCCAAGGAGCAGCCAGACAATCTCTTCGTCACGTCCTATAAAAATAGAGCAGGCAGCCTGGACCATAACTGACTCGCAGCTCATACTGTTCTTCTTCTCCCCAGCATGCTCTGAGTGTATACCACAATATACAAATTGCAAAGGCCACGTGGGTAGTGGCAAGCTCACCATAACCAGAATGGCTTTCCGACACGAAAAAACGGGGCGCAGCTTCAAATTGCGCCCCGCCAATGCGTCCGGTTTTCAGTTACTTGCTACTCCTCGCGACGACGGCGAAGTCCCGCCACTTGGGACCCAACGTCCCTTTCGGTGCGCCCTCGGCGGCCCAATCAACGTTCCGCATTCCGACCCGGATCTCAGCACTCCGGGCTCTCTGTGCGTGCGCTGGCGTCTACCTTCCGCCTCAATGGTTTGGTGGAGCTATTCGATTGGTCCCACTGTAGCGCACCGCAGTGCCCTGCGCACCCACGCGGACGCGACAGCTCACACACCCGAAACGAAGCTTTGAGCAAGCTTGAGGCCATGGCAGCTCAGGGCGAGAAGGACATGGCCCGTGACCCCAAGACCACGTCCCTTGCGGTCTAGGACGTCAAGTTTTCGCAAATCTTGAAGTTTGAGACTGCAAGTTTTGTTAATCAAACTTGACAATCCTGTCGGTAAATCTCAAAACGTCAAATCAATTTAACATTCGTACCTTTTTCAAGTTATAATGTTAAATGCGCTTCGCATAACAAGATTGGACCTCGCAATGACCATCAGAATCGCCCGCCCCGACTACGAGGAGCGCCTGCTCCCCTACCTCGACACCGAGGACATCAAGGTGCTGATTGGCGTTCGACGCAGCGGTAAGTCCACGCTCCTCCAGGCACTCGCCTCTGCCGCGGCAACCCGCGACGGCAAGGACAACGCAATCCTCATCAGGCTCGACGGCTTCGACATGCCGCTCGAGCCGACTGCGGAATGGCTGAAGGAGCGAATCCAGGCGGCCCTCGACAAGGCAGACGGCAGCCGCATGGCCCACGTCTTCCTGGACGAGGTGCAGGAGGTCCCCGCCTGGGAGAAGGTCGTGCGTCAGCTCCGGACCCGTGAGCGGACGGATGTCTGGATCACGGGCTCAAACGCGTTCGTGCTGTCCTCGGACCTCTCCACGCTGATCGGGGGTCGCTACATCGAGCTCAAGGTGAGCCCCCTGTCGTTCAAGGAGTACCTGTCCTTCTCCAAGGCCAGACACACGCAAGAGCAACCAGTCGAGGCACTCTTTGCTCGATACCTCAAATACGGCGGGATGCCCGGCCAGTTCGACGCGCCGACCGAGAGCGATGAGTACGTCGAAAGCATGCTGACGGCCATATACGAGACGATCATCCTGAACGACGTCGCGACGCACGGCGGCATCTCCGACATCGACCTGCTTGAGAAGCTCGTCAGGTACGTTTTCGTGACATCAGGAAACCTCTTCTCGACGCGATCGATAGCAAACTACCTTACCAGCGCGGGAAGGAAGACTAGCGCAAACACCGTGGACAACTATCTGCACGCCCTCGAGGGCGCGTTCATCGTCTCCCGGTGCGAGCAGGCGGGCATCTCGGGGAAGCAGGTCCTGAGGCCGCAGTACAAGCTCTATCCAGCGGACACGGGACTGCGCAACCTCATGAGCGGCTTCTCTCCCCAAGACCTCGGTTTCCAGCTTGAGTGCGTCGTGTATAACGAGCTCGTCCGCAGGGGGCATTCGACGAGCGTTGGCACGCTCCGCTCTGGCGAGGTCGACTTTGTCGCATCAAAGCGCACGGGCGAGAAGACCTACCTTCAGGTGACCGAGTCTCTCGCGGACGAGGCCACCTACCAGCGCGAGCTTGCGCCACTTGACATGATTGGCGACTCGTTCCCAAAGGTTGTCCTGACGCTCGACCGCTACCGCTGCGGCGTCACGCCCAGCGGCGTGCGGATAGTCAACCTGCTGGACTGGCTGCTTTACTAGGAAGCAACGGCCCTACGCCCGCAGCCGGCCCAGCGTGTAGTCCGCGGCCTCCGCAACGCAGTCGCAGAAGAACGCGACCCACGACTCGTAGTCGCCGTACTTCTCCACGTCCTCTATGCGCTGGTAGTAGGCCTGTTTGTGACGCTTGAGCGTTTCGGAGAGCAGCAGCGCGTCAGCCGGAAGCCGCCCCGCGCCCACCAGCATGCGCTGCGCCAGAATGCGGCCGATGCGGCCGTTGCCGTCGACGAAGGGGGTGCGGCGCCTCGAGCTGGTAGTGCGCGAGCGCCACCCGTGCGAGCGTGGGCACGGACACGGGCGAGAAGGACGGCGGCGTCGCCTTCGCGAGCTCTCTTGTCTTGCGTCGTACCATCACGTTGCTGGAAAGCGCACCCGCAATGGCCCCATAGAGAGCGCGCTCCACGATGGCTTGGCCGTTGTCGTAGCTTTGGAAAGTCAGCCCCTAGAGACAGAAGAAGCCGGGGGATAAGCCCCCGGCACTTGGAGGTAGCGGAAACCCGCCACCAATTTTCTTATATCACAGACTGGCACATCTGCATACTCTCCGCGTGACGTCTGGCATCAGCGCCCCAGCTCGCGCGCGCAGTCCGCGGGCCCGCCACGCAGGATGCGCAGGCCGTGCGCGATGGGCCCGATCACGGCGGACACGTTCTCAACCGCCGCCTTGGGGCTTCCCGGGAGGTTCACCACCAGGGTACGGCCCACGATGCCCGCGACCTCGCGCGAGAGGCACGCCATGGGCGTGATGCGCATGGACGCCGCACGCATGGCCTCGGGGATCCCGGGGGCCATGCGCTCGCACACGGCGGCCGTCGTCTCGGGCGTCACGTCGCGGGGCGAGAAGCCCGTGCCCCCGGTGGTGAGCACCAGTGCCACGTCGCGCGCGGCTGCCTGCAGGATCGCGTCGCGGATCCGGTCCTCCTCGTCGGGCACGAGGCTCGTGCCCACCACGTCGTAGCCGTGCCCGCGCAGGAGCCCCACCAGCGCGGGGCCGCTCGCGTCCTCGCGCTCGCCCCGCGCGCCGCGGTCGCTCACCGTCACCACCCAGGCCGTGTAGGAAACCTTCCGCCCGTCGTCATGCCCATGGCCGTGCACGTGGTGCGCGCCGGCCGCGGCCGGTGCGGCGTGTTCTTCTCCCATCGTGACCTCACTTCCCAAAGGGGCAGAGCGGGTAGGTGCAGGGATTGCAGCGCAGGCAGAGGCCGCCCTCGCCCAGCTCCACAAAGTCGCGCTTGACCAGTGGCACGCCCGCCACCACGCGCGGCAGCACCAGGTCGAACACCGTCGCGGCGTTGTACATCACGCAGCCGGGAAGGCCCAGCACCGGCACGCCGCCCGCGGGGGTCTCGCCGCAGCCGCCCTGCCGGCCGTCAAAGTAGCCAACGAGCAGCATCGCGCCCGGCAGCACGGGGGCGCCGTACGTGACGATGCGTGCGCCCGCGCGCTTGATAGCGCCGGGCGTGTTGTCGTCCGGGTCGACGGACATGCCACCCGTGCACACCACCATGTCCACGCCCGCGTCGAGCGCCTGGTGGATGGCCCTGGCAATGGCGTCCGGGTCGTCGCCGGGCATCGCGTGGAACGTCGCCTTGACGCCGTAGCCCTCGAGCTTGCGCTCCACGGCCGGGGTGAAGGCGTCCTCAATCAGGCCGCCCTTTACCTCGGAGCCCGTGGTCACGATGCCCGCCGTCCTGAGGCGGTACGGCTCCACGCGCATGAGCGGGCCCTCGGCATCCACGCGCGACGCACGCTCGGCCGCCTGCACGACCTCCTCGCGCACCACGAGCGGGATCACGCGCGTGCCCGCGAGGGCGTCGCCCTCGTGCACGCCAAAGTTGCCCTTGCGCGTGGCGACCATGACCTCGTCCGTGGCGTTGACCGCGTTCAGGCGCTCCACGTCCACCAGGTACACTCCGTCGCACGCGGCATTGATGCCGATCTTGCCCTCGCTCGGGGCGCCGGACGCCACGGTGTTGCAGCCCAGGCACAGCGCCGCGAGCCGCTCGGCCGCGTCGTTCTCGTGCAGCATGCCCGGCGTGACCTCCCACACGTACAGGTGCTCCTTGCCCATGGAGAGCAGCACCGGCACATCCTCCTCGGTCACCACGTGGCCCTTCCTGAAGCGGGGGCCCTTGAAGCGCGGATGGCCGTCCTTCTCCTTGGGAATGATCTGCGTCATGTCGTGGCAGAGCACGTGCCCCACGGCGTCCTCGGTCCTCACTAGTCTCATCGCGCGTCACCCTCCCTCGGGGCGCTGGCCGCCCCGTCAGCCATTCCGTCCTCGGCACCCGGGTCATCCGGCGCCGTTCCGTCGCGCAGGACCTCGATCGGGTCGCCCGCGCGCACGGTCCCGCCGCGCACCACCACGGCGAACACGCCGTCGGTGGGCATCACGCACTTGCCCGTGCGACGGCGGATGGCGCAGTCGTTGTGGCACTGCTTGCCGATCTGCGTCACGCACACGAGCGCCGGCCCCAGGCGCACGAGGGCGCCCACGGGCAGGCCCTTCACGTCCACGCCGCGGGTCAGGACGTTCTCCGCAAAGGCCCCGGGCGTAAGCTCGAGCCCCAGGTCGCGCATGGTGTCCACGGACTCGTCCGCGAGCAGGCTCACCTGGCGGTGCCACCTGCCCGCGTGCGCGTCGCCGCGGATGCCCAGCCCGGCCACGAGCTCGATGCCGTCGACGGGCACCTTGACCTCGCCCTTGCGCTCGCTCGTGCACGTGGCCACGACCCTACCGCGCTGCGCTACGGCAAACGCGGGCGAGAAGGACGTGCCGTCCGTGCCCGCGACCGCTCCCTGCGCCGTGGGGTCGTCCCCCTCGGGCCGCACGAAGTGGCCGGACTTGCCGCCGTCCTTCTCCAGCAGGCGCACGTCCGTCACCACCATGTCGCGCTGCTGCGCCTTGCACATGTCGTAGATCGTGAGCCCCGTGACGGAGGCTGCCGTGAGCGCCTCCATCTCGACCCCGGTCTGGCCGCAGCAGCGCGTGGTCGCCTCGAACGCGATGCCGTCGGGCTCGAAGGCAAAGCTCACGTCCACGCCTGTGAGCTGCACGGGGTGGCACATGGGCACCAGCTCCCAGCAGCGCTTGGCCGCCATGATGCCCGCGACCTGCGCCACGGCGAGGACGTCGCCCTTGCCCATGCGGCCCTGGCGCACGAGCTCGATCGTGCCCGGCGCCATGAGGACCTTTCCCGCGGCCCGGGCGATGCGCTCGGTCCGCTGCTTTGCGGACACGTCCACCATGTGGGCGCGTCCCTGATCGTTGAAGTGAGTGAGCGCCATGGCTCAGCCTCCTATCCTGCTCATGCCACGCGCGGACTGGCTTGCGTGGTCAACGTCGATGTGCGAGCGCGCCGGCTTTGCGAGGATGGCCCGCCGCAGGGCCCCCACCAGCGCGTCTCCGTGCAGGCCCCGGAGCGATATCTCCTCCGCGGAGTGCAGGCAGGGCTTGACCCGTCCCTCCGCGGACACGCGGATGCGGTCGCACCCCGCGCAGAAGCGGTGGGTCACGGGCCTGATGAGCCCCACCGTGCCCTTCCATCCCGGTGCGCGGTACAGCTCCGCCACGCCCTGGCTGCCCGCGGGCTCAAGCTCCGGCAGCTGGCGCAGCACCTCCTCCGCGGGCACGAAGCGCTCGGTAGGCCAGCCCGCGCACTCCCCCATGCGCATGAGCTCGATGAACCGCACGCTCAGATCGCGGTCGCGCGCGAGCTCCGCCACGGGACGCACGTCCGCGTCGTTGAGCCCGCCCACCAGCACGCAGTCGAGCTTGGTGTTCGCAAAGCCCGCCTCGTCCAGCGCGCGCAGCCCCGCGAGCGCGTCCGCAAGCTCGCCCGTGCGCGTGATGCGCCGGTACAGCACGGGGTCCAGCGTGTCCAGGCTCACGTTCACGCGCGTGAGCCCCGCCTCGCGGAGCGGACGGGCGAGCGGCGCCAGGAGCGTGCCGTTCGTGGTCATGTCGACCTCGCGGATGCCGGGCACCTCGGCCACCATGCGCACCAGGTCGACGATGCCGCGACGCACAAGGGGCTCCCCGCCCGTGATGCGCACGCGCTCCACGCCGAGCGACGCGGCCGCCGCCACGATCTCCGCGAGCTCCTCGAAGGAGAGCAGGTCCTCGTGCCGCAGCAGCCTGACCCCTCCCGCCGGCATGCAGTACACGCAGCGGCAGTTGCACTTGTCCGTGACGGAGAGCCGCAGGTAGCGGACATCACGCCCAAAGCCGTCCAGCATCTCCTACCTCCCTTCCGCGTCGCCGTCCACGAGCGGCATCACGTCTCTTGGTTCGATGGCGAGCACGAGCCTCCCGTGCTCCACCGCAGTCCGTTCCAACCGCGCCCATTCGTCCTTCTCCAATTCGTAGCGGAGAAGGGCGCCCCCGGGCGTGCGCGCCATCACGATGGTCGAGAACGTGCTGTCGATCACCCGGTCCACCATGCAGGGGATGGCGTTCCGGCCGGCCGCCTCCCCCACGCGGAAGTAGTGCGCCCGTATCCCCGCGTGGGTGGCACCTTCGCACGGCAGCGTCGTGCGCAGGGTTACGCCCCAGTCGTCGCAGCGAAGCAGCCCCTCGCCCGCACGCGACGCCCGCGAGACGTTCTTGCAGCCGGATATGAGCGCCGCCGCGAGCGTGCGCGGCGCCTCGAAGAGCTCGCGCACGGTGCAGCGCGGGTCCGACCTGCCCCGCGAGATCACGCAGACCGTGTCGCACAGGCGGTAGACCTCGTCTCTGTTGTGGGACACGAACACCGTCCCGCCGGGGAACTCGTGCAGCACGTCGGTCAGCTCCATCTCGAGCTGCCAGCGCAGGTAGCCGTCGAGCGCGGAGAACGGCTCGTCGAGCAGGATGAGGTCCGGGCTGCTGGCGAGGATGCGCGCCATGGCGCAGCGCTGCTGCTGGCCGCCGGAGAGCTCGGCGGGGTGCCGCCGCTCGAGCCCTTGCAGGCGCATGTGGCGGATGGCCTCCGCCGCGCGGCGACGGCGCTCGTCCTTCGTGCTGCCCGCGGCGCCCGCAAGGACGTTGCCCTCGACGGTCATGTTGGGGAAGAGCGCGTAGCTCTGGAACAGGTAGCCCACGCGGCGGCGCTGCGGGGGAAGGTCGATGCCCTTCTCCGCGTCGAAGAGCACGCGCCCGTCCAGCACGATGCGGCCGCCGTCCGGCCTCTCGATGCCCGCGATGCACTTGAGCGTCATGGACTTGCCGCAACCGGAGGGGCCCAGGAGGGCAAGGACCTCCTGGGGACCATCCGTCACAAACCGCACGCGCAGCGTGAAGTCCGAGAGGCGCTTCGTGATGTCCACGTCGAGCGACATCATGCCTCGCCTCCCCCGGTGGCGGAAGCGTCGGCCGGCGCGGCCGCATGGACGGCCCGGCGGCGCCTGCCGTAGCCCGAGCGGTCCTCGACCATGTTCATGGCGACGAGGACCACGGCGGAAATGGCGAGGTTCACGAGGACCCACCTGAGTGCCAGGGCGTCGTTTCCCGTGCGCCAGAGCTGGTAGACGGTTGTGGAGACCGTGGCCGTGGTGCCCGGGGTGTAGCCGGCGACCATGGAGGTTGCGCCGTACTCGCCCAGGGCGCGCGCGAACGCGAGTACGGCGCCCGCCACGATGCCCTGCCTGCAGCAGGGCATCTTGACGCGCCAGAACGTCCAGGCGTTCGAGCGGCCCAGGGTCCGCGCCGCGTCGGCCAGGGACTCGTCGAACGACTCGAAGGCGCCACGCGCCGTACGGTACATGAGCGGGAAGCTCACCACGATCGTCGCGAGCACGGCCGAGTACCACACCATGGTCAGGCGGATGCCGAACGCCCGCATGGCCCAGGCGCCGAGCGGGCGCCTGGGGCCGAGCAGCACGAGCAGGAGATAGCCCACGACCGTGGGCGGGAGCACCAGCGGGAGCGTGAGCACCACGTCGAGCACGCCCTTGACCAGGCGCGGCGCGCGGGCCACCACCTGTGCGAGCCAGATGCCCAGCAGGTACACCACCACCGTCGATATGGCTGCGATCCTCAGCGAGTTGAGGAGCGGATACCAGTCCATCCCGACCTAGCCCTCCGCGAGCGGGGTGAACCCGACCTTCTCGAAGCACTTGCTCGCCCTCGATCCCTTGAGGAAGGCGAGAAACGCCTTGGCGACCTCGGGATTCGGGGCGGTCTTGATGGCGGCAGCGGGATAGACGACGCGCCCGCACATCTTCTCGGTGGCCTGGTCGACCTGCTTCAGGTCCTCGGACACGGCATCGGTGCGGTATACCACCCCGCAGTCGACGGCGGCCTCCCTCACCTGGGAGGCGACCTCCTTCACGTTGCTGCCGTATGTGATGCAGCCCGCGTTTGCCAGCGCCTGCTCGTCGAGTTTGTAGTACGCGAGAATCTTCTGCGTGTACTGGCCGACGGGCACGTCGG
Source organism: Coriobacteriaceae bacterium (assembly GCA_003862195.1). Classification (GTDB taxonomy): domain Bacteria; phylum Actinomycetota; class Coriobacteriia; order Coriobacteriales; family Atopobiaceae; genus Parafannyhessea. Next base: position 584 of record QOUO01000069.1, on the reverse strand, counting down.
AGTTGCCCATACAGAGGAGGATGCTGTGCTTCTCGAGCTTCTTGGACATGTCGCCAAAGTCCTTGATGCCCTTGGGGTTGTTGTCGGGCACGCAGAGGCAGACCTTGTTCTCGAGGATGTCAAAGCGCGTGGCGTGGTTGACGAAGTCCAGGCCGTCCTCGTGGTCCTGCTTCGCCTTGACGTCAAGCTGGTCCATCTGCAGTTGCCCCGCGGAGATGAACACGTCGCAGTCGGCGCCGTTCTGGATCTGGGTCTTGAGGGTCCCCGACGAGTCGTAGTTGTACGTGATGTCCACGTCGGGATTCGCCTTCATGAAGATCTTGCCGGCAGCGGTGAGCGACTCCGTGAGAGAGGCGGCCGCGAACACGACGAGCTTGCCGGAGAGGGACTTGGACGAGCTTGCGGATCCCGCGGAGCCGCTCTTCGAGTCGTCCTTGGAGGAGCCGTTGGAGGAGGAGCCGCAGCCGGCGAGACCGAGCGTCGCCGCCATTGCCGCCCCGGTGAGCAGGAAGGACCTGCGCGTGACGCATGCGTCATGCGAAGCGTTGTGGAACATCGTAGAACCTAACCTTTCGTTTGTATTT
>QOUO01000068.1 GCA_003862195.1 Coriobacteriaceae bacterium | reverse complement strand
TGGGGCGTCGTACACAGTGTGCTCGGTGGGAACGGGCGCCCGCCCGAGGCTCCTTATGGCTGCTACCTTCCGGTCCTGACCAGGTTCGGAACAGTACGTCGCCCGAACCCACCGAGCACACTCACGGCTTGATACTCTACCTGCCCGCGTGCCCCGCGCATGCGCGCCTGCCGCGACACCACCAAAAAGCCACGGCCCGGGCACACGCCCTCCATGCGGAGTGCACGTCGGGCGGGCTACCGCCCACGTTACCCGGCTCCAAAATTCGCATATCCGGATGTGCGAATTGGGTCGCAACTCGTCTACCTGCGTGCTCTTAAAAACGTACCGCATCGCACATCCGGATATGCGAAAGGCCGCCGGAGAGGATTCCCTCCAACGGCCTCTGATCTATACACGTGATCACGCTTTACCTAGCCGGCCCCACCAATTCAAATGCTACAAGCCGACCGAATCAGCTCCATGCGCAGCCTGATCGGGCGTAAAGCCTTCAAACTCAAGTTGGTTTATCAGACCGGCCCTCGAGAAAGAGGAGACCTCCATGTACGACTGCGCCTTCTTCTCTGCCTGGACCATCCAATCGGCACCGCAGTGGTCCGCAGCAAAGGTTGCATCATCGGTTGAATATCCCTCGAACTCAAGTTGCCTTATCAAGCTCTCATGCGAGAAAGATGAAAAAGAGAGGTAATCCGCCGCTTTTGCCAGCGCGTTACTTTGCGACGTTGTGAGCTCAACGGTGTACTCCTGTTGTTCAAGCACCTTACCGCACACCTTGCATTTCCTCACTTTGAGCCCAGGCGTTACGTATCCGGCAGGGTCTATCGTGTAGTCTTTCGCAACCTCCCAATCTCCAGGCGTGTGCTCCTGCATTGGAATTGTCTGCGTCACCGTCTGTCCGCAGCGATTACAGGTACCTTCCTGTTCACCGCTCTCCGTACATGTGGCCTCTTTGGTTGTCTTCCAAGCAGTGACGTCGTGCCCCAGCGGCGAGCCCTTTGTCTTACCACAGCGCTTACACGTCGTCGGTTCCGTACAAGTAGCCGCTTCCCATTTATGTCCCAGCTTTTTACCCACTTCTATTCCACAGCGTCCGCAGCGCTTCGGGTACTCGCAGTCCGCAGGCAACCAGTAATGACCGAGCTTCTTGCCTTGAGTCCGGTGACAGATTATGCAAGTTCGTGGAGAGGTACACGTCGCCTTGGCCCAGTGATGGACGCAGAATACGTGCGTACCGAACAACACGCCAATCACAATGATGACGACAGCCGCTACAGCACCGATCTTTCCTTCTAGGCTGTTCCATAATTTATGCGTATCGTGGCTATTGTCACCTTCGTTGTTCTCGGTCGGCGTCTCGGTACCGTTCTCCTCTTGCTGGGCACTCGATACCGCTTCTGACTCCTTAGTCTCAGCGACCGTTTCGGTCTCTTCGGTCTCCGCGCAATCAGTTGATTCCCCGCCACTGGACGGCTTCTTGTCATCACTCATTTATCGACTCCTCCCAATGGCAAATTTCACTGCATAACTTTCCTGGCTCTAGCTCGATGAACCGTCGAGACAATAAGCGCATCTGCAAGAAGCAGACTGACAATTCCGCCCACAGCAGATTGGGGATAGTCGAGCCAATACTCGAGCCCGAGAGCAATGAAGAACAATGCCAGTAGAATCTTGACTACTTGCATGGCCCTAGAAAAATGACGCTTGACCTTCGCAAGTTTTTCAGCCCTGATCTCCGAAGGATCGATACTGCTTACGACCGATTCGTATTCTGCCTTTGCAGCATCGACCTCGCTCGTATCCGATTTGATTTGTTCGTAACGCTGGCTCAGCTCATTGGCTTCTGCAGTGTCGCGCATCGCCTCATCGAGCTTCTCCTTGGCATCGGAGACAGGACCTTCTACCTCACTCTCCCTCTTTTCAAGGGTTCGGATTAGATACTTCGCCTTCGCCGTAAGATTCCTCGCATCGAGCTCGTGTTGGGGATCGATCGGAGCAACAAGACTCCCTGCATCCGAAACGGCGGTCAAGAATACGCCTCTTGCGTCGTGAGTTTCGGTGGAAGACGTGATCTTTTTCGTCCCGCCTACGATGGCCCCCGCTTCGCCAGCAATTACGCCACCAACAAGCGCGCCGCCAATGCTGGGACCACCACCAGATATCTTCGTATCAGAGTACACATTTCCGCTGGTAGATACCGTAATCTCAATTCTATCATCGAGCTTAAGGAGATTGTTCTCGTATTCAATTCTGTCGCCGTACAGCTTAACTGGCCCAACCTCCATAACTAGACCGTCGTACGGGGCGCTGGCGTCGGCCACTGCCTGCTTGCATTGCTCGATACGGCTCTCATACCTCTGCTTTGCTTCTTCTGAGTCTTTGCGGGCTTGCTCGACCTTGGCCTCGTAGGCTGCCTTTACTTCCTCAAGTTTGGACTCCGCTTGCCTAATCCTCTCTTGAGGTCCAATTTCATCTCCCATGGAATCACCAGCCTTCGGATTTCAAATTTCTTCAAAATACGTGTTCTTTACGTGCTTTTGTATTTTAGACCACTGCGGTATCTGGCAAACCTCGAATCAACCAATGTCATTCATCCGGTTCGCAGTTGACTCGGTCAGGAGCAAGTGCCCCGTACATGCGCCAGCAGCCGGCATCCACGCCACCCTCGTCCGCATACGCTAACCTAGGTGCAAACAAAATCGGGCCGCCGCCAGCACGGGCAGAGGCGGCCCCGTCGCGGGAGGCGCACATGATCAACCACTTCTGCAAGGTCCCCCTCTGGGAATGTAACGACAGGCTCGTGCGCGTGGCACAGGGCCAGGAGCCGGCGGACACCGTGATCCGCCACGCCAAGCTCGTGAGCGTCACCACGCGCGAGATCCTGGACGACGCCGACATCGCCATCGCGAGCGGCCGCGTCGCCTACATCGGCTTCGACGGCCACACGGCCGAGCACTGCATCGGGCCAGACACCAAGGTGATCGACGCCCACGGCCTCTACGCGGCGCCGGGCCTCGTCGACACCCACATCCACATCGAGTCCTCCATGGTCGGCCCCTCGGAGTACGCCCGCGGCGTCGTGCCCCACGGCACCACCGCCATCTACGCCGACCCGCACGAGGTCGCCAACGTCACCGGCCTCGAGGGCGTCAAGGCCATGTGGACCGACGCCGCCCGCACGCCCCTCAAGATCATGCTGACCACGCCCTCCTGCGTGCCGGCGGTCCAGGGCGTGGAGGACACGGGCGCCAGCATCGACGCCGCGCAGGTAGCCGAGACCATGACCTGGCCCGAGACCTGCGGCCTGGGCGAGATGATGAACTTCCCCGGCATCCTTTCGGGCGAGAAGAACGCCCTCGCAGAGGTGAGCGAGACGCTCAAGGCCGACAAGCCCATCACCGGCCACTACGTCGCACCGGACGACGACCGCGGCCTCAACGCCTACATCGCGGCCGGCGTCACCAGCTGCCACGAGTCCAGCACGTTCCAGGACGTGCTCGCCAAGCTCCGCATGGGCATGTACGTGCAGCTCCGCCAGGGCTCCGCGTGGCTCAACCTGCCCGGCTACCTGCCCGAGCTCGTCAAGAGCGGCGTGGACACCAGCCACTGCATGCTCTGCACGGACGACTCGCACCCCCACACCATCGTGTCCGACGGCCACATGGACCGCGTCCTGCGCGAGGCCGTGAGCCTCGGGCTCGACCCCGTGACCGCCCTCCAGATGTGCACGATCAACGCCGCAACCTACTTCGGCGTCGGGCTCGACATGGGCTCCATCACGCCCGGCAAGTGCGCGGACATCGTCCTGTTCGAGGACCTCAAGGACTTCCGCGCCCGTGACGTCATCATCGACGGCGACCTCGTCGCGCAGGACGGCAAGGCCCTGTTCGAGGTCACGCCCTTCTCCTGGCCTGACTTCATGACCCACACCATGAACATCGGCCTCGACGTCACGCCCGATACCTTCCGCATCCCCGTCGACAAGCCGGAAGGCACCTGCAAGGTACGCGCCATCGGCATCGCCGCGGGCGACACGCTCACGCGCGACGTCACGGCCACGGTCCCCGTGCGCGACGGCTCGCTTGCGGCCGACCCCGCCCACGACGTGCTCAAGGCCTGCGTCTTCGACCGTCACCACGGCGCCGCCGGCACGCACGCCTTCGGCTTCGTGACGGGCTTCGGCATCCACGGAGCCCTCGCGCAGACCGTGAGCCACGACGCCCACAACCTGCTCGTGATGGGCGACAACGACGCCGACATGGCACTCGCGGCGCAGACCCTGGCCAGCTGCGGCGGCGGAGAGGTCGCCGTGATGGACGGCAAGGTCCTGGCCCTGGTTGAGCTGCCCGTCTGCGGCCTCATGAGCGACAAGCCTGTCGAGGTCGTCTCCGCAGAGGTCGACCAGGTGGAGAAGGCCTGGAAGACCATGGGCTGCAACCTCCCCTCGCCGTTCATGACCATGGGCGTCATGTCGCTTGCCTGCGTGCCGTTCCTCCGCCTCACCAACCGCGGCTACGTCAACTGCGTCACGTTCAAGATGGAGCCGCTCGTCCTGGAGTAGCGCGAACCAAGGCGCCACGTCCTTCTCGCCCGCCGCGCACTTCTTGCCCGAAGCGCGTGCACCCGACGCGCGTGCAGACAAACGAAAGCCTTCCCGTGCGGCCCGCCCTGTGGCGGGCCGCAGCTCGTTTGCGCTACCATGGCAAGTCACACACTACGGAGGTATCGCATGTCCAAAAAGAGCAAGAACCGCGCCAAGCAGGCGGCGCGCATCAGCGCGAAGGAGCACGAGCAGGCACACCGCACCACGGCGGAGGAAGACGAGCGCAAGTACGGGGAGGTGCTCTTCTCGGCCTCGTACTTTCTGGACGAGGCCAGCGCGGACAACGCCGCGGAGCTCTATGGCCAGGGCCACGTGCGCGACCTCTGCCTGGTTGCGCTGGTCGTGGGCATGGTCGCGCTCGTGGTCAACTTCATGGTGGGCTTCAACATCGTGGTGTTCTGCATCGCGCTCATCATGGCGATATCCGGCGCCACGGCGTCAGGCAACTGGAAGTCCGTCACCATGTGGGCGCTCATGGGCACCAACCTGGGCGACTCCAAGGAGGACCTCAACCGCCACAACGTGGTGACCCCCACCGAGGTCATCGTGGAGGGCCCGGGCGCGGAGGTCTCGCGCTGGCCGCTCAGGAGCCTCAAGCACGTGCGCCACAACGAGCACGGCTGCCTGGCCATGTTTGGCAAGTCGCGCGTGGCGTACTTCCCCGCCAGCCAGATGAGCGTGAGCCGCCTGCGCGAGCTGCAGCAGTTCCTGGAGGGGCAGCTCTAGCCGACGCGCGCGGATACGCCGCCGCAGGCTGGGTAAGAATGTGGTGACTGGCACCAAGATTGAGCGCCATGCACAAGGCGCGCGAGGCCCGCTGGGTGTCGCGCGCCTTTGCTTTGCCTTGGCGCGGGGAGAAGGACCTATGGCCATTGTCGCAGCGTTTGCGGTACCGCACCCGCCACTCATCATCCCGGCCGTCGGACACGGGAGGGAGAAGGGCATCGCGTCCACCGTGGAGGCGTATCGCGAGGTCAGCCGCCAGATAGTGGAGCTTGACCCCCAGACGATCGTGCTGTCCACGCCCCATTCCATCATGTACCGCGACTACATCCACGTGTCGCCCGGCACGCACGCGCACGGCAGCTTTGCGCAGTTTGGCGCGCCCGAGGCCGCCTATGACGTTGACTACGACGCCGCGTTTGCCACGTCCCTTGCGGCTGCCTGCGACGCGGACGGCCTTGCCGCCGGCACCGCGGGAGAGCGCGACCCGTCGCTCGACCACGCCACCACGATCGCGCTCCACTTTATCCAGCAGGCGTACCGCGACGCAAAGAAACCAGCAAGCTTCAAGCTCGTGCGCATGGGAATATCCGGCCTCTCACCCGCGGAGCACTACCGCATGGGCATGCTCGTGCAGCGCGTGGCGGACGTGCTGGGGCGGCGCGTGGTCTACGTGGCCTCGGGCGACCTCTCGCACAAGCTCAAGCCGGACGGACCGTACGGCTTTGCGCCGGAGGGACCGGAGTTTGACCGGCGCGTGTGCCACGACTTCGAGACCGCGGACTTTCTGGACCTGCTGACCATGGACCGCGGCTTTGCTGAGCGCGCGGCCGAGTGCGGCCTGCGCAGCTTCCAGATCATGGCGGGCGCGCTTGACCAGACGGACGTCACGCCGCGGCTGCTCTCGTACGAGGGGCCGTTTGGCGTGGGCTACGGCGTGGCCTCGTTCTATCCCAAGGGCGCGGAGCGCGCGGACGCCAGCCGCGACTTCCTGACCGCGTACGAGGACTTCCACCGCAAGCAGATGGCCGACCGCAAGGCCGCCGAGGACCCGCTGGTGCGCCTGGCGCGCCTGGCGCTCGAGACCTACGTGCGCACGGGCGAGCGCCTGGGCGAGAAGGACGTGCCCTCCAAGCTGCGGGCCGAGCTCGAGGACGCGGCCCCCAAGGGCGCGGCCGGCTGCTTCGTCTCGCTCAAGAAGGACGGCGAGCTGCGCGGCTGCATCGGCACGATAGCGCCGACCAAGCCCACGCTCCGGCAGGAGGTGCTGAGCAACGCCGTGGCCGCCGGCGCGCATGACCCGCGCTTCTCGCCCGTGAGCGAGGACGAGCTGCCCGAGCTGGTGTACGACGTGGACGTGCTCTCCAAGCCGGAGCCCATCCGCGGGCCCGGCCAGCTGGACACCAAGCGCTACGGCGTGATCGTGAGCACGCGCGACGGCCGGCGCGGGCTGCTCCTGCCCGACCTGGACGGCGTGGACACCATCGAGCAGCAGGTGCGCATCGCCGCGCGCAAGGGCGGGATCGACCTCGACCGCGACGACTGGCGGCTCGAGCGCTTCGAGGTCGTGAGGCACACATGACGGCAGCAGACGCGGGCGAGAAGGACGCGGCCACGGGCGCCGCGGCAGGCAGCCGCAAGGTAGCGACGTGCGACGTGTGCCCGCGGCACTGTCGGCTTGCCGAGGGCGCGACGGGGTTCTGCCGCGCCCGCGCGTGCCGGGACGGCCGCGTGGTGGCCGCCAACTACGGCCGGCTCACGTCCATCGCGCTCGACCCGATAGAGAAGAAGCCCATCGCGCGCTGGAAGCCGGGCTCAACCGTGGTGTCAGTGGGGAGCTACGGCTGCAACCTGCGCTGCCCCTTCTGCCAGAACTGGCAGATCTCGCAGGCGGGCGAGTCGGACGTGCCGTGGCGCGAGGTCACCCCCGCCGAGCTGGTAAGTCTCGCCGTGGGAGAGCGTGAGCGGGAGCAGGCCCGCGGCAGGCAGATGGCCGGCATCGCCTACACGTACAACGAGCCGCTCGTGGGCTGGGAGTACGTGCGCGACTGCGGGCGGCTCGCACACGAGGCGGGCCTCGCCAACGTGCTCGTCTCAAACGGGTGCGCCGGGCCGCGCGTGGTCGACGCGCTCGCGCCCCTGCTGGACGCCGCCAACATCGACCTCAAGTCCTTCTCGCCCGCGTTCTACGACGCGTGCGCCGGGGTCACGGGCACGCTCGACGCCGTAAGGCACACGATAGAGACGCTCGCCGCGACGCCCACCTGCCACCTGGAGGTCACGACGCTCGTGGTGCCGGGCATGAACGACTCCGCGACGCAGATGCGCGAGCTGGCGCGCTGGCTGCGCTCCGTGGACCCCGCCATCGTGCTGCACGTGACGCGGTTCTTCCCGCGCTGGCACCTGACCGATCGCGACGCGACGCCGCGCGAGGTCGTCTACCGGCTGGCTGACGTCGCGCGCGAGAAGCTGCCCTGCGTGCTGACGGGCAACTGCTAGGCGCGGCGCGTCGGCCGACGGCGGGCGAGAATAGCGGCCTACGTAGTTGGGTATACAGATTCCATATGCAAACCTACCAAGGGGTCGCGGGGAGATATGCCTCGCGACTCCTTCCTTACACACGAAGGGGGCTCACACATGATCTTTCAAGTGAACGACAACAACGTCGAGTTCCTGGGCGATGACGACGACGTGAAGGGCGAGGTCGACTTTGCCGACGCGGAGGACGGCGTGGTGGACATCACGAAGACGTACGTCGCGCCGTCCGAGCGCGGCATGGGCACCGCCGGCCTGCTGATGGGTCGCGCGGCTGCGCACATCAAGTCGATGGGAAAGAAGGCGCGGCTCTCGTGCAGCTACGCCAAAGACTGGTTCAAGAAGCATCCGGAGTACCGCGACCTCGTCGTAGAGTAGCCGGCGCGACAACCGCAAGCTAGCCGCTAACTAGCGCTCGCCCGGCGCGGAAAGCCGACGCGAGCCAACCCATTTCCACAGCGTCAGGGCCCCGTCTCCCACCTGGGTGGCGGGGTCCTCGCATGTCTCGCGGATGAGGTCGTTGTAGGTGGGGATCCACACGAAGTGGCCGTTGAAGCGGCGCGGGCGGCCCTGCTCGTCCAGATATCTGCCAGTCTGGTCCACAACGTGGTCCAGCAGCGTGAGGTGGACGTCGGGCGCACCCATCGCGCGCAGGCGGCGGAAGTTGGGGACCGCGGTCCTGTTGGGATCCACGATCGGGTCATCCTTGGAGTGAACGAACCAAAGCGGCGTGCCCGCGAGCGCGCGGAACTCCGACTCCGTCGCGAGGTCCTCGTTCCATGGCGCGCAGAGCGCGATGCCAGCCGCAAAGTAGCCGGGATAGTCCGCGATCAGGCGACAGGTCATGAAGCCGCCGTTGGAAAGCCCGCCGACATATATGCGGCGCCAGTCCACGTCCGGGTGCGCCGCGACCACGGCATCAACCAGCTGCCTGAGCGCCGCGGTGTAGCGGCTTTGGTTGTCGTCCTCCATCATGCCCGAGCCGGAGTCCATCCAGTACGTGGGCGACGCGGGCACCAGCACGTACGCGGCCCCGCCCAGCTCGCGCTGTATGCGCGGCAGCCCCAGCGCCGTGACGCGGTTGGCCATGACGGAAAGGTACGGGTCGCGCGGCTCGCCCGCGCCGTGCAGCCAGAGCAAGAGAGGCGTGCCGCCAGGCGCGGCCGCCTTGGGCGAGAAGAGCGCGTAGCGCAGGCCGTAGCCGTCAAAGGTACCCGAAAGCCCCAGGTCCCAGCCATCGAGCGCGGGACAGCGGTCGCCGGCAGGCACGTCAAAGGTCACGCTGTCCGCGGGGCCAGACTGTTTCACGCGGAACTCGCGACGGACCCGGAACGAGCCCATGAGGTTCCCGCCCACGAGGCGGGTCGCGTCGCATTCCGGCAGCTCGAGCGCCACGTATGGCGCGGTCTGCAGGGCGCCCTCCCCCACCGGCTCGCCCGCGGCGTCGCACGCGAACGCGCGCAGCACCGGCACGGCAACGTCATCCGCGGATCCGGCCGCGCGCGAGCGCACCTCGAACGTGGTCGCCCCAAGCAGCCCGCGGTCCATGGGCGTGGGCTCCTCCAGCATCAGGAGCCGCACGTAGGGACCAAGGTCCGCGGCCTCCGTGTACGTCATGTAGCGTGCCATGTCATCCTCTTATCCTCTTAATCGTCGCCTCCCGGCGACTTTAGTCCTGTATTACGGGCAACCGGATATGGGACATTGTTCCTGACGGCGGGGGATCGCGTGATGCTTGCGCCTTGGGACCTCGATCTCTT
>QOUO01000067.1 GCA_003862195.1 Coriobacteriaceae bacterium | reverse complement strand
CGCACGATGATCGGGCGCTGGTAGGTGCGCTCGTCGCCCATGACGCCGACGGACTTGATGTCGGGCAGGACCGCGAAGTACTGCCAGCAGGAGTGCTCGGAGTTGCGCTCGCCCGTCTCCTGGTAGAGGCGCTCGTTGTAGGCGTCCAGCTCTTCTCGCACGACGGCGTCCGCGTCCTTGAGGATGGCGAGCTTCTCCGGCGTGACCTCGCCGATGATGCGGATGGCCAGGCCGGGGCCGGGGAACGGCTGGCGATAGACCATCTTGGCGGGCAGGCCCAGGCTCACGCCGAGCTCGCGGACCTCGTCCTTGAAGAAGTGGTCGAGCGGCTCGATGAGGTCGAAGTGCACGCCCTCGGGGAACGGGATCAGGTTGTGGTGGCTCTTGATCGTGGAGGCCTTGCCGCCGGTCTTGCGCGCGCCGGACTCGATGATGTCCGGGTAGATGGTGCCCTGCGCCAGGTATTTGACCCCATCGAGCTTCTGGGCGACGGAGAAGAACTCCTTCCAGAACTGCGTGCCGATGCGGCGGCGCTTCTGCTCCGGGTCCGTGACGCCGGCGAGGAGCTTTGCGTAGCGCTCCTCCGCGTGCACGTGGATCAGCGGCACGTTGAACTGCTTGCGGAAGACCTCCTCGACCATCTCGGGCTCGCCCTTGCGGAGCATGCCGTGGTTGACGAAGACGCAGGTGAGCTGGTCGCCGATGGCGCGGTGCACGAGCGCGGCCACCACGGAGGAGTCCACGCCGCCGGAGAGCGCGAGGATCACCTTGCTGTCGCCGACCTGCTCGCGGATCGCCGCGACCTTCTCGTCGATGATGTTGTCCATGGTCCAGTTGGGCTCGAGGCCGCAGACCTTGAAGAGGAAGTTCTTGAGGATGTCGCGGCCGTAGGCGGTATGGCGGACCTCCGGGTGGAACTGCGTCGCGAAGAGGTTGCGCGAGGCGTCCTCCATCGAGGCGACGGGACAGGTGTCCGTGGTGGACGTGATGGTGAAGCCCTCGGGCACGTCGGACACGGCGTCGCGGTGGCTCATCCAGACGGTCTGCTCGTCGGGGGTGCCGTCCAGCACGCGGCTCTGGCCCTGGCGGTGGATCGTGGCGGGACCGTACTCGCCCTTCTCGGTGTGGCCGACCTTGCCGCCCAGCTTGACGGCCATGATCTGCTGGCCGTAGCAGAAGCCGAGCACGGGGACGCCGAGCTCGAACACGCGGGCGTCCATGTCGGGCGCGTCGTCCGCGTAGACCGAGGCGGGGCCGCCGGAAAGGATGATGGCGGAGGGGGCCATGGCCGCGAGCTCGTCCGCGGAGATGTCACACGGGACGATCTCGGAGTACACGTGCAGGTCGCGAACGCGCCTTGCGATGAGCTGACCGTACTGTGCGCCAAAGTCGAAGACAGCCACGAACTGCTTGGGCCTGTTGTTCTGCATGGATTCCTCCGCAATCGGTGTTAAAGAAAGCCACAAGCTATCATGCCACGACTGGCGCCGGCATGCCGCCCACGGAGGGGCTTGGCGCGAGAAGAACAGAGTTTCTCGCCCTGGGCCCTGCGGGACGGCCGGTTGCCTTGTGTTTTTTAGGGATTGCCTTGCACTTTATGGACTTCGTAAGGTGTTAGCTGGCGGTATGTAATATTAATTGGTTGGGCTTTCGTCAAGCGCCGCTCCAACGGAAGGAATCGCCTTGGCGCGAAGGAACATGAGGGACAACGACCTCCTGAGGGACGCACGCTCCCTCTCTCGCCACTCGTCGCGCGCGCACTATGCGCAGGCGCAGGGCAGGCGCAGGACTCACAGGATCCTGAGGGTCGTCCTCGTGACGGTGCTCGCGGTCATCGTTGCGGGTGGCGCGGCAGTCTGGGCCTACGTCAACAACCTCAACTCGCGCCTGAGGGGCAACCTCGACAACAAGCTCATGAGCACGCTCACCACCAAGGAGGCCGGCGAGCCGTTCTACATGCTGCTCCTTGGCGTGGACAAGGACAGCTCGCGCAGCTCGAGCAAGCAGTTTGGCTCCAGCTCGAGCGCCTACCGCTCGGACTCCATCATGCTCGTGCGCATCGACCCGCAGAAGAAGAAGGTCACGATGGTCTCGATCCCGCGAGACCTCAAGGTCGACATGGGCAGCCACGGCACGCAGAAGCTGAACGCGGCATACTCCATCGGCGGCGCGAGCTACGCCGTCAAGATGGTGGAGAAGGTCGCCGGCGTGAGCATATCCCACTACGCCGAGATCGACATGGACGGCATGGAGGACGTGGTCGACGCGGTGGGAGGCGTCACCGTGACGCTGCCCGTGGCCGTGAAGGACCCCAACTACACCAAGCTCGACCTGCCCGCGGGCAAGCAGAAGCTCGACGGCAAGACCGCGGCACTGCTCTGCCGCGCGCGCCACGCATATGACAGCTACGGCGCCGGCGACTTCTATCGCGCCGCCAACCAGCGCGCCGTCATTACCGCCGTCGCCAAGAAGGTGCTCAAGAGCAGCCTCTCGACCATGACGAAGACCGTGAACGCCATGGCGGACATGGTGAACACGGACATGAGCGCGAGCGACATCGTGTCCCTCGCGAGCCAGATGCGCGGCATGGACACCAGCAAGAGCATCATGAGCGGCCTCGCCCCCACCGAGGGCAAGTACATCGGCGGCGTCTCGTACGAAATCATGGACGACGAGGCCTGGCAGAAGATGATGAAGCGCGTGGACGCCGGTAAGTCGCCCTACTCGAGCTCCGACCAGGACCCGACCGCGGGCGTGGCGGCCTCGGGCGGCAGCACCACGACCACGACGGACGACTCGAGCTCGAGCGACGACTCGGACTCCAGCTCCAGCTCGAGCTCCACCAAGGCCGAGTACTCCGGCAGCGTGACCGTACTGAACGGCTCCGGCGTGAACGGCCTTGCGGGCCAGAAGGCGAGCGAGCTTTCCGCCGCGGGCTTCCAGGCGCAGTCCGGCAACGCCAACGGCCTCGTCACGACCACGGAGGTCATCTACAACGGACCCGACGGGCTCGCCAAGGCAAAGGGCGTCGTGAAGACGCTTGGCCTGGATGTGACCCCAGTCGCCAACGACGGAAGCTACGGAAACTCCCAGGACGTTATTGTGGTGCTGGGACAGGATCAGTCATAAACGCGGCGCCCGCGCCGACGTTGCGCGGAGGTCGCACAAGGAGGAGACGTGGGTAAGCACAGCGCGAAGGCACCGCAGGCATCCGGTGCCGCGGACGGGCAGATCCAGGCCCCGCTTCCCGACGTCCCCAAGGCGGGCCATGGGAGCAGCGGCGCGTCGTCTCGGAAGTTTGGGTTTAACGCCGGCTCCGGTCGCGACAAGTCCGCCCGCACCGCGCATGCGGGATTTGGCCATGCCGGCCGCGAGGGCCGTTCTTCTCGCCCGGAAGTGCCGTCGAACCCCAACGCACCGCGCTACTCAAGGGCAAAGGGCGCGGGCGAGTACATCGAGAAGCGCAGGCGCCGTGGCCGTCACCACGTCCTGCGCACGGTGCTCGTCGCGATCCTGGCAGTGATTGTCTCTGGTGGCGTGGCCGTGGCGGCGTACATCCACCACATCAACAGCACGATCAACGCGGGCGTGGACACGAAGCTCCGCAAGGCCCTGGTGGAGACCAAGGACCCGGGCGACCCGTTCTACATGCTGCTGCTGGGCATCGACAAGGACGAGGAGCGCGCGGACAGCGCCGAGTACGGAAAGGACTACAGCGCCTACCGCACCGACACGATCATCCTTGCGCGCGTGGACCCGCGCAACAAGAAGGTCACGCTGATCTCCATCCCGCGCGACACCATGATCGACATGGGCAGCCACGGAACCCAGAAGATCAACGCCGCCTACTCGTTTGGCGGGGCGGCCTATGCGACCGAGGTCGTGAGCAAGTTTGCCGGCGTGAGCATTTCACACTATGCGGAGATCGACATGGACGGCTTTGCGGAGGTGGTGGACGCCATCGGCGGCGTGACCGTGAACCTCCCCGTCGCCGTGAAGGACCCCAAATACACCGGGCTCGACCTGCCCGCGGGCAAGCAGACGCTCGACGGCAAGACAGCGGCGCTGCTGGGCCGCGCGCGCCATGCGTACGACAGCTACGGCGGCGGCGACTTCTATCGCGCCGCGAACCAGCGCATGCTGATTGGCGCCGTGATCAAGAAGGTCATGAGCTCGGGCGCCGCCACGATCGTATCCACGGTCAACACGCTCGCCGGCTATGTCACGACGGACATGACGGTAAGCTCCATCACCTCGCTCGCGACGAACTTTGCCGGCATCGACGTGGACAAGGACATCTACTCCGGCCAGTGCCCCACCACCTCCGAGTACGTGAACAACACGTGGTACGAGGTGGCCGACGCGGACGCGTGGGCCAAGATCATGGAGCGCGTGGACAAGGGCCTGCCGCCCTACAGCAGCTCCACGCAGGACTTCACGGCGGGCGTCGCGGGCTCCGTGGGCGTGAGCACCTCCACCTCCGACGACTCCGGCAGCTCTGACGACTCGTCCTCGAGCGGCACGACCGTAACGCCCGAGTACTCCGGCACGGTGCTCGTGCTCAACGGCACGACGACGGCGGGCGTGGCCGGCAAGGGCGCATCGACCCTCTCCAGCGCGGGCTTCACCACCAGCACCAACGACGCCCCGAGCGTCCAGAGCAAGACCGCCGTCTACTACAACGGCGACTCCGCGGCCAACGCCGCCGGCGTCGCCAAGTCGCTCGGGCTCAGCGTGGCGCCCGTCGCCAACGACGGCAACTGGGACAGCTCCGTCGACGTCGTGGTCGTGTTCGGCACCGACTGGACGAGCGGCACCGCGACGGCCACGGGCACCGCGTCGGCCACGACGACGGGCACGACGACCACGTCCACGGGCAACTAGTCGGCACGCCCCGTCACCCCAGCAGCAAGCAAAAGCAAAGGAAGGCGCCCTTCTCCCCCACCGTACCCAGGGGAGAAGGGCGCCCGTTTTTATTGCATGTCTATGCTGGCTTGCGCCTGCCTGCGGCTCCTACACGTTGAAGCGGAAGACCATGATGTCGCCGTCCTGGACGACGTAGTCCTTGCCCTCCATGCGCATGCGGCCAGCCTCCTTGGCACCCTGCTCGCCGCCGAGGCTCACGTAGTCATCGTAGCTGATGGTTTCGGCCTTGATGAAGCCCTTCTCGAAGTCGGAGTGGATGACGCCGGCGGCCTCGGGGGCCTTTGCGCCGATGCGCACCGTCCAGGCGCGGACCTCCTTGGGGCCTGCGGTGAAGAAGCTCTGCAGGCCAAGCAGGTGGTATGCCGCCTGCGCCAGCGTCTCGAGGCCGGAGCGCTCGAGGCCCATGGACTCCAGGTACTCGGACGCCTCCTGGGGGTCGAGGTCGGCAAGCTCCGCCTCGACCTCGGCGCAGATGGGGATGGCCTTCTGGCCGTCGATCGTGAGATCGTCGTGCAGCTGGTCCTCGTCGCAGTTGGCCACGTAGAGCATGGGCTTCATCGTGAGGAGGAAGAGGTCGTGCGCGGCGGCGCGCTCGTCGTCGGTGAGGTCGCAGGTGGCCGCGCGGTTGCCCTCGTTCAGCCAGGACTGCAGCTTGAGTGCGACGTCCAGGCGCGGCTTCATCTCCTTGTCGCGCTTGGCCTCCTTCTCGAGCTTGGGGATGGAGCGGTCGAGCGAGCCGAGGTCCGCGAGGATGAGCTCGGTCTGGATGGTGTCGACGTCGGCCGCCGGGTCGACGAAGGCGCCGGTCCTGCCGGTCTCGCGCATGACGTTGGGGTCCTTGAAGTAGCGAACGACCTCGCAGATGGCGTCGCAGTTGCGGACGTTGGCGAGGAACTGGTTGCCGAGGCCCTCGCCCTCGGACGCGCCCTTGACGAGGCCTGCGATGTCAACGAACTCGACGCTCGCGGGCACGATCCTCGCGGGGTGCACCATCTCGGCGAGCTTGTCGAGGCGCGCGTCGGGCACGTCCACGATGCCCACGTTGGGGTCGATCGTCGCGAAGGGATAGTTTGCCGCGAAGCCGCCCTTGCGCGTGAGCGCCGTGAACAGGGTCGACTTGCCCACGTTGGGAAGGCCTACGATGCCGATTGAAAGTGACACGTCCTCATCTCCGTCTTGTCCAGCCGCTCGGGCGGCTCTGGTTCCTAATCGTCCGCAAGGCGCTCGAGCCCATCGAGCACCCGGTTAAGCTGCTTCTTGCCCTCGGCCTTGGTCTTCTCGATCCTGGCCTTCTGCTTCTCGGCGGCGCGCTTGCGACGCTCCGCCTCCTCGTCGCGGATGCAGAGGTCCGCCGTATCGTACTTCCTCATGGTGAGGGCGCCCTCGGGGCAGACCTTCGCGCAGACGCCGCAGTTGACGCAGTACGCCGGCTCGACGGAGAAGTGCCCCTCGTGGTCGAGGTCGCAGGCATGAAGCGTACACGCCTCGACGCAGTCGCCGCAGGCCGTGCAGAGCGTCGGGTCGCACGCGGGGACCTCGAGATCGGCAAAGCCCTTGGCCAGGGCGTTGCGCGCCTGGAGGGTCGTGAGCATGATCTTCCTGCCCTGCGTCAGGATGCGGCGGTCGCGCTCGCTCGTCTTGGCGCCCACGGCGCGCTCGAGCGAGTTCTGGAGCTCCACCATCTTGTCGGAGTGGGCCTGGATCTTGTTCGCGACGGCCGCCGCGCCGGCGACCATGGGGTTCGTGGCGGAGACCGCGGACGCGCCCGCCCTCACCATGGACGACATGAACTGGCCGCGCTTGAACTCGCGCGTCTGCTCGTGCGTCATGTCCTTCTCGCTCACCTCGAGGCCCATCGCCCCGTGGCTCAGCTCCTCACCCTCGGCGATGGCGTCCGAGAACGCGCGCTCGCCCGTCGTGGTGCGACACTTGTCGCAGATGCCCAACGGCAGGTAGATGCTGATGTTCTTGTATTCGGCGAGAAGGGCGAACCACGTCTCCTTGGAGACCGCGCCGACGCATGGCAGCAGGACCTCGTTGTCCTTGGGGATGCGGCCGAGCGCACGCGTGCACGTGACGTAGCACTGCTCGTACTCGCTCGCGATCTGGGAGATCTTGTCGTACAGGCTCTTGGGCGTCACGTTGTACGCCACGAAGACCTCCGTCGGGCACGCGGCGCTGCACAGGCCGCACTTGCGGCAGTTGTCCGCAAGCTTGACGCCGTTCTTCGTGATGGTGATGGCGTTCACGGGGCAGACGTCCAGGCACCTGGTGCAGGCCTTCATGTCGCCGGAGGCCACGTCAAAGCAGAAGAGCGAGCTGATGCGCGGGCGCTCCTTGTAGTTGGACGGGTCGTACAGGTTCTGCGAGTCCGGGTCCGCCGCGAGGGAATCCGCGATGCCCCCGAACGGGTTCTTGACGGCCTTCCAGTCGTTCTGGATGTCGATCAGGTCGTCGATAACGTCGCGCTTGCCTGCCATGTCTCCCCCTTCTTCCACGAGCTGCAATTGTACCGCTTTAGGCGCCGCTCCACAGCACGACGGCGCCACGGCCGCAGACGCATACAAAAAGGCCCGGGCCCAGGGGGACGAGCCTCCTTGGGTCCGGGCCGTGTTGGCTTGATGCCTATGGGCGCTCGCTACGCCTTAGTACATGCCGCCACCCTGGCCGCCCTGTGCGGCAGCCGCGGAGATGGCCTCCTCGATGGTGGTGTCCTTCGGCTCGTCGGAGACGGTCGCCTCGGTGATGAGGATCAGGGACGCGACGGAAGCGGCGTTCTGGAGCGTGGTGCGGGTGACCTTGACGGGGTCGAGGACGCCCATCTCGATCATGTTGCCCCACTTGCCGTTGGCGGAGTTCAGGCCCTCGCCCTCGGGCAGGCCCTTGATCTTCTCGACCACGACGGAGCCCTCGAAGCCGGCGTTGGACGCGATGGTCTTCACGGGCGCGTAGAGGGCCTTGCGGATGATGTCGACACCAATCTGCTCGTCAGCGTCGGCAACCTCGACGCCGTCCAGGGCCTTGCTGGCCTCCAGGAACGCGACGCCGCCACCAGCGACGATGCCCTCCTCGACAGCTGCGCGCGTGGCCTGCAGCGCGTCCTCGATACGGTGCTTGATCTCCTTGAGCTCAACCTCGGTAGCAGCGCCGACCTTGATGACCGCGACGCCACCGGAGAGCTTTGCCATGCGCTCCTGCAGCTTCTCCTTGTCGAAGTCGGAGTCGGTGTGCTCGATCTCGCCCTTGATCTGGGAGATGCGGTCCTCGATGGCCTCCTTGGAGCCAGCGCCGTCGACGATCGTGGTGTTGTCCTTGGTGATCTTGACGGACTTGGCGCGGCCGAGCATCTCAGCGGTGATGTCGGACAGCTCGACGCCGAGCTCCTTCATGGCAACCTGGCCGCCGGTCAGGATTGCGATGTCCTCGAGCATGCGCTTGCGGCGGTCGCCGTAGCCAGGGGCCTTCACGGCGGCGACGTTCAGCGTGCCACGGAGCTTGTTGAGGATCAGGGTCGCCAGGGCCTCGCCCTCGACGTCCTCCGCGATGATGAGCAGCGGCGAGCCGCTCTTCTGGATGGCCTCGAGCACGGGCAGGATGTCCTGGATGTTGCTGATCTTCTGGTCAGTCATCAGGATGTAGGGGTTCTGCAGCTCGGCGGTCATCGTGTCGTTGTTGGTCGCGAAGTACGGGGAGATGTAGCCCTTGTCGAACTGCATGCCCTCGACGGTGTCGATGTCGATGCCGAAGGTCTGGGAGTCCTCGACGGTGATGACGCCGTCCTTGCCCACGACCTCCATGGCCTCGGAGATCTTCTTGCCGATCTCGGGGTCGCCGGCGGAGATGGTGCCGACGGAGGCGATCTGGTCGGAGGTGGAGACGTCCGTGGACATCTTCTTCATCTCGGCGACGGCGGCGTCGACGGCCTTGTCGATGCCGCGACGGATTGCGATCGGGTTGGCGCCGGCGGCGACGTTGCGCAGGCCCTCGTTCACGATGACCTGGGCAAGCAGCGTTGCGGTGGTGGTGCCGTCACCCACGGTGTCGTTGGTCTTGGTGGCGACCTCCTTCACCAGCTGGGCGCCCATGTTCTCGATCGGGTCCTTGAGCTCGATCTCCTTAGCGACGGACACGCCGTCGTTCGTAATCGTGGGGGCGCCGTAGGAGCGCTGCAGCGCCACGTAGCGGCCCTTGGGGCCAAGCGTGGTGGTGACTGCGTCAGCGAGCGTGTTGACGCCCTTGGCGAGCTTGGCACGAGCGTCGGTGCCAAAAACGATGTCCTTTGCCATTATCTGTACCTCCGTGTCAGGAATTTCTTAGCAGAGAAGAGCTACCGAGGCTAGTCGGTAATGATCGCGTAGATGTCGTCGGCGCGAAGCAGGAGGAAGTCCTCCCCGTCGACCTTGACCTCGCTGCCGCCGAACTTGCCGTAGTAGACCTGGTCGCCAACCTTGACGTCGGGGACGACGCGCTCGCCCTTGTCGTTGACCTTGCCGGCACCGACGGCGATGACCTCGCCGCGCTGCGGCTTCTCCTGCGCGCCGGAAGAGATGTAGAGGCCGCTGGCGGTCTTCTCCTCCTTGGGAGCGGGCTTAACGAGAACGCGGTCACCCAAAGGCTTAAGAGTCATAGTCAAAACCTCCCACTTTCGTGCTAGCAGCACATCCTATTGGTCGAGGGGGAACTTGCTCCCCCGCACCTGTCCAACGTTCTGAATTCTACCCAGAACGAAATTCTTATACCACACAAGAGAAAAAATCTTCCTACAGACACTTAGATTTTCTCGCACAAG
>QOUO01000066.1 GCA_003862195.1 Coriobacteriaceae bacterium | reverse complement strand
GGGGTGCTTCTCGAAGAAGTCGAACCGCGGCGGCAGGGCCACGATCGCGTGCTCCCCGGGCTTCTCGCCCAGCTTCTGCGCGAGCTCGCCCGGCGTCGCGAAGGCGTTGTCCCAGCTGAAGAAGAGGTCGCGCGCAAAGCCCATGTGGTCGCAGATCTTCTCGCAGCCGGAGGGCACGGCGGGGTGCATGAGCAGCGTCACGCAGCGCAGCTCGGCAAAGGCGTCGGCCAGGGCCTGCTCGTAGGCGGCATCGTCGCCGTTCGCGGCCTTGGAGGCGTCGCCCCAGCGCTTGTTGGCGGCGCGGCAGAACTCCTCCGCCACCGCGAGGGCGCCGTGCGCGTCAAAGGCGTGCGCGCACTTCTCGAACTCGAGCGTCGCCTTGACGCAGCCCTCGACCACGTCAGCGTGCGGCTCGACGGAAGGCAGGTGCGAGTCGCAGACGTTGGCCGCGCCATAGAAGCAGCTGCGTGCCAGTCGGTTGAAGATGTTTGTGAGGAAGGCGCTCTCCTTGAGGGCGGGGTCGACCACGCGCGGGTCGTCCTTTACCAGGACCTCCTCGCCGGTCTTCTTGTCCTTGTGGCTCACGGACGTGTCAAACGGCTTGGGCGAGAAGGACACAGCCTTCTGGTCGAGGCCCAGGCTCAGCCAGTGGGCGCGCAGCTGCTCGGGCGTGTAGTAGTCCAGGAGCTCCGCGGCCATGGGCGGCTTGATGGCGCCCGAGCTGGAGGCCTTCTTGTTCATGAAGAGGATGTGGTAGTTGGCGACGGGGATGTCCTGCGTGAGTCCCCAATCGAGGGCCTCCCACATCGCGGGCTGCACCACGCAGTAGAAGTAGATGTTGTCCTGCCCGATGAACTGGTACACCTTGGCGTCCTTGGAGCACCACCAGTCGTGCCAGTCGTCGGTGGAGTAGCGGCCGCCGCCAGCCTTCGCGTCCGCGTCGAGCACGGTCTGCGTGAAGCTGATGGGCGCCCACAGGCTCTCGGGCCAGCACCAGACCGTGAGGTCGTGCGTGCCGTCCAGGTCGGGGGCGGGAACGCCCCACTCGATGTTGCCGGTGATGCGGAAGGGCAGCAGCGTCTTGCCCGTGCGGAAGCGCACGCCGCCGGCCTCGAGCACCTCGCGGGCCTCGTCGCGGTCTTCCCAGTTGTCGAAGGTTACCGAGAACGACGTCTGGCCCTTCTCGGCCTCGCGGAGCTCGTGCTTGGGGAGCCTGTCCGCCACGGCGTCGAAGGCCTCGCGGAACTTGCCCTGGATGTAGATCACGGGCTCGGCCAGGGACTCGCGTACCGTCTTGGTGACGATGGCGCGCACCTGCGGGTCCGCGTCCCACTCGTCCATGAGGTCCTCGAGCACCTGGTGGAAGCGCGGCAGGTCAAAGTACCAGTTGTCGACGGGGCGCAGCTCGGGCGTGGTGCCCGTGAGCTGGCTCACCGGGTTGATGAGCTCCTCGGGGTCAAACTGGTGGCCGAGGTCGCACTCGTCCGCGTAGGCCTTCTCGCTCTTGCAGCCGCGCACGGGGCAGTGGCCCTGCACCTGGCGACCGTTGAGGAAGGTCTTGGCCTTCACGTCGTAGAACTGGCGCGTGGTGCGCTTGACGAGCACGCCCTGCTCGTGCAGGCGGCGGATCAGCTTGTCGCTGAGAGCCGCGTGGAAGGGCTTGGCCGGTTCGAGGCCCGAGCCCGCAAAGATGTCGAGCGAGATCTGGTACGAGTCGAGCGCCTGCTTCTGCAGGTCGTGGTTGTGGCGCACGTAGTCCTCGATCGTGCCCTGGTAGCCCTCGCCCTCGACCTTCTTGCGGTAGCCCTCCATGATGGGCGATCCGTAGCAGTCCGTGCCGCTCACGAAGACCACGTTCTGGGCGCCGATGCGGTCGCGCAGGAACCGCGCGAAGAAGTCCGCCGGGACAAAGACGCCGCCGATGTGGCCAAAGTGCAGGTTCTTGTTGCCGTAGGGCATGCCGCCCGTGATGATGGCCCGCTTGGGGAAGGTTGGGCGCGCGGCCTCGGTCGCGCCGTCTAGCTCAAAAGACATGTGCAAATCCTCTGTCCTCTTGTGTGAGCCGCCCTGGGGCGGCCAGTACTCCGTCTGATTATCGCATAACGCCCGCCATGCGGCGGACGGCTATCCTTTTGAGTCGAATGCGACGCGCGTCCCATGGGGATGCCCGCGGGACGTCATATATGGGGTATATAGGGCGAGAAGGGCGTTAGGGGACGAGAAGGACGTGCATGCCATGAAGTACGGCGTCTTTACGGCGCAGCCGCTGCTGCTCAAGTCGGGAGGGTTCGCGCTCTTTGGGCCGGCCCACCTTGCGTGGCTCGTGGCCTGCGCCTGCGTCGTGAGGCTCGTGACGTGGGCCCACGGCCGCTGGGGGCTCCGCGCGCTCAGGGTGGCGTCCGTGGCCGCAATCTGCCTGCTCGTGTCCGATGACGCGCTCATGGTCGCCTCGCACACCTTCACGCCGGCGTGGTGGCCGCTCCACTTCTGCAACGCCGCCGAGTACCTCTGCGTCGCCTACGCCGTGCACCCAAGCCACGTGGTGCGCGAGCTCCTGCTAACGCTCGGGATCTGCGGCGGCCTCTGCGCGGTGCTCTTTCCCGGCTGGCTCGCGTGCCCGCCGTACACCTGGCCCGTGGTCTGCGGCTTCATGGAGCACTCCCTGATCCTCTCGACCTCGCTCTGCGCGGTGCGCGAGGGCAGGGCCTCCATCCGCATGCGCGACGTGCTCGTGAGCTACGCCTTCGTTGCGGCCTACGTGGTCTTCTTCAGGTGGTTCAACGCGGCCATGGGGACCAACTTCGGCTTCGTGAGCGGACCGGCGTACGGCACGCCCATCGAGGACTGGTATAACGCGCTGGGCGATCCGCTCTACCTGGTGCCCTACGCCGCGCTCTTTGTGGTGGGCGCGCTGCTCCTGCACGTGCTCGCCTGCTACGGGCCTGGCGGCCGCCAGAGGGGGCGCGACGCATGCGCGTGATAGCCAAGGTGGACGTCCTGGGCGACGCCGAGCTCCAGCAGCGCATGGTGCGCCTGTCCTGGTGGATCCTGGGCGTGGGGCTGCTCGCGGTCCTCGTGGCGTGGATCCTCTCGATTGCCGGCGTGGCGCCCCTGGTGGAGAAGGGCATCGGCCTCGCCTGGCTACTGGTGTTGGTGCTCGCGTCCGTGGTGGCGCTCCCGGTGCACGAGCTCGTGCATGCGGCGGCGTTTTTGCTCCTGGGCGGCGGCGACGTGCACGTGAGCTTTGGCTTCAAGGACTACATGCTCTACACCAGCGCCAACGGGGCCACGCTGCCGCGCCGGCGCTTCGAGGCGGTGCTGCTCGCGCCAACGGTCCTGCTGACGCTTGCCTTTGCCGCGATGGGCGTCGCCTTCCGCGTGCCGCTCCTGGCATGGGCCTGCGCCGTCATCCACCTTGCGGGATGCACGGGCGACCTCTGCATGGCGGCCGCAATCTGGCGCGAGCCTGCCTGTGCCTTTGTGCGCGACGCGCCCTTTGGGGCGGAACTCCTGGCGAGGTAGTTGACGTCCTCCGATTCTGGTACCCTCGTGGCAGCGCGACCCGGCGTCGCGTCCCGCGGCAGGCAGGAGGACCCATGCTCAACTGCAACTACCACACCCACACCGTGCTCTGCGACGGCTCGGACACGCCCGAGGACGTGGTGCTCGAGGCAATCGCCAAGGGCTTCTCGCACCTTGGGTTCTCGGGTCACATGGACCCGGACATCCACATGGACTGGCCCGCGTACGTCGCGGAGATCTCTCGCCTCAAGGAGAAGTACGCCGACCGGCTCGACATCCTCATGGGCGTGGAGCTGGATAACATATATGACCCAGCGTGCTGCCCGGGGGCGGAGTACGTCATCGGCTCCACGCACTTCCTGGACGTGGACTCGCCCACGCCCATGTCCGTGGACAGCAGCATGGACAACATGCGGGAGCTGTGCGACACCTACTTCGGCGGGGACTACTACGCGCTCAGCCGCGCCTACTACGAGCTCGAGGCCAAGGTATACGACCGCCTGCACTGCACGTGGGTGGGCCACTTCGACCTGGTGACGCGCTTCAACGACGACGCCCGCTTTCTGGACGAGGGCGACCCCCGCTACACAGGACCGGCCCTCGAGGCCATGGAGTACCTGGTGGGGGAGGGCGTCCCCTTCGAGGTCAACTGCGGTGCCGTCAACCGCGGCCGCAAGAGGGAGCTCTATCCGCGCCACGAGCTGCTGCGCGCCCTGCACGACTTTGGCGGAGAGATCCTCATCAGCGCGGACGCGCACCAGAAGGAGCTGCTGGACGGCGCCTTCGACGTGGCGGCGGCCACGGCTATCGACTGTGGCTTCACCCACGTCAACTACCTCGCGCACGACGAGCATGGCGCGGTGCAGATGCGCCAGGTCGCGCTCGACACCCTGTGACGGTCGCCGCCGCACGACCCCACTGACCCTTTACGCTAGGAGGAATCCATGATCGGAACCATCGTCCTTCTCGTCATCATCGTCGTGCTCGTGCTGTCGACCGGCTATGTGGTGCGGCAGCAGCACGTAGCCATCATCGAGCGGCTCGGGCGCTTCCACGGCTTTGCCGGGCCGGGCTTCCACGTCAAGGTGCCCTTCATCGACGTGACGCACGACGTGAGCCTCATGACCGAGGACGAGCACATGACGTTCGACGCCAAGACGAGCGACAACGTGACCATCGAGCTCGACGTGTCCATCCAGTACCACGTGGACGCGACGGACATGGGCGCGCGCCAGGACTCGGGCGTCTACAAGAGCTTCTACACGCTGCAGGACCCCGTGGGGCAGATGCAGGACTACCTTGCGGACGCGCTGCGCTCGCAGATTCCCGCGCGCACGCTGGACGAGGTCTTCAGCGAGAAGGACGCCATCGCACACGCGATCGACGAGGTGGTCGCCGCCAAGATGCGCGACTACGGCTACGTGCTGGTGACCACGCTCATCACGCGCATCAAGCTGCCGGGCGAGGTCCAGGAGTCCATGAACCACATCATCGCGTCCAAGAACAACCTGGAGTCAGCAAAGAACGACGCCGAGGCCGCCCGCGCCAAGACGGTCATCGCGGCGCAGGCCAAGGCGGAGGCCATGGCCGCCGAGGGCAAGGGCATCGCGGACCAGCGCATCGCCATCGCGCGCGGCATCAAGGAGTCAATCGACACCATCAAGGGCGCCGAGATGAACGAGGGCGAGGCGAACCGACTGTTCGAGTTCACGCAGTGGATCGACATGATGAACCAGTACGCCGCCAAGGGCCCCTCGACCGTGGTGCTCCCGAGCGACTTTGGCCAGACGTCGAGCATGTTCGACCAGGTTGTGGCCGCAAAGGACGCACCCGCTCCCACGGGCAGCGCCCAGCCTCCCGTGGACCCGTACCACCGCACGGGGTCCGAGGGATGGGGCGAGAAGGGCGGCCGCCACACCAGGTAGCGGCCGCTGGCTGCGCTACGAGCGGGCGGGCAGGTTGGCCTCGGCCCAGTCGATCACGTGGCCGCGCAGGACGTGCACGAGCTCGTTTGCCCAGAAGCCTTCGGCGAGCTGTGGCATCACGTCGAGCGCGTAGACCCTCAGCGTGTAGACGTGCGTGGCGTCGGGCGGCTGCGGGCCGTTGTAGCGGCAGGTCAGGAGCGGGTCGGAGCTTCCCACGAGCCTGCTGGCCGAGGAGTTCTTGCCCTGCACCATGCCAAAGGCGCCCGCGTTGGAGGCGTCCTCGGGGAAGGCGATCCTGCCGCCCTTGGCGTAGCACGCGTCGATGCCGGCCGCGACCCAGTGGATCCAGGTGAAGCCGCACACGGGGATGGAGTCGTAGTCCGTGAACGTGACCGCGAGCGAGCGTGCGTCCTGCGGCACGCCCTCGACCTCGAAGGGGAACGAGGTGGTGGGGCACCCCTGGTAGAGGTGGGCGGCGTCCGCGTACTTGGCGTACCTGTCCGGAACCATGCCCTTCTCGTCCAACGTGACCTTTATCTGCATGACGGGCCTCCTCGAGTCTGGACTTTTTTCCCATGTTACCTATAGTTCTTCCCGACGGGACGGCTGCGGGCGCGAACGGAGGCGGAATGGACGACATGGACGGCACATCGTTAGGCGCGGAGGGGCGCGTACCCCTGCTGCTGCACGCCTGCTGTGGACCGTGCTCGCTCGAGCCCGTCAAGTACCTGCGGTTGGAGGGCTTCGAGCCCACCATCTGCTGGACGAACCCCAACATCCAGCCTAAGGCCGAGCACGACCGGCGCCTGGACGTGCTGGAGGCGTGGGCGCGCGACGTCGCGCACGTGGACGTGATCGTCGCGGCGGACGACCGCGACGCATGGGAGAGGGGCGTGGCCCCCGCGGGCTTCGACCGCGAGCGCAGGTGCAGGGCGTGCTATGCCATCCGTCTTGCGGAGAGCTGCCGTGTGGCGCGGGAGCGGGGCTTTGACTACGTCTCGACCACGCTGGCGGTGTCGCCGTACCAGCTCTTCGACACGTGCCACGAGGTGCTGGAGGCCGTGGCCAAGGCGAACGGGCTCGTGGCGGTGTGGCGCGACTTCAGGCCGCACTATCCGGAGTCCGTGGAGGACTCGCGCGACCTTGGGATGTACCGGCAGAACTACTGCGGATGCCGGTTCTCCTCCGCGGAGGCCGCGATGGAGCGGCATGTCGCGCGCGACTGGCGCAAGGCCGCCAAGGTGGCGCGTCGCGAGGGCAGGGAGCTCCCGCCCAGGCCGGAGTACCTGCCGGGCTAGGGGAGCGGAGCGGGTGGCGCGCGCCTCCGAAGGCGGTGCCTCTGCCACGGGGCGCGCGTCCTTCTCCACCGTTCCTGTTCGCATTTTCTGGGCGTGGCGCCCGCGGTGCGTCGGTGCGCTATCATAGGCGGCTGTTGAGAAACGCTGGCGCGGCCGCTCGGATGGCCGCGCGCAAGGGACGTGGAGAGACGCATGCGCACTGACGACTTTGACTACGACCTTCCTGAGGAGCTCATCGCGCAGGAGCCTGCGGAGCCGAGGGACTCCTGCAGGCTGCTCGTGCTGCACCGCGACGACGGCAGCGTCGAGCACAGGCACTTCTACGACATCGTGGACTACCTCGAGCCGGGCGACCTCGTGGTCGCGAACAAGACCCGCGTGATGCCTGCGAGGCTCATGGGCCACAAGAAGGGCACGGGAGGCGTGAGCGAGACGCTGCTGCTCAAGTGCCGCGAGGATAAGGACCCGCTCGGCCACGTGTGGGAGTGCCTGGTCAAGCCCGGAAAGCGCCTGAAGCAGGGTGCGGTGATCGAGTACCGCGAGGGCGGCATCCACGCGCCGATGAGCTGGCCCGTCGTGCTGACCGGCGAGGTGATCGACTACCTGGAGGACAACCGCGGCGGCCGCCTGGTGCGCTTCACGCCGGCGGAGGGCCTCACGCTGGACGAGGCCATCCACAAGGCGGGCCACGTGCCCCTGCCGCCCTACATCACGGACTACCAGGGTGACGGCGAGAAGTACCAGACCGTCTACGCGATGCACGAGGAGCACTCCGCGGCGGCGCCGACGGCCGGCCTGCACTTCACGCCGGAGCTCATCCAGAAGATCCAGGACGCTGGCGTGCAGTGGAAGACCGTCGAGCTCGAGGTGGGCATCGACACGTTCCGCCTGGTGGAGGAGGACGACCCCACCAAGCACGTCATGCACACGGAGCGCTACCACGTGCCGCAGGACGTGGTGGACGCCGTGCACGCCACCAAGGCGGCGGGGCACCGCGTGGTCGCCATCGGCACCACCTCCGTGCGCTCGCTCGAGAGCGCCTTCGACCCCGAGGCGCCCGTGTCGGAGCAGCCCTGCGTTGCCAGGCGCTTCGAGCACGCGGCGGACTCCGCGCTCACGCTGGGCAAGGGCGACATCGTCGAGAGGCGTGACGCCACGACGAACCTCTACCTCATGCCGGGTTCGACCTACCACGTGGTGGACGCGATGGTCACGAACTTCCACGTGCCGCGCTCGACCCTGATGATGCTCGTTTCCGCCTTCGCGTCGCGCGAGCAGATCATGGCCGCCTATCAGGAGGCCATCAAGGAGCGCTACCGCTTCTTCAGCTTTGGCGACGCCATGCTGATGGTGTAGGGACGCAACCGGGAGCGACGCCTGAGAGATTGCGACAACGCGAACGGGCCTTGTGACGAAAGAGCCCCGCTACCTGCGAATCCGTGGGTAGCGGGGCTTCGTTTGCTCGGAGAGGTGCGACGTGCCGTGAGTCTTGATGGGCTTACGAGGTCCTGAGCACGAACCAGACCACGAACGCCACGATCAGGACGGCTAGCACGATGGCGCCAATAAAGAGGAAGCGCTGCTTGCGGGTGGTCTCGCGCAGGTGCTTCTCGTCCCGGGCGAGGCGCTGGGCGTTCTTCATGCGCTTCTGGAGCTCCTGCCTGCCCTGTTGGATGCTCGCGGCGAGGTCTGCCGTGACCTCGGGCGTCGAGTGAATGTCGTTCGCCTCGTCGAGGAGCCTCTGGGCCTCGTCGATCTTGGACTGCGCGTCCTTGAGCTCCTTGTCCGCCGTGGTCATGGCGCGGTCGCGCTTCGCGATCTCGTCAGAGACGCCCTTCTCCTCGGCCATCGCCTTGTTGTAGAGGCGCTCGTACTCCTCGCGCCGCTCGTCGGCCTCGCGCTTCGCGACGTCCGCGGCCGTCTCGGCGGTCTCCAGGGCATGGCGCTGGGCAAACAGGTTTGTCTGGGCGCTGTCGACCAGGCTCTTGCCCTCGCTCGTGGCGCGGTCCAGCTCGGCGCGGGCCGCGTCGAGGTGCGCGCGCTCGGCCACGATGTCGCTCTGCTTCTTCTGGACGACCGCCGGGGAGGCGCCGTCGTCGCTCCGCAGCGCGTCGAGCTCCGCCTCGGCCTTGCGCAGGCGCTCCTGCGAGTTGTCGACGGACCTGTTCGCGGAGGCGACGTTCTGCTCGCGGCGCTTCGTGGCGTCGCTCAGCTGCTGGTCGGCGGTCTTCACCTGGCGCTTTGCGTCCGCGAGGGTCTTTGCGGCGTCGTCGGCGCGGCCCTTGGTCGATTCCATCAGCTCGCGGTAGGGGCGGAGCTGCTCCTCGTGATCGTTCTTCATCTGGGCGAGGCTCTTCTCGAGCTCGGACTTCTGGGCGCCCTGCTCGCTTATGACGGACTCGGCGCGCGTGACGGCCTGCCCCTGCATGTCGAGCTGCCTCGACTGCTCGCTCACGATCTTCTGGTAGTTGGACTCGACCTGGTTGCGGTGGTCGAGCGTCTTCTGGCTTTTCTCGAGCTCGGTCTTGAGGCTCTTGACCTGCTCGCGCGCGCTGGCGTGGCGCTTGGACGCGGCGCGGACCTGGCGGATGGCGCCAAAGCCGCCCGTGAGGGGGTTGCCGGAGTCGGCCGAGCTGCCGCCCTTGCCGGCGCCCTTCTCGCCCGCGTCCTTGCCCTTTGCGTCGATGTCGTCCTGTGTGATGACGGGAAGGTCCTCCGCGCTGGCGGGCACGGCGCCGGGATACTCGAGGCCCGACTTCTTCGCCTCGCTGGTGCTCGCGGTCGTCGGTGTCTCTTGCTGGTCGCGCGCGTCAGACATTCGTTTCCCCTCGGTATCAACGCGATGCCCGTGGCCGTCGTGGCCCGCGGATGGCATCGCCCTCGCATCCCATATTCCATACCAAAGTTTAGAACACGGCCGGTCGGGTGCACGCCTCGCGATCGCAAAGGCCGTTTTTGGCATCCAATGACCATCCCCGTGTGTTTTTTGTTACTATAATCACCACGTAAGGCAATTTTGGGCCGGGGCCTGCCGCCTTGGCCGCAAAGGTCATTAAGGAGTGCGCCATGGTTTCCAAGCAAGTTTCCATCGTCAGCCCGACTGGTCTTCACGCTCGTCCCGCTTCCCAGTTCGTCCAGGTCGCCAAGCAGTACCAGAGCACCGTCACCATCAAGGACCTTGACAAGGGCTCTGCTCCCGTCAACGCCAAGTCCATCATGATGATCCTCGCCGCTGGCCTCGGCACCGGCACCAAGGTCGAGAT
>QOUO01000065.1 GCA_003862195.1 Coriobacteriaceae bacterium | reverse complement strand
GCGTCCACGAAGGCGGTCACTGGCGGCGTGTCGATGATGACGAAGTCGAACTGGGCCCTAAGCTGCGTGAGGAACGAGTGGAAGCGCTTGGACTGCAGGACGTCCGCGGGGTTGGGGATGCCGGGCTCGGCGTCCAGGAAGAGGAGGCGACCCGAGGCGTCCGCGCGGACGGCGGCCTCCGCGAGCGCGTGCTTGCCCGAGAGCACAGCGTAGAGGCCGTGCCTACCGTGGCGGCCGAGCGCCGTGGCGAGGGAGCGGCGGCGCATGTCGCCCTCGACCAGGAGCACGCGCGAGCCGCCCTCGGCGAACGCGCGGGCGAGCGCGACAGAGACGGTGGTCTTGCCCTCGGACGGGACGGCCGAGGTGACGCAGATCGTGCACACGGGGTCGTCCACGGACGCGAAGCGGATGTTTGCGGCGAGCGTCTTGACGGCGTTCTGGAGCGCCTGCCTGTCTGCCGTTCTCTTGCGAGGCATGGCTACCTTCCTTCCCTGGCGTACGGAATGCGACCGATGACGGGCACGGGCACGATGGACTCGAGGTCCTGCTGGCTGCGGACCCTGGTGTTGAGCATGTCGCCCACGACGACGATGATGATCGCCGCGAAGAGGCCGGCCAGCGCCGCGACCGCGACGTAGAGGGCGCGCTTGGGGCCGCTGGGGTGCGTTGGCGCCGTGGCCTGGTCGATGGAGTTGACGGCCTCGACCTTCATGACCTTCTGGGCGAGGTTCGACACGTTCTTGACCATGCCGTTTGCGATCTTGGCGGCCGTCTGCGAGTCCCTGCCCGTGACGGAGAGCGTGATGACGCGGGAGGTTGTTTCCGACGAGACGTCCACCTTGTAGCCCTTGAGCTGCGGGACGCCCACCTGCCTTCCCGTCTGGTTGGTGATGCGGTCGCTCTGGAGGAGCTTGGCCACGTCTGCCGTGATCATCTGCGAGGCGGTGAGGTCCTGCGAGAGGTTGGACGCGTTGGAGGACTCGTCGCTCTGCGCGAGGACGTACATGCTCGTGCTCGCGGTATACGTGTTGCGCATGAACAGCACGGAGTAGGCACCCACGACAACCGCGCACAGGATGGGAAGAAGCACCACCAACCTGAGGTGCTTCCTGAGGAGCTGTAGGAGTTCGAGCAGGGTCATGCGTGCTTCCCTTCTGGCCGTACGTTACTGGCGGCGCCTCACTTGGCGCTCTGATGGGCGAATGTGCTTCAGCCTATTGGGCGACGTCGTTGGTGGTGAGTCCAGCGTTTGCCGCTAGTTGCTGGTAGTCCTTGGGAGACGTGGCGTTTTCCGCGGCTCCGAGGGCGGTGTCGCTTGCCTGCGCCTTTGGCACCTGGGCGTTGGCATCGTTGGGATCCATGCCGGCGTCCACGCGCTGCATCATGGCGCGCCACTCATTGTACATGGTGCCGACGTAGGAGACGCCATCCTGACTGAGCGAGTAGCTGGGCACGACAGCGGAATACACCTTGAGGCGGATGCCGGAGCCCTTGACCGTGGTGGCCCACGACACGAGGTCCGTGACGGAGAGGTCCGTGCTTACGGAGCCAGCGAGGGACTCGACCACGCTGGGGAGCTCCGTCACCGGGCTTTCGAGCGTCTTACGCGCGATGGCCTCGACCACCTGGCGCTGGGCCTGTGCGCGGCCGAAGTCGCCACCGGCCTCGTTGTAGCGGTCGCGCACGTAGCTGAAGGCCTCCGCGCCACTGATGTTCTGGTCGCCCTTGGTGAAGTGATAGCCATCGCGAGAGGTGAAAGCCTCCGGGACATTGACCGTAATGCCACCGAGGCGGTCGATCACGCCAGACAGGTCGTCAAACGACATTGCCATGTAGTGCGTGATGGGTACGCCGGCGAACTTTGAGACCGCCTCGACGGTCGCGGCGGGCCCGTTGTTATACTCT
The DNA here is from genome assembly GCA_003862195.1 of Coriobacteriaceae bacterium. Classification (GTDB taxonomy): domain Bacteria; phylum Actinomycetota; class Coriobacteriia; order Coriobacteriales; family Atopobiaceae; genus Parafannyhessea. The sequence continues at coordinate 9,064 of QOUO01000065.1, read as the reverse complement.
GCATTGATCTTTTCCGTAGAGCCGTTGGCGGCACGCACCATGGTATCGCGCGGGATGGAGATGAGGGCGACCGTGTTGTGCGCGAGGTCCACGCGTGCGAGCATCGTGACGTCCGAGCGCGAGCCCGCGACGCCGGCGCGGTTGTCCGACCCGATGATGACCATGTAGAACGGGGCGTCCTTCTTGCCGGAGGCCGGCTTCTTGAGCGCATTGGAGAGCTTCTTGCCCTCGCTTCCGCCCACGGACATGGACGAGTTGAGGTGACCCACCCATGCCGCCGCCGCGATGCCCGCGACTGCGACGATTGCCACGACAACCAGAAGGATGCGAGCCACGATGGGCAGGCGACGCTTGTGGTGCTCGCGATGCGTGAGGTTGCGGACCTCCTCCTGGCTGGGGTGGTGTGCGGTAGGCGAATCCGCCGGGAGCGGAGAGGCAGCGGCGCGGGACAGACCGTTGCGCGGCGTGGGAACGCCCTGCGCGAGGTCGCTTGTTGGCGTTGCTGCCGGGGCATCTTGCGGCTGCCTTGCATGGCGTGCATGCTTTGGATGGTTGGCAGTACCTTCCGGACCGTTACCGAAATCGGTCACCGTTGTGCTTCCCTTCAAGCGGACTCGCAATGAGCTTGGGTTTGCAGGCGAGACGTAGTCTTGGCGACTGCAGCCACTGACAATAGGCGGCCCACGTACACACATTGCACTGAACGCAGGCTTAACGTCCACAATGCTTCAGTCTATTGCTTTGGCATCGCCGCACGCCGACGCAAGCTGGCATTACACGAATCATTCGCACGGGGGGGGAGGCGCAACCTGGCGCGTTCAGGCACCGTCGGAGTCGCCCGCAGGTCCTTGATGCCTAGTCGCTGACGGTGATATCCCCCATCTCCGACGTGGCCTTGAGGGTCCGGCTGCCGGAGTTGCCACTGCCATGGGTGGCATAGCTTGACCCCATGCTCTTGCCGTTAAGCGTCACGTCGCCCATCTCGCAGCTAAGGTCAAGGCTCGCGTCCGCAAGGTCGCAATTGGCCACCGTGATGTCGCCCATCTCTGCCTCGAGGTCCGTCGTGGTAGCGCGGACGCCGCTTATGGTCACGTCGCCCATCTCGGACTCCACCGTCACGCGCCTGAGGGACGTTCCGCGCGGCACGGTCACGACAACCTTGCCGCCCGAGCCGCGAACGTGCTCGTGCCTTGCCTCCTGGGTCACGGTCAGGACGCCGCCCTTCACGTCGCAGGCATACGAGAACTCCTTCGTACCCGTGCAGCTCACGTGCGCAGAATCCCCCGCACGTACCACGACGTCGGCCATGTCTACGTCCACGTCCACGGAGTCGAAGCTTGCGTCCACGTCCTTCTCTACCTTGCCCGACGCGCCCGACGACGCGCTCTGGCCGATGGGTGCGCCATCCCCAAACGCGCCGCGGATGCTGGCGGAGACTCCGTTCCACGCGACGGCCGCGACAACGACTGCCACGACAACGATGCACGTAACGAGAAGAGCGCGGCGTCCGCGGTTGTGATGCTTTTCTGGGCTGGCGGCGCCTGGCTGCGGCGGCTGCTCCACGTGGGGCGGAACCGGGCCCGACGTGCCCTGCGGACGGGGCGGCACGGCCTCTGCCCCCGGGGCGCTCGCCGCGGCAGGACGCTGGCACGCGGGCTGCGCAGCTGCGGGCTGCGCATCAGAGGGCTGCGCATCAGCGGGTTGCGATGCGGCGGGCCGTGCGCCTAGGCCCAGCGACTCGCGGACCTCCTCCAGGCTCCCGAACTCTGCTATCGCCGCGGAGGCCGCGTCCTTCTCGCCCATGCCCTTTGCGCAGAGCTCGGCGTAGCGGTCCTCCATCATCTGACCCAGCTCCTCGCGCGCGTGGCGGGCCTCCGGCGTGTTGGGCAGCTGCGCAAACAGGTTGTCCAGGTACTTGCTGATGTCTTCCATCACTCGACACTGCCTTCCAGAAATCTGCCGACGACGTCCTTGGTAAGTTGCCACTCGCGGCACTTTTGCCGGTAGTGGGTCATGCCCGCGGCGGTTATGCGATAGTAGGTGCGGCGCTTACCGTTTTGCGCGACCTGCGGAAACGATTGGACCAGGCCGTTTCTTTCCATGCGCGCGAACGCGGAGTACAGCGTGGTCTGCTTTACGGCGTACAGGCCGCCAGACATCTGCAAGACTCGCTTGGAGATCTGGTAGCCGTACGAGGGGCCGTCCAGCAGGATGCGCAGGATCATGGGGTCGATGTAGCCCCTGATCACGTCGCTGCTTATGTCCAGGTTGTCCGTTGGCATGGGCCGACCCCCTGGCTCCTCGTGTGTGACATGCTACGTCAGACGTAGTATTCGTCTGGGGCTAGGATACTACGCCTGACGTAGCAAGTGCAAGATATGTGAGAGCGATTTGGAGTGCAACTGGTGCGTTTTGGCCGGCAGTCGCCCAGGCGTCAGTACAGGGCGGCGCGCAGCACGGCAAGCAGGTCGCTGCAGGTGGGTTGGCCAAGCACGAGGCCGGCCAGCACGTTACGCGTGACGAAACGCGCGAGCGACTGGGACGTGAGGTCGCCCGCGAGCGCGTCCGGCCGTACGCGGGGGTCGCGGCGGAGCGCCTCTTGCAGCTTGCTGCCCACGCCGTCGAGGAACGCCTGCATTCGGGCGCGGCCCTCGTCCTCCTGACCGGTTAGGGCCACGAGCTCCAAGCCGTGACCCTGCGCGAAGCCAGGGTAGGCGGCAAGGCGATCGCGCGCGCCTCGATAGAGGTCGTCCACGTACTGGCAGAAGTCCGTGCGGTCGCGCGGGGCGCCGTCCAGGGCGAACACGTCACGCCAGACATCTGCGACGACGGCCAAAAGGAGTGCGCGCTTGTCCGGAAAGTAGTGGTACAGCGTGCCCGTGGCCACGCCCGCAGCCGCAGCCACGGTGCGTACGCTAATGCCGGAGAGGCCCTGGTGCCGCACGATGGCGCGACACTCCGCAAGGATGGCCTCCCTTGAGGTTGCCTGCGGCTTCATGGCGCGCCTACAGACGGGCCAGCAGCTGCAGGCCCATGGCGATCATCCACATGTAGGTGAGCGTCTTGGGCAGCATGAGCGCGCCGATTGCGGGCTTGCGCTTGGCGAGGAAGCAAACCGGAAGGTAGAAGCCAAAGCTGAGCGCGATGGCGACGCACATGCGCCACATGCCGAGGCCGCCCGCGTTGCCGGAGATCGCGAACAAGGCGATGACCAGCACGCCAAGTACCGCGAACGGGAGGTTGCGGTAGAGCTCCCAGCGCAGGTTCTCGCGGCCGGAGCGCCAGTCGTTCTGCGGGAGGAGGCAGAGCACGATGCGGAGGGCCGCCATCGCGAGGATGAGCGCGGGGATGGCCGCGGGCAGGGTTGCGGCCGCCGCCGGGAAGAGCCGGCGCCAGATAAGGTAAAGGATCACGTAGAACACGGTCATGGTGATGGACGCGACCTGCGTGCCGAGACCCAGCTTGGCTGTGGTGTCCTCACGCACGCCGCGCAGGTGCATCTGCACGCGCGGCACGAGGTGGAACGCGTCTCCCCCGCCGAGCACGAGGGCGAGAAGCCCATACAGCTGGAAGATGGCGCGGCCGTGCGCGGACGCGAGGAAGACGATGGCCGCCACCAGGTCGAACAGCAGGTAGCAGATGTCGAAAACGCTCTCGGCGATGCGCATGGGCTTGGGCATGGCATCGGGGCGCGAGGTGGTGGCGTCGTGCGGCGCGGCGGGCGCGGTGGTGGTTGTGGGTTGCATTGCGGTGCCTCCTGGGATGGGCGCATCGGGAGGATGCGCCGTTCTTCTCTATGTGAACGATGTTCATATTGTTACCGAGAGGGTGCTGCTGCAAGCACATGGGAGGAAACGCCACGCAGCCTGCACGCGGCGAGATGGCTAGCGCCTCGGGTGCCAGGGCATCTTCATGTAGACGTCGCCGCGACGGAGCTCGTCGAGCATCTGGGCGAGGTGCGCCTGGCGCGTTGCCTCGCGCTTGGGGCGCACGATCCAGCCGACGTAGTCGTTGCGCTGGTAGGGCGGGCGTGCCGCAAATGCATCTGCAAGGCCGGCCTCGTGCAGGGCGACGCGGACCCAATCCGGCATCTGGTGGCGCTCGCGAACCTGAGGTGCGGCGCGAAGCTCTCGCACGCGGATTGGGGACAGGCACCACGAGGCGACGTCCGCCACGAAGTCCGCGGGGATGGGACGCGAGTCCGGCAGGTGGATGCTTCCCTTGGTGCAGGCAAGGCCAAGCTCGGCCGTCTGGCCGGCAAAGTGCCGCACGGCCGCCGCGCCGGGATAGAGTCCCACGTGGTGCTTGGCACAGCCGACGTGCAGCTGGTTCTTGCCCACGCGGAAGGTGGGCATGCCCCAGGAGATGAGCTCCTCCGCCCCGGGCGCCGCGCTCAGGATGATGGCACGCACCAGCTCGAGGCGCTCGCGCTTCTCGCCCGGCGCCTGCGCGATGTAGTCCGCAACGGTTGCAGCTGGTTGTGCCATGGTGGCCCCTCCTCCAGCGCGTGGTTAGTATTACAACACTAATTCCTGAGGTGAAGTATTGATTCATGATGGTATTATTGTCCCATAATAATGTGATTGGAGGTAAGAGATGCAAATGATTCCTGTCAAAGAGCTAAAGGACACCGCAAGGGTTTCGAAGCTCTGCCACGAAACAGGCGAGCCCGTTCATGTCACGAAGAACGGATGCCCAGACATGGTCATCATGAGCACGGAGACGTATGAGAGCCTTGCCGAAGCAGCCGAGACGGGAAAGATCGTCTCGCTCGTACAGGAGGGAATAGACGCTGTCGAGCACGGAGAGTGCCAAGATGCATTTGGGGCAGTTGCCGCGCTTAGGAGCAAGTATGGCCTATAACGTGCAGGTGTCGAATCCTGCAAGCAGAGACCTTGATGAGGCCATCTCTTACCTCACACGAGAGCTCTGTGCGCCAGGTGCTGCGAAGTCACTACTCGATGCCTACGAGGACAAACTCCGACTTATTTCCGACAATCCGTTGCTGTTTGGTGTTGACATTGATGTCAGCGAGGCAGTAGGCAAACAGGTTAGAAAATGCCAGGTAAAGCACTACGGAATCTACTATCTTGTGGACGAGAAGGAGAGTCTCATCCAAGTCGTTGCGTTCACACACTACCTACGAGACACGCCAACGATTATTCGAGTTCGTCAGCATTAGAGAAACCGAAAGAGCATCGAACCTGACGTCGGCCGTCGCGCATCATTTCTACTGCCAATGGCCCCACTCACAAAGCGTACTTTGTGAGTGGGGCCAATTTTGAGTTTCTGCAGGTACTTCGCTTGTAGGGGTGACTCACAAATCACGTTTTGTGAGTTTGCACTCGGTGGCGGCAGGAGTGGAACGGCGAGTGGGGCGCGGCATGTGCGGAGGGCGGCGGCCGCTAGAATGGTGCCAGCAACGTAGACGGGGCCGCGGCGCCCCAGGAAAGGATGGGTGTCATGAACGACTTCGTGTTCCAGTCCCCCACGCGCTTCGTGTTTGGGCGCGGGTACGCCGACCGGATTGGCGGGGAGGTCGCCGCGCTGGGCGCCAAGCGCGCGCTTCTGGTGTACGGCGGCGGATCCGTGGTGCGGACCGGGCTGCTCGCGCGCGTGACGGCGTCGCTCGACGCGGCGGGCGTGAGCTACGTGGAGATGGGCGGCGTGAGGCCCAACCCGGAGGTCTCGCTCGTGCGCAAGGGCATCGAGCTTGCCCGCAGGGAGGACGTTGACCTGGTGCTCGCCGTGGGTGGCGGCTCCGTGATCGATACGTCCAAGGCCATCGCGTTTGGCACGCCCTACCAGGGGGACGTTTGGGACTTCTTTATGCATAAGGCAACCATCGACGCGTGCCTGCCCATCGCCGTGGTGCTCACGATCCCGGCGGCTGGGTCCGAGGCGAGCGGTTCGTGCGTCATCAGCAACGACGAGCTCAGCCTCAAGAAGGGCGTCAACGGCGACGTGTTCCGCCCGCGCGTGGCCGTGCTCGACCCCGAGGTGACGTTCACACTGCCGCAGTACCAGACCGCGGCAGGCGTGACGGACATCATCTGCCACATCTGCGAGCGGTTCTTCAGCTCCGCGGGTCCCGTGCCCGTGACGGACAACATCTGCTGTGGGATCATCCGCGCGGTGATGGACGCGGCCACCACCGTGGTGCAGGAACCCGACAACTACGACGCCCGCGCGACCATCATGTGGTCGGGCACGCTCGCGCACAACGACCTGTGCGGCTGCGGCCGCTCCTCCGCACCGGAGAAGCGCGCGGGCGGCTGGGAGAGCCACGGCCTGGAGCACGAGATCTCCGCGCACCGTCCCGAGGTTGCCCACGGCGCGGGGCTGGCCGTGCTCCTGCCCGCGTGGATGCGCTACGTGTGGCCCGCCAACACGGAGCGGTTCCTCGCGTTTGCGTCCGGCGTGTTTGACGTGGAGCCCGTGGACCAGACGGACGAGGCCACGGAGGACGCGATCACGTTTGCGATCGACGAGCTGCAGCGCTTCCTGGTGAGCCTGGGCATGCCGCGCACCCTGGGTGACCTGGGCCTGAGCAAGGACGAGGTTGACGGCTGGCTGCAGACGCTGCGCCAGAACAAGGGCGAGCGCTTTGGCGAGCTGAGGCCTCTGACCATGGACGACGCCAAGGCGATCTACCTGTCCGCGTTCTAGCGAGCGTGTGGAAAAGTGGACAGATAGCCTTCCTAAACGGGACACAATCAGGACATGTCCCGATTAATCATCCCGTGTCCTGATTAATCAGGACTATCATCTAAATATAGACATGGATTGGAGGGGGCACATGCCTGCGATGCGAGAAATTCCATATAGCGAAGCACTCAATTGTGAGTTCAAGAGCGATCGGAAGAGATTGCCTGACGGCGAGCTGATAGACACTGTAGTTGCGCTCAGCAATTCTGACGGAGGAACAATCTATCTCGGTGTCGAAGACGATGGAACTCCCACAGGTGTCCATCAGGCACATAAGGATGCTACGCAGCTTGCGGCAATGATTGCGAATAAAACTGTACCACCCGTACCGGCACGTGTCTCCACGCTTTTACTCGCACGCGACGGAACTGCAGATGATGACGGCGCCGTCGTAGTTTCAATCGAAGTTCCAAAGTCTCTCGCAATTGTATCATCCACAGACGGCAGAATAATGAGACGGAGACTCAAAGCCGATGGTAGTCCAGAAAGTGTCCCGCTATACCCCTTTGAAATTATCACCAGACTTACGACGTTGGGGCAACTTGACTATTCCGCATTTCCAGTACCAGACACAACCTCGGAAGATTTCGATCCAAATGAACTATCGAGACTAAGAGAGATACTTTCAAAAGGACAGGGCGGCGATCGGGCTCTGATAGAGCTTTCGGATTCAGAGCTGCTAAGCGCTCTGCGAATGACAACAGTCGTCGATGGAAAAGCATCGCCCACGGTTACGGGAATTCTACTTGCCGGAAAGACGGAAGTGATTGAGCGTACCCTTCCAACCGCTGGCGCAACTTTCCAGGTCCTTCAAGGCACTGAGGTACGAGTAAACAAGGACTTCCGGCAGCCACTTCTCTATACCATTGAAAAGATGAGAGAGATGCTGACGCCTTGGAATCCCGAAAGGGAGTTCGAAGATGGTCTGTTCAGAGTCCCTGTGCCCGAGTTTGATAACAGAGCATATAGAGAGGCACTGGTCAATGCCTTTGGACATAGGGACTATGCAGCCTTAGGTCGCGTGCGAGTACTCGTCGATGATGAGGGCCTCTCTATAGCTAATCCAGGTGGTTTTATCGAAGGCGTCACAATAGAAAATCTGCTAACAGTAGAACCACATGGTAGAAATGAATGCCTGATGAATGCTCTTAAGAGGATTGGACTCGCAGAAAAAACTGGGCGCGGTGTTGATCGTATATACGAGGGGTCATTGATTTACGGAAGGCCACTGCCCGATTACACAGGCAGCACGTCGGCAATGGTCAGAGTATTCATAGCACGAAGCGCACCCGACGAATTGTTCATGAAGATGCTCAGAGACGAACAAGAGAAGGTTGGGAAACCGTTTTCTATTAGATCTCTCTTAGTCCTTGACACACTAAAACATCAACGAAGGCTCACTGTACAAGATCTTTCGAAGCAGCTACATGCAACCGAAACAACCATTAGAGCAACGCTAGAAGCACTCGTTGAAAGGGGACTTGTAGACGCAATCGGAAACGGACCATCTCGATCATTCATGCTTAGCGCAAGAGTCTACTCAAATAGCGGCAGGAATGCCGACTTCGTCAGACAATCTGATATTGACAAAGTAAGATATCCCGAGCTCATCATGAAACTAGCTCATCAGCAAGGAGGTTCGGTTGCTACCCGTGAAGTTGCGGCCCTGCTCCACATCCATCACAAACAGGCTTACAGGTATCTCTCGGATCTCGTAGATGAAAATAGGCTTTTCAAAGAGGGAAATGGACGAAGCACTCGATATAAAATCAATAATGAAAATTAATAATTCAAGGAGAGATTGGTGTGCCCGTTAGGAAAATTTCCTCACGGGCACACTCGTATAGGCTCAAAACCATGAAGTGTGGGTTTAATAATAATTCCCCCACGCTTAATCATAACAATGCCGCTACTTAGTCTTGGTGAAGGCCACCATGAACACGGCAATCACCGCGAGCATCGCCACGAACAGCGCGAGGAACGCCACGCACACGACGCGTCCGATGCGCCACACCACGTTGCCGCGCATCTGGTTGCGCTTGACGATCCCCAGGATGGAGCCGACCGCGGCGCACGCGAGCCACGCCACCAGCAGCAGCTCGTACACGGGACCCTCGGTGGAGAAGAACGAGCCGCCGGCGCTGCCCACCACACGCAGGTACGCCCAGCCCAGGGCCGGGCAGGCAAGCCCGAGCACGAGCTCGAGCACCGCAAGCGGCCACGAGGGCGTTGGCTCGTTCTTCTCGCCCACCGTGCGCTTGTCTTGCGTTGCGTTCGTCATCGCGCCGCCTCCTCGATCGCGGCAGGTACGAGGTAGGTTGCGCAGTTCATGGGCGTCTCGTACACGTCCACCTGG
>QOUO01000064.1 GCA_003862195.1 Coriobacteriaceae bacterium | reverse complement strand
GGGTTATCGCCCCATTGCTTCTTCCAAAAGAGTTCCATCGCGGTCGAGTAAACGACACAAGAGATCTTCTCGCTGTCCGGCCCTATAAGCATCGAGGTTCCATTGACGCTTTCCCATTGCGATTGCGATAGAGCGGAAAGCGTTATCGAGCGAGGTAATGTTCTGAAGCTGATTCTTTGTAATCGCTATCGGGTGGTAGCCCATTGATACCAATGCGTTGTACCGGGCTCGGTCATCATGTAGGGCCTGGCTACCAGCGTGAAACTCGTCGCTGTCATATTCGACGACAACCTTATTTGGATAGAGCATGTCGCAATAGATCGTGCTCTTCCCACACAGCCTCGATGCGGTCTCATCCAGGTAGATTGACTGGTTAAGCTTCGGTTTTGGCAGTGCGTAACCTCCAAGTCGCTTTGGCATGCAAGAAATCATGGCGAGCGCTAGCTCGGGAGGCGACGCCGCACCTTCAACTGCAAATCGTAAGGCAGCTGCGGTTGCCGACGTTCCGTGTTCGGCGGGAATGAACTTCAGGAAGCGTTCGACGTTTTTCAAACTTGTGATTGGAGTGGTTACTTCAAATCCCGTGTTCCACAGAGTAGTCTCCCTGGAGTGCTTCCGGAACCCGCTGCAAAGACTTGAGATGGCCCAAGCGAGTTCGATTCTATCGAGGATGGAAGCCTCTTGCACGACAGTGAACTCGGGAGAGCTAACAAACACCCCATCCGATAGCTTGTAGAAGCACCACAGAGGTACCTTTCCACTCCAGAGATGTGGAACCAGCAGTCTTGAGACATGCCTTTTGACTAATGTATCTACGATTACGTGCACCGGCGCCTCAATGGCTCCGCGCTGCAGAATTTCAGATGCCTCGACCTCGCGCGCGGATGCGCTCGAGTCCGCCAGCGAACCGCCGCGCGTCGCGACGCCGTCGCGGACGAGCCAGCCGCCTTCGCGCAGCCAGATCGAGAGTGCCGTGGTATGACTGAGGTAGATTGCCATGTCAAGAAGATACGCGCGGCCTCCCACCAGGGGAAGCCGCGCGTTCAAGAAAGATATTTGATATGACAGATGCCTTGCGCCAGTCTGCCGCGCGGGGGCAAAGCCATCCCAAAGACAGCCTCGCACCCCACGCCGCTTCGCCCCTTACGCCGTGCGCCGCACGATGTAGCAGTGGTGGATTTTGGCGTTGCGCTGGAAGTCCTCCGGGATGGTCTCGGCCGTGATGTCCTCCAAGCTCACGCCGGCGCGCTGCAGCTTCTCGACGTCGGGCTTGAAGCCGCGCAGGTTGCAGCTGAAGATCGCAGATCCGTTGCGCGTGAGCAGGCGCGATATGCCGATGACCAGCTCGGCGTGGTCGCGCTGCACGTCCCACGAGCCGCGCATGCGCGAGGAGTTGGAGAACGTGGGCACGTCGCAGAAGATGAGGTCCCAGCGGTTCTTGCTGTGGCGTTGCTCTTGCACCCACGCCAGCACGTCCGCCTGCACGTACTCGTGCTCGGGCGGCCGCATCTTGCTCACAAAGCCGTTGCGCTCCATGTTGCGCCGCGCCCACTCGAGCGAGGGTCGGCTCATGTCCACGGTGGTCGTGTGCTTTGCGCCGCCGTCCGCCGCGTAGCACGTCGCGGTGCCCGTGTACGCAAACAGGTTCAGGAACCGCTTCGACCCCACGGTCTTCTTCATCATCTCGCGCACGAGCGAGCGCGTCTCGCGGTGGTCGAGGAAGATCCCGCAGTCCAGCCGCGTGTCAAAGTTCACCTCGAAGGTGAGTCCGCCCTCGTCCACGAGGTGCGCGCCGCGAGGGAGAAGAACGCGTCCGTCCCCGGGCCTCCTACCTGGCCTTCCGCCGTCACGACGCCCGCGGCCCTGGCCGCCCGCCTGCCCGCGCTGGTCCCTGGACTCCGCCGCGTACTGCGAGCCGCCCTTGCCGTGCGTGCGCACCCGCACGAACACGTTCTCGGGGGCCACGCCGATCACGTGCGGCGCGATGGCCAGCACGTCGAGCAGCCGCCTGCGCGCGAGCGTCGCGTCCACGGACCTGGGCGCAGCGTACTCGTACACCTGCAGCCAGCGGCCGCGCCCGCCGCGCGCGGGCATGAGCTCCGAGCCCTGGAAGAGGTCGATGCTCACGGAGTAGTCGGGCAGGTCCGCGTCGTAGATCCGGTAGCAGCTCACATCCTCGCGCTCGGCCCACTTGCGACGCAGGCGCCACACCTTCTGCAGGCGTCGCACAAACTGGTCGCTCGCGTCCACCAGCACGGGCACGCTGACCTGCCGGCCGCCAGGCTCGGTCACGCCCACGGACGCGTGCTCGCGCGGAAGCCCCGCCGCGTCGAACGTGCGGATGGCCGCGTCGTCCTGCCCGACCAGCACGTCAATGGTGCCGTCGGCCTCGCGTCCCAGCGCGCTGTCGAGCGCGGCGTCCTTCGCGAGCGCCACAACCGTGGCCGCCTTGCCCGCGACCCCTGCGGCAGCCGCGACGCACTCGGACATTGCCGCGGCCTCTGCCGCGACCGCGCCCTCGTCCAGCCACGAAAGGTCCATCGCCACGAGCGGCTCGCCCGAGGCGCAGGCCCGCCCCAGCCTGGTCGCCATCTCGCCGGCGTCCACAAACGTCGGCTCCACGTCCATGCCGGCGGCGCGCAGCGCATGGCGCGCGGCGGTCTCGGCCCCCGGACGCGTGTCATGGGCGAGAAGGACCACCCTCGCGCCCGCAGCCGCCTCGGCACGCTCGTGGGCCTCTCCCAGGACCTTCTCCCACAGGACATGGTCGTGGCCGCCCCAGCCCTCGAAGCCCCAGTGCGTGCGCAGGAGTCCCGGCGCACGGTCCAGCGCCTGCGCCGCGGCCTCCACCAGGAGGCTGCCGGCGCCGTCGTACACGCTCGCGAGCACGGGGCTGCCGTGCCGCACGCTGCGGTACCAGCCGCCTGCCGCCAGCAGCGCCGCGGCGTAGTCGGGCCTGAGCGGCGCGATGGGCGCCCGGCCAGACCGCGCGGCCTCGTAGCCGCGGCGGAAGAGCGGCGCGCCTGAAAGGTCGATGCCCACGGTCGCGCGCTCGCGGCTCACCCTCACCGCTACGGAGACGTCGGCGTGCCGCACGTCGACCATGGGGCGCGTGCCCCGGCGCGCGAGGATGACGTCCACGATGGCGTCCTTGGCGCGCACGGCCGTGAACTGCGTGTTGCGCAGCGCCGCGTTGGTGCCGTGCGCCTCGACGGCGATGGTCGCCCCGGCGGGCACGTGGTCCTGCCAGGGAATGTGCGACATGCCCTCGTACAGGGCGTCGGAGGACGTGGCGTCCACGCGCGCGAGCACGAGCGTCACGCGCGACGCCATGCGCGACCACAGGCAGGCGCGGTACGCGTCCTCGAGCCCGCCGCCAAACCCAACCTGGCCGCGCAGCGCGCGCACGCGTGGCACGCCCTGGGCGGAAAGCTCGTCCGCCAGCAGGTGCTCGAAGCCCTTGGGGCACGTCGCAAAGAACTCGAGGCCCTGTTCCGCCCGCTCGGCCCGTCCAGCCCGATCGGCCTGCTCTGCCGTCTCGGCCTGCGAGGAGGCCCCGCCCGTGGTGGTCAAATCGCTCATTCGGGACACCTTTCGCCCGTGGTCGTCTGTTCTTCTCACATGGTATGCCACATGGTAGGCGCCGCGTTTTGGCACCAACGGAACAATGTGCGCCATCAGCAACTTCCCATACCGCGGCGGGTGCCGCCTTCCGCCATATCGGCCGCGTTTGGCGCTCGGCTGAAAACGCGGGCGCGACTTTGGCTATCATCTTGAGTAGGTACGTGTGGGCAGACGGTTTTTCCGCCTTACGAGAAGAGCGAGGAGATCTTGCATGGATAAGGAAACTGAGTCCAAGGTCCAGCTTTGGAAGGAGAACGTCACCGAGCCCGACCTCAAGGCCGAGCTCGAGGAGCTCATCGCGTCGGGGGACGAGGAGAAGCTGAACGACGCCTTCTATCGCGACCTCTCGTTTGGCACCGCGGGACTGCGCGGCACCCTGGGCGTGGGCACCAACCGCATGAACGTCTACGTCGTGGCGCAGGCCACGCAGGGCGTCGCGGACTACCTCAACGCGCACTACGACAAGCCAAGCCTCGCGCTCGCGCGTGACTCGCGCCTCAAGGGCGAGGACTTCCAGAAGGTCGCGGCCGGCGTGCTCGCCGCCAACGGCATCCACGTGTACGTGTACCCGCGCATCGAGCCCGTCCCCACGCTGTCGTTTGCGGTGCGCTACCTGCACACCTCCGCCGGCATCGTGCTGACCGCCTCGCACAACCCCGCGCAGTACAACGGTTACAAGGTCTACAACGACAACGGCGGCCAGATCGCCAACGAGGCCGCTGACGAGATCTCGGCCTCCATCGAGAAGACGCCGGTCTTTGGCGGCGCCAAGATGATGGACTTCGAGGAGGGCCTCAAGAAGGGCCTGATCGAGTGGACGCCGGAGGAGGTCCTGGACAGCTACCTCGAGGCGGTGCAGAAGGTCTCCGTCCCGGGCTTCAAGGCGCCCGAGGGCTACAAGGTCGTCTACACGCCGCTCAACGGCACCGGCATGGAGTGCGTCACGCGCATGCTCAAGTCCATCGGCGTGAACGACGTGGAGGTCGTGCCCGAGCAGAAGGACCCGGACGGCAACTTCCCCACCTGCACGTACCCCAACCCGGAGTTCCGCTCCGCGCTCGAGCTCGCGCTCAAGCTTGCCGACAAGGTGAAGCCCAACCTGGTCGTCGCGACCGACCCGGACGCGGACCGCATGGGTACGGCCATCCCGCACAACGGGGAGTACGTCCTTCTCTCCGGAAACGAGATGGGCGTCCTGCTGATGGACTGGCTCATCAAGATGGCAATCGACCGCGGCGAGGACCCCAAGCGCAAGGTGGCCGTCTCGACCATCGTTTCCTCCGTCATGCCGGACGCGCTCGCGCGTGACTACGGCTTCGAGATGCGCCGCGTGCTCACGGGCTTCAAGTACATTGGCGACCAGATCGACCAGCTCAAGGCCGAGGGCGAGGAGGACCGCTTCCTCATGGGCTTCGAGGAGTCCTATGGCTACCTGGTGGGCACGCACGCCCGCGACAAGGACGCCATCGTCGCGACCGAGATGTGCGTCGAGATGGCGGCCTACTACGCCGAGAAGGGCATGGACCTCTATGAGGCCATGGAGGAGCTGTACAAGAAGTACGGCTACTATCTCAATGGCACCGTCAACTCCATGTTCCCCGGCGAGTCCGGCGCCAAGCGCATGGCGCAGATCATGGACGGCCTGCGCAACGACCCGCTGAAGGAGATCGCGGGCTACAAGGTCACCGGCATGACCGATTTCGCGACCGCGCCCGAGATGCCGCGCGTGTCCGGCCTGCAGAAGGAGGCGCCGCAGAACCTGCCCGCCGCCAACGTGATCGAGTACCGCCTGGAGGACGACAACAAGGTCATCTTCCGTCCGTCCGGCACCGAGCCCAAGGTCAAGGCGTACCTGTTCGCCAAGGGTGCCACGCGCGCCGAGGCCGAGGCCGTTCGCGACAAGCTGCAGGAGGCCGCGGAGGGCATCCTGAAGTAGCGGGAGCCCGCCTGGCGAAAGCCTGGTGCAAGGCCCGCCCGCGTAGGGCGAGAAGTTCGAGCATGTGGGGTCCGGTCCCTTGCGGGGGCCGGGCCCCTTTGCGTGCCGGCGCCGGTGCGGCGGGCGAGAAGGGCGCGGCGCCGTGGTCGTGGCCCGGCATGGGCGCGCGGCATGGCAAAACCCCCAGGCACCGCACGGGCACCCGGGGGCTGGGCTGTTGCTGCCATGTTGCCGCGTCTGCCGCGGCGGGCGTTCTTCTCCCCGCTACGAGCTGGTGGACGTGAGCGCGTACATGTCGGACGCGTTGGCCGCGATGGTGCCGGCCGCCCAGGTGTGCGTGCTCGCGGAGGTGCTGTCCGGGTCGTACATGCTGACGGAGCCGTCGCTGTTGGCGCTCATCACCAGGGCCCAGTGCGCGTACGGCGTGGTGAAGCCGGCCTTGAGCTGCACGGCCACGACGCCGCCGTTGCCCAGCACGAGTTGGATGTTGCTCGCGGAGGCCGTGTACTGGTTGACGGTGAGACCGATCTTGGCGCCGACCTCGGTAAAGAACTTGGCGGTGGTGCCCGTCGTTTTGTCCGTGTACTTGCCGCTGGTCGCGAGCTTGGCGAGCACGCTCGGCGTCTGGTCGTTCTTGCCGGTGAGGCCCATGTACGCCATGGAGAGCGTCGTGGGGCCGGAGCCCGTCACGCCCATGATGCTGCCGGCGTAGCTCACGTATCCCCAGCGCGTGTCCCAGTCGTACAGCAGGGGATAGGAGCCCTTCTCCGTCCCGTCCGTGTAGGACTTGGCGGTTGACTTTGCGGACAGCGCCCCCTTCACGAAGGAGATTGCCGTCGGCTCGCGCATGGCCAGCTCGACCAGCCGCGAGTCGGAGTACTTGTTGGCGTGCGCGGCAATCCAGTCGAGCCCGTCGGCCTGGTCGAGCGAGGTCTTGAGCTTCTTGGTGAGCGCCTCGGACGTGCCGGCTGCCACGCGCTTGTCGACGGAGTTGACGGCCTTCTTGCTCGTGGTGGTCTGGCTGCTGCTGGACGCAGACTTGGAGGAGCAGCCCCGCACGCAGCTGCTGATGCCAAAGATCAGCAGGATCAGGATGACGACCCCGCCTACCAGGAATGCGAGCTCGCGGTTGCTGATGCCAAAGCGCCCGAGGATGCCGCTCTGCCTGCGCCTGCGGCTCATGCCGTTGCGGACGTTGAGGCCTGCGTCGTGCCCGCTGATGGTGCGGTAGTTGCGGTTGCTGCGGTAGGGCGAGCGGCTCTCGCGGCGGCGCGGCTCGCTCAGGTGCGCCCGGCTTGACTGGTACTCCCGCGACGTGCGGGCGTCCTGCGGTGCATACCCGCGTCCAGACGAGCCGCGGCGGTTGCTGTTGCTATACGGCATGTCTTGTCCTTCTTGATGCATTAAGGTGCGATGAATGCGACATATGTGCCACTTGTGACCCATCTTATTGCACATGTCTAGCGGAGGATACCCAAAAATGGGGAGCGGCCGTGCATAGCGACCTCGGCGGGCAAAATGCGTGCGGGGCGGCAATCGGGGCGATTAGTAAAAACCGACGTGAGACGCCGTTTGAAAAATATTCCTGCCACTCACGTGCCGATTATTCATCTATGTTGACTTTTATCTAATATTAATTTAACTTGATACACGATATCGAAAACGAGCCCGCCGCGTGGGCGGGCTGCATGCCTACGTACACGTGGAGGCAAGGCGTATGGTAAAGAGACGTAACAACAGGCAGGACGCCATCAGGGACATCGTCCGCGGCAAGTCGATCCGCACCCAGCGCGCCCTTGTTGACGAGCTCCAGGCCATCGGCTTCAACTGCACGCAGGCCACCGTCTCGCGCGACATCGCGGACATGGGCCTGCGCAAGCTGTCGGAGGGCATCTACGTCCTGGCGGAGGACCTGCACCTCCAGCGTATGGTGTCCGAGTTCGTCCTGAGCGTCGACCGCGCGGACAACCTCGTGATCATCAAGTCCCAGCCGGGCACGGCGCCGGGCGTGGCGGCCGCCGTCGACGCGGCGTCCCTGCCCGAGGTCAAGGGTTCCGTCGCCGGCAACGACACGGTGCTCGTGGTCTCCGGCTGCGGCGAGGCTGCGCAGGACCTCGTCAACCTGGTAAACAAGCTGCGCGACGCCAAGAAGTAGCGCCAACGCGGCGCCAACCGTCGCGGCGGGGGAGCGCCACCACACAAGGGGCGTCGCACCGGCAGACATAGCAAGGCATGCCAACAAAAGACGCGGGCGAGAAGATCGTTCTTCTCGCCCGCGTCTCTTATCTCGCGTGGTGGCGTGTGGGGTGTCGAAGCCTGCGCTACTCGCCGGTTCCCGTCGTGTCGGTGGTGGTCTCCGTGCCGGTGCCGGTTCCGCCCGTGCCGCCGGTCCCACCGGTTCCGCCGGTGGTCGTGGTGCCCGTGCCGGTCTCGGTCGTCGTGTCGCCCGTGCCGCTGTAGTTGTTGGTCGAGTTCGTGGTGGTCGTCGTGGTCGTGGTGTTGGTGTAGCCGTTGGACGAGGTGCCCGTGTTCTTGTAGCTCGTGTACGAGCGGTTGGAATAGCTTGCGGTCGCCTTGAACTTCCACGAGCTGTTGGACTTGTATGTCACGGTCTCGTTGCTCGTCGGGAACTCCTTGCGGGCCTGGCCGGCCAGGGCGGAGTTGATGAAGTCCACAAAAATGGGGACGGACGTGGTGGCCGGGTGGGCGGTGGCGCCGTTGACGTAGACCGTCGACTCCTCGGTGTAGCCGCACCAGACCGCGACGGAGAGCTGCGGGGTGATGCCGCAGAACCAGAGGTCGCGGGCGTCCTCGGTCGTGCCGGTCTTGCCGGCGACCGGCTGGTCGACCTTGAGGGTGCTCGACACGACGCTCGCGGTGCCGCCCGTGGAGACGACGCCCTTCATCACGTCGATCGCGGCGTCGGCCACGGCGGTGGAGAAGACCTGCTTGGCGCTGTCCTTGTGCTTGTAGACTACGTTGCCGTTGCGGTCCTCGATCTTGGTGATCGCCACGGAGTCGCGGTGCTTGCCGCCGGAGGCGACGGTCGAGTAGCCCTCTGCCATCTGGATCACGGGGATGCCCACCGTGCCGAGCGTGATGGAGTCGTACGCGGGGATGTCCACGTCGACGCCCATGCTCTTGGCCATGGCGGCGACCTTGCTCGCGCCCACCGCCTGGATCACCTGGACAAAGCCCGTGTTGGAAGACACCGCAAACGCCTTGGCGAGCGTGATGGTCCCGTAGTCGGTGTGCCCAAAGTTAGAGACGGACCACGTGGGCGAGGCCTGCAGAGGCGAGTTGCAGTTGATGTAGATCTGCGGGTTCATGCCCTCGTTAAGCGCCGTGCACAGCGTGTAGGTCTTGAAGCTGGAGCCCGGCTGGCGCTCGGCCTGCGTGGCCAGGTTGAACTTGTTCGTGTTGTAGTCGCGGCCGCCCACCATGGCCTTGATGTAGCCGGTGCTGGGGTCGATGGCGACCAGGGCCGCCTGCAGCTTGTCGTTGTTGAAGCTGTCGAGGTTCTTCTTGACGGAGTCCTCGGCCGCGGCCTGCACGGAGGGGTCGATCGTGGTGTAGACCTTGAGGCCACCCTGGAGGATCGTGTCGGAGTCAAAGTCCTTCTCAAGCAGGGTCTTGACGTAGTCCGTGAAGTACGGGTACTTGCCCGTGTTGTCGCTCAGCGTGCCGGGGTTGGTGACGAGCTCCTCCTTCTTGGCGGCCTCGCACTGCTTCTTGGTGATGTCGCCGGCCGCGTACATGCGGTCGAGCACGATGTTGCGGCGCTTCTTGGCGGCCGTGGGGTTCTTGATGGGGTCGTACACGGAGGGCGACTGCGGCAGGCCGCAGATGGTCGCGGCCTCGGCCAGCGTGAGGTCCTTGGCGTGCTTGTTGAAGTACGTGATGGACGCGGCCTCGATGCCGTAGGCGCTGTGGCCAAAGTAGATCGTGTTGAGGTACATGTTGAGGATCTGCTTCTTGGTGTACATCTTCTCCATCTGGATGGCGATGTACGCCTCGCGCACCTTGCGCTTGATCGTCATGTCGAACTGCTCTTTGGACAGGACGGTGTTCCTGACCAGCTGCTGCGTGATGGTGGAGGCGCCCTCGGAGCCGCCGCCCAGCTGTACCGCGATGGCGCGCAGGATGCCCTGCGGGTCCACGCCGTGGTGCTGGTAGAAGCGGACGTCCTCCGTGTCCACGATGGCCTTGAGCGCGTAGTCGGATATCTGGCTGTTCTTGACGCTGCGGCGGTTCTGCAGGTAGTACTCCGCGATGGTCGTGCCGTCGGACGCATAGACCGTCGTGGGCTCCGCCACGAGGTACGCGTCGGCCGAGGTGTAGTCGGGCAGGTCCTTGAGCCAGTTGCTCACCACCGTGCCGAGCGACGCGAAGAGCGCCAGCGTCAAGAGCGCGACGAAGCCAAAGAAGCCCGCGATGCCAAAGCCCACCGCATGGGTGCTCGCATGCCTGTGCGCCCTGCGTGTGCGAATGCTCATATAACCCTCCCGAGGGAAATCGGTCCAGACGGACCAATTATAAGTGAGTCGACCAGACGTTGCTTTAAGGCTGGAATCTAGGCGAGAAGTACAAACTACCAAGCTGCGGCCCGCGCGGGCCTGGCGCCGTGCGGGTTGCCACGCATGGTACGCGCCGCCGAGGACATATATTAGTGCGCAGCGTTTGCGCGCCATCCCGCCAAACGTCGGGGCCAAGGTGCGCTATCCTTAACGCATCTGTCCAAGCACCGGCGCGCGGTTCTTCTCACCCGCCCGTCGAGGGCGCTGGCGACCGGCCGCGAGGTCCAAGGAGGATTCAAGTTGCTACCCGTTGACGAACAGCTCAAGGTCATTCTTTCCGGCACCATGCAGGTGGTGCCCCTGGACGAGCTCAAGAAGAAGCTCGAGAAGGGCACGCCCCTCAACATCAAGCTGGGCGTGGACCCTACGAGCCCCGACCTGCACCTGGGCCACGCGGTTCCGCTGCGCAAGATGCGCCAGTTCCAGGACCTGGGCCACAACGTGACGCTCATCATCGGCAACGGCACGGCGCTTATCGGCGACCCGTCCGGCCGTGACAGCACCCGTCCGCCCCTCACGGAGGAGCAGGTCGAGGCCAACGCGCAGACCTACGTTGCCCAGGCCATGAAGATCCTGGACCCCAAGCGCACCAAGGTCGTGCACAACGGCGACTGGATCAAGCCGATGACGCTCGACAAGATGCTTGGGCTCATGAGCAAGTTCAACGTGGCCCGCATCCTGGAGCGCGAGGACTTCCACAACCGCTACACCAACGGCCAGTCCATCGCTCTGCACGAGTTCATCTATCCCGTGCTGCAGGCCTACGACTCCGTGATGGTCAAGGCCGACCTCGAGATGGGCGGAAACGACCAGATCTTCAACCTGCTCGCGGGTCGCGACCTCATGCGCGACATGGGGATGGAGCCCCAGGTGGCGCTGACCATGCCGCTGCTGGAGGGCCTGGACGGCCACAAGAAGATGTCCAAGAGCTACCACAACTACGTGGGCCTCACGGACGAGCCGGCGGACATGTATGGCAAGCTCATGTCCATCGCGGACGAGATGGTGCCGCGCTACTTCCGCCTGTGCTCCACGCTGCCCGTGGACGAGGTCGACAAGATCGACGCCGCCTTTGCGGACGGCACGGCCGACCCGTACAAGCTCAAGCGCGAGCTCGCCCGCAA
>QOUO01000063.1 GCA_003862195.1 Coriobacteriaceae bacterium | reverse complement strand
GCGGCGGAGCCAGCAGAATAGCCACTTTGTGCGAGGACCTTCACGTGGGTGTCTTCCAGACGCAGCGCAACCAATAGTGTGGCTACGGCGATGAGTGCTATCACCAATACAACGATGGCTGCCGTGCGCTGGGTACGTTCGGACACGGAGGAGGGCTTGGGGTCGTTGCCGGTTGCGTGTTCTTTTTGATTTGCATGTAACGAGATGGGCGTACTGGTACTCGCGACGTCCACCTCGTCTTGCGAGGTAGTGAGGCGCTCGTGCGGGATGATCAAATGTGTGCCTTTCTGGACTTGGATGGTGCGCTGCATAGCGCGTACTTTAGGAGAGAGAAGTGACGCAGTTTCGTTTGCGGCACATAATCATGGTAGCGGGCATCGGGGTCGAACGGTGGCATGATTTCAGCTGTCGTTAAACAGTGGTTGGCCAGAGCGGTGCGGCCGTCGTCCTGTGTGCGAACTCGTGGCGTTGCGGGTTCGCGGAGGGGACGGCGGCCGCAAGCTGTATCATACCGACGTGACGCAAGGAAAGATTCAGCAACCAGAGCGCGCGGCGCACGGACGCCGCCCGCAGATGATGACGGCCTGGAGGATCATGGACACCAGCAGGCACCTCAACGCAATCCCACCCCAACCACGCGACCACGTCCCGATGCTCTGCATCGTGGTCCCCTGCTACAACGAGGAGGAGGTGCTCCCGCAGTCGAGCGCCATCCTCGCGGACACATTGAGGGCCCTGGTCGAGAGGGGCGAGGTCTCGCCGGACAGCCGCATCGTCTTCGTGGACGACGGCTCCAGGGACTCGACGTGGAGGATCATAGCGGGCCTCCACGGGTCGGACCGCGTCTTCACGGGCATCAAGCTCGCCCACAACGAGGGGCACCAGAGGGCGGTCTACGCGGGCCTCATGGACGCCCTGGACCGCGGCTGCGACATATCGATTTCCATCGACGCCGACCTGCAGGACGACGTGGGCGTCATCGGCGAGATGGTCGAGAAGTACGCCGCCGGGGCCGAGGTCGTCTACGGCGTGCGGAACAACCGCGACACCGACACGGGCTTCAAGCGCGACACGGCGCAGGCCTACTACAGGCTCATGCGGAGGCTCGGCACGGAGGTCGTGTACAACAGCGCGGACTTCCGCCTCATGGGCAGACGTGCGCTCGAGGCGCTGTCCCAGTACCGCGAGGCCAACCTCTTCCTCCGCGGGATCGTGCCCGCCCTGGGGTTCAGGACCGACCAGGTCTTCTACAGCCGCAAGGAGCGCATGGCGGGGGAGTCCAAGTACCCGCTCTCGAAGATGCTCGCGCTCGCCGTGGACGGGGTCACGTCCTTCTCCATCGAGCCCATGCACGTGATGACCGCCATCGGCATCGTCGCGATCCTCATCGCCGTCGTCATGCTGGTCTACACCATCGTGAGCTGGGCCACCGGGCACGCCGTGGCCGGCTGGGGCAGCGTCATGGTGTCGATATGGCTCGTCGGCGGCCTCATCATCACGTCCCTGGGCGTGACGGGCGAGTACGTGGGCAAGGCCTACCTCGAGACCAAGGGGCGCCCGCGCTACATAGTCGACGTCGAGCTCGACTGACGCGTAGTGCTGTCTGTCAACAGGCAAGGTCGCTCCAGGTCGTGAGCCGCCTCAGTGGGCGCGACGGTCTAGGCGACGGCGTCGATATCGAGTGCGTGACAGGAAGATTACGTCGCGGCTTTCGGCCTTGATCATGTTGCCAGTGACTCCGGGCACCTTCGAGGCGGAGCCAATCATACACTCGATGCCAGCGTCCTTGAGCCTCCTTCGCAGTCTGAAGCTGGATAGCACGAGTACGCGTTGAACGCGCTCGCTGACTTAGGTGGTCATAGGTGTGATCTCATGCGGATGCGGCACGCCGACTGCCGACGTCAAACCCAAATTGCCGCTCCGAGACCTCCTGTTTCACGAGTGAGTTGCCAACTGCCTCGCTGCATATCGTCTATTCCAGCCGAAGAGCCTTTTGTTGGCGAGCAAATGGATTGCCTTTCTGCGACCACTTCACTTAACAGGCTAGAAGGGCGCCAGCTGAAAAAGCTACATCCGCTGATTGCCAATCAACTGGTTCCGTGGCGAACGGCCCGTGAACTGCCTGCGCCAACGACGGTAGTTTATGATTGCTATCATCAATGGGTGGATTGTGCGACCTGACAATGTGTGGAGGCGTCAATTGAAGGGAATCATCCTCGCGGGAGGCAGCGGCACGCGCCTGTACCCGCTGACTACGGTCACGAGCAAGCAGCTCCTTCCCGTGTACGACAAGCCGATGATCTACTATCCGCTGTCGACGCTTATGCTCGCGGGCATCAGGGACGTCCTCATCATCAGCACGCCCAAGGACCTGCCCAACTTCGAGCGCCTGCTCGGCGACGGGTCTGACTTCGGCCTGTCGCTCTCCTACGCGGAGCAGCCCGAGCCCAACGGCCTCGCCCAGGCGTTCGTGATCGGCGCGGACTTCGTGGCGGGGGAGGCCTGCGCCCTCGTGCTCGGCGACAACATCTTCTACGGCAACGGCTTCTCGCGTCACCTGCGTCGCGCCGTCGCGTCTGCGGAGAAGGGCCGCGCCACGGTCTTCGGCTACCGTGTGGACGACCCCGAGCGCTTTGGCGTCGTGGAGTTCGACAAGGACTACAACGCCGTCTCCATCGAGGAGAAGCCTGCCCATCCCAAGAGCAACTACGCGGTGACGGGCCTGTACTTCTATGACGCCCGCGTCACGGAGCTCGCGGCAAAGGTCCGCCCCTCCGCCCGCGGCGAGTACGAGATCACGGATCTCAATCGCATGTACCTCGAGGACGGCTCCCTTGACGTCATCACGCTCGGACGTGGCTACGCGTGGCTCGATACTGGCACGATGGAGTCGCTCTACGAGGCATCGCAGTTCGTGCGCACGGTGGAGAAGGCGCAGGACCTTCCCGTGTCCGTTCCAGAGGAGATTGCCTTCGAGAACGGTTGGATCTCTCGAGCCCGCCTGCTCGACTGCGCGGACCGCTACGGCAAGAGTGACTACGGCAAGCACCTGCGCGTCGTGGCGGAGGGCAAGATCGTCCCCGGCCGCAGGTACGACGACTAGACGGAGGCTACAGAGCAAATGGAATTCGAGAAGGACCTGTCCGTTACCGAGACTGGCATCGCGGGGCTCAAGGTCGTCGAGCTTTCGGTCCATGGGGACAACCGCGGCTGGTTCAAGGAGAACTTTCAGCGCGCCAAGATGTGCGCCCTGGGCATCCCGGACATCCGCTACGTCCAGAACAACGTGAGCTTCAACGCTAAGCGCGGCGTCACGCGTGGCATCCACGCGGAGCCGTGGGACAAGTTCATCTCCGTGGCCACGGGCTCCGTCTTCGGTGCATGGGTCGATCTGCGCGAGGGGAGCAAGACCTTTGGCAAGGTCTTCACGACCACGCTCGACCCCTCCAGGGCCATCTTCGTCCCTCGCGGCGTTGGCAACTCCTTCCAGGCGCTGGAGGACGGCACGGCTTACACGTACCTCGTCAACAGGCACTGGTCCGCGGAGCTCAAGAAGACCTACACCTTCGTCAACCTCGCGGATCCCACGCTCGATATCCAGTGGCCCATCCCGCTGTCCCAGGCTGAGCTCTCGGAGGCCGATAAGCACCACCCCATGCTCAAGGACGTCGTCCCGATGAAGGCGCCACGCACGCTCGTGACCGGCTGTAACGGTCAGCTCGGCCGTGCCGTGCGGGCGCTCGCGGAGCAGACGGGCGTGATCGACACCTTCGACTTCTGCGACATCGACACGTTTGACCTCTCCAACCCCAAGGACTACGCCAAGTACGACTGGGACCTCTACGGTACGGTCATCAACTGCGGTGCCTACACGGCCGTGGACAAGGCCGAGACCCCCGAGGGTCGCAAGGTCTGCTGGGCGGCCAACGCCACGGGTCCCGCGCTCATGGCACGCACGTGCGCGGAGCACGGCATCACGATGGTACACATCAGCTCGGACTATGTGTTTGATGGGACGCAGCAGCCGCACACGGAGGACGAGGGTCTCGCACCGCTCTCCGTCTACGGCCAGTCCAAGGCTGCGGGCGATCTCGCCGTCGAGGCGTGCCCGCGCCACTACATCGCCCGCTCCTCGTGGGTGATCGGCGACGGCCACAACTTCGTCAAGACCATGGCCAAGCTCTCGGACCGCGTCGCGGACCCCAACGATTCGCTCAACGTCGTGACGGTCGTGGACGACCAGTCCGGCCGCCTCACGTTCACGGACCAGATGGCCAAGGGCATCTTCCACCTCCTGGGCTACCGCGACGGCTCGGCATCCGCCGACCCCGCCCCGTACGGCACGTACGACCTCACGGGTTCTGGTGCCACCAAGAGCTGGTACCAGATTGCCGCCAAGGTGTTCGAGCTTCGTAATGGCAACACGGATGCGGTCAAACCCGTCTCCACGCAGGAGTACTACGCAAGCGCCGCCGGCCCCATCGCGCCGCGCCCGCGCTACTCGACCCTGGCGCTCGACAAGATCGCTACGACCGGCTTCACCCCCAGGGACTGGGAGCAGCAGCTCGCGGAGTACGTCGCGACCCTGGCCAAGTAGGAACCAAGACAACTGACAAGGAGCCCTTGATGGCTGAAGAAACGTTCGAGCCGCACAACATCATCGTCACCGGTGGCTGCGGCTTCATCGGCAGCAACTTCGTGCGCTGGGTGGCGCGCAACCACCCGGAGTGCCACGTGACGGTGCTCGACAAGCTCACGTATGCGGGCAACCCCAAGAACATCGAGGGCCTTCCCGAGGGCAGCGTCGACCTGGTCGTCGGCGACGTGTGCGACGAGAAGCTCCTCGACGAGCTCGTTCCCGGCCACGACGCGATCGTCCACTATGCGGCCGAGTCCCACAACGACAACAGCATCCTCAACCCGGAGCCGTTCATCCAGACCAACGTCGTCGGCACGTACCGGCTCCTGCAGGCGGCGCGCAAGTACGACGTCCGCTACCATCACATCTCGACCGACGAGGTCTACGGCGACCTCGCGCTGGACGAGCCCCGCCGCTTCCGTCCAGACGACCCCTACAAGCCCTCGAGCCCGTATAGCTCCTCCAAAGCCTCGAGCGACCTGCTCGTCCGCGCCTGGCACCGTACGTACGGCGTTCGCGCAACCATCTCCAACTGCTCTAACAACTATGGCCCCTACCAGCACGTGGAGAAGTTCATCCCCCGTCAGATCACCAACATCATCTGCGGCATCCGTCCCAAGCTCTACGGCGACGGAAAGAACGTCCGCGACTGGATCCACACCGAGGACCACTCGCGCGCCGTCTGGGACATCCTCACCAGGGGCCGTATCGGCGAGACCTACCTCATCGGTGCAAATGGCGAGAAGGACAACATCCACGTGCTGCAGGCCATCCTTGAGCGCATGGGCCAGCCTGCCGACGCGTTCGACTGGGTCCGCGACCGTCCCGGCCACGACCGCCGTTACGCCATCGACCCCACCAAGCTGGAGACCGAGCTCGGCTGGAAGCCCATCCACACGGACTTCTCCGAGGGCCTCGACCAGACCATCGCGTGGTACCGCGTGCATGAGGACTGGTGGCGTCCCGCCAAGGAGGCAACCGAGGCGAAGTACGCCAAGCAGGGCCAGTAGGCTCGGTTTCATGCTCTCGCTGTGATGTTTCGTTGGCGAGGACATGGGGGATTGAGCTGCGACAACAGACGTACGAAGGTGCTGGAATCAGGTAGCTTATACTTGGTTCCGGCATTTTTCTACCGTTAGCTAATGACGCGCTTGCGCGTCGTGATGATGTAAGGACTGGAACGTGAGCGAAAGACCACGCGTCCTCGTAATGATGGCGACCTATCGCGGCGAGCGTTGGGTTGGCGAGCAGATTGAGTCGATCCTGGCACAGGAGGGCGTCGACGTCACCCTTCGCATCTGCGACGACCAGTCGCCCGATGGCACGCTTACAGTGTGCGAGTCCTATGCCAAGAGCCATCCCAACGTCATCGTGACGCGTAATGCCAAGAACTTCGGCGTCGGGGACAACTTCATGCAGATGCTCTACGAGGATGGGGCCGATAGCTACGACTACTACGCGTTCTCCGACCAGGACGATGTGTGGATGCCAAACAAGCTCAGGGCTGGAGTGGACGCTATCCAAGCTCAGCACAACGACAAGGAGCCCATTCTCTACTACTCCGACCTCATTAACGTCGAAGGTGACAAGGAGACGAGGGAGCTCTATCAGTTTGCCGAGTGCGAGAACCACCCTGGTACGGTTCTGCTGAGGAACTATATCAATGGCTGCGTCATGGTCTTCAACAGGGCCCTTGTCCAGGTGGTTCGCTCGTACCGTCCGGAGCACTTCCCCCGCATACACGATGTCTGGATTCATATGGTTGGCAGGTTCTGTGGAACCGTAATCGCGGACACCGAGCATGCGTACATGAAGAGACGCATTACCGGGCAGAACGTGGTCGGCAAGACCACACTCAATCCCAAGTCGCCAAGTGAAGTGATGAAGCTTCTCAAGCTTGCCGTCAAACCGCATGAGCGCGTGAATTCAACAGCAACCCAACTCTTTCTCAAGGGGTACGAGGACTATGTGAAGCCCGAGTACCTAGAAATGCTCGGGTCGTTCTCACATTATTACGAATCGCTCGATTCGCGAATCAGATTCTCTGGTAGTGACTGCTACTGGCTGCCTTCTCCAGAGGCCTTGCTGAGGATAAAAGTCGGCCTACTGATGGGGTTCTATTAATCACTGAACGAATTATTCGACGTCAACAAAGAGCGTCTTTACAGTCCAAAAGACTTAGTGCGCATGAGTGGGGAGAAAAGCTTGGAAAGTCAGAAGGTATCGATTGTCTGCTGCTACACCAGCAAGGCCAAGCTCCGTTACCTCGATTGCTCACTTGACGAGCAGGACATGGCTGTCGAGAAGGTATTTATCGACAATTCGCAAGGGCGATTCGGCAGTGCGGCTAGTGCACTGAACTATGGTGCAAATATGAGCTCGGGAGATTTGATACTCTTCTGCCATCAAGATATTAGATTTAAGCATTCCGATAGCCTGTCCAGATTGGTAAAGGCTGCCAGTTCGACACTCAAACCTGGCGATGTCGGTGGTGTCGCGGGTGCCATTAATAAAAAGCTGTATATGACAATAACTCATGGAGAACACGAGGCAGCTTATTCTCCTGCTTATTTGTTCAACGGCGATTCCGTTGAAGTGGAAACCGTGGATGAATGCGTGATCATTCTTCCTCGCGAAACCTGGCTGGGACACCACTTCGATGAGGTGGTTTGCGATAACTGGCACTTCTACGGAGTCGAGCAGTGCCTATATGCTCTCGCTCATAATCACAACGTATATGTCCTCTCCGCGGACGTGAACCACCTTTCCTCAAGGGGAAAAATCAATGATACGTATTACCGAGCGCTGAGACGATTAATGAGGGCTTACGAGAATAAGTTTGATTACGTTTCTACTACGGTCGGCTATTGGCCACGTAGGCACCTCGAGAGCGCCATTGCGAAGCGTAGGATATTTGAGTGCACTAGGGCCATTGCGGTGCGACTGGGAATCAGGGACGCCTAGATGCCTCGCTAATAATGGAGCAGGCGTAGCAATGGCGGATGCGTTACCAAATCGTATTTGGTTTTCGCATGGTTTGACAATAGGCTGACGAAAACTCGATGCCAGTGTAATTCTTCATCATGAGGGGCTAAATTGACGAGCAGCTGCGATTACGGATCAATCGATATTTTGATGGCCACATATAATGGCGAAAAGTACGTGCGCGAGCAAATCGAGTCGGTTAAGAGCCAATCGTACCGTAATTGGAGGATGCTCGTTTCCGATGACGGCTCTTCTGACCGCACGAGGGATATCGTTAGCTCGGAAATGAACGATGATGCTCGTGTCCAATGGGCTGATAATCGTGGCGGACATGGTGGTAGTTACGAGAACTTTATGTGTCTGCTGCGGCAAAGTGACTCGGATTATTCCATGTTTTGCGATCAGGATGATGTATGGCTGCCTAACAAGGTGGAAGTAACCTTAGAAAAAATGAGGGAGCTTGAGGCGGAATTTCCTGACGCACCACTGATGGTGTTCACTGATCTGGAAGTTGTGGATGAATCCCTAAATGTCATCTCTGAGTCATTTGATCGCATGGTAGAAATCGATCCGACTCGAGTTAAGCTTACGGACCTACTGGTCTCTGCGGTTGCACCTGGATGCACGATTATGCTCAATAAGAGACTTCGAGTCCTTGTCAATAAGTATCGAAATAATGGTGGGGTCCGAGTGCATGACTGGTGGGTTTCTTTGGTAGCGGCTGGCACAGGTCATATTGGCTATGTGCCACTCGCGACTATCAGATATAGACAGCACTCCAACAATCAAATAGGGGCAAGCAAGATTTCGTTGGTGAAGTCAATTTTGACGACCAGTGTGAAATCAGCCAAAACGAGCGTGCTGGATATGATGAAGAGAGCCGATGCCTGTAATGGTGCGTTCGGTTCCGAGTTGTCAGATGATGATCGAGAGTCACTTCAGGCGTTTCTGGCCATTCCGAACTCCGCTTGGCCTCGGAGGGTTGCCCTATTGATGCGGGCTGGAGTTTGGAAGAGTGGGTTGTTGAGGAAGGCCGGCCAG
The DNA here is from genome assembly GCA_003862195.1 of Coriobacteriaceae bacterium. Lineage (GTDB taxonomy): Bacteria > Actinomycetota > Coriobacteriia > Coriobacteriales > Atopobiaceae > Parafannyhessea. Next base: position 3,180 of record QOUO01000063.1, on the reverse strand, counting down.
TTCATCACGGTCTTGGCGATGAAGTTCCCAGAGGAACTCATGCAAAAGGGCCAGCCGGAATAACTTGAAGTTCTGCTCGTCCATTTTGTGTCTCACCTCGTGTTGCAGGTGACTCTGTATCTTGGAACTGCGTTATTGCCCTGCTGAGATCTGACGGGTAGCTTTATTAGGATTCGCTTCACGATGGTAGACGGCCGCACAGTATGGGCGCAATCGGCTGAAACGATTGGTTAGGGAGATAATGAACGCACGCTTCGTAATAAAGAACATGTCGATTGCATTTCTTGCTCAAGGCGTGTCTCTTGTCATGGGCGTTATCCAATCGCTGCTTATTCCTAAGCTTCTAGGTGTAACGCAATACGGATACTGGCAGCTCTTCATTTTCTACTCGGGGTATGTAGGGTTCTTCCACTTGGGCCTGAACGATGGCGTCTACCTGATCAACGGCGGCAAGGCGAGAGACGAGATAGACAAGAGCCTTATCTATTCTCAGTTCATTGTTTCAGTGGTGTTTGAAACGCTGGTGGCCATCGCAGTCTCCTGCTTTGCGGCTGCATCAGGCTTTGGCGCCGCAAGGGTGTTTGTCCTAATCTGCACCGCCATCTTCATGGTTGTCCAAAATGCAGCGTCATACGTTATGTATGTCCTGCAGGCAATGAACGAGACGAAGCTATCGTCTTATTCGACCATGGTTGAGAGGGGCGTTTTCCTTGTGCCCCTCGTTCTGCTTCTCGCCCTTCGCGTGAAGACTTTCGAACCTTATGTCATCGCCTTCATATTCTCTAGCACGGTGCAGCTGATATATTGCTGCTACCAAGTCAGAGAGTTCCCTAAATCTGGTTTTGAAGGTTGGCCCATCGCGTTGCGCGAGAGCATCGCCAGCGTGCGTGTCGGCTCAAAGCTCATGATTGCGAACATCGCATCCGGACTGATCGTGGGTGTCTGCCGGTTCGCAATCGACGCAAAGTGGGGAATCAAGACGTTCGGTGAGCTGTCGTTTGCTCTCTCGCTGCTGTCGCTCTATACAGCATTCGTGTCTCAGGCCAGCATGGTTCTGTTCCCCTCGCTCAAGCAAAGCAAGTACTCCGAGATTAAGAAGTTCTATGTACATGCCAGGGACACGCTGAGCCTTATGTTTCCTGCAGTATATGCCCTATATTTCCCAATGATGTGGCTGCTTCTTTTATGGCTGCCACAGTATGCGAAGAGCATGTCATTCTTCGTGTTCGTTCTCCCGATATGCGTCTTTGACAGCAAGATGGATATCACCTGTACGACCATGTTTAAGGTGATGAGAGAGGAGTCGAGACTTCTCTACATTAACCTTGTGACTGTCGCGTTCAGTGCTTGTGGGGTGCTTTTTGGCACTTACGTCCTTCAGTCTGTGTACGTGGCAATCTCTGCCGCGGTCATTGCCATTATCGGCAGAAGCATCTATTCAGAGCACTTCATTTCGAAAAGATTCGAAGTCGGTGAGTCGTCAATCGCCATTTCTGAAGTTGTCCTCACGATAGTCTTCATCTGTATGACCGAAGTCCTGCCCGGCGTCATCGCATTTCTCGGTTACTGCGCAGCGTACGCCTGCTACCTCTTCGCCTATAAAAAGCGCGTGCGGGAGATTGCGGGGATGCTGAGGAAGATATAAGTGAAGTCAGGGGTTATGATTTCTACTTTGGTTAAGACCTGACTATAAAGCGTACGAATGTCCGCGCCAGTTGGCGTTGATGTCCTGGTGTTGAAAGGATAATAGTGAGCAGTGCTTCCACTTGTGTCGATGTCTTGATGTCGATATATCGTCCTGAGAAAGACTTCTTTGAGCAGCAGCTCCGCTCTATCGCAAAGCAGAAGAGCGATGCCTCGCTACGTCTAATCGTGCGCAATGACGATCCCTCGGACATCGACCGTGAACAACAGATTCGCGACTGCATAGATGGTGTCCCACTCAAATACATTCACGGTAGCCAGAACCTTGGATATGTTAAGTCGTTTGAGGAACTGGTAAGGCAGGCAAATTCCGAGTACATCTTTCTGAGCGACCAAGATGACGTTTGGCTGCCCAACAGGGTAGAGGAGACCCTTTCGACGTTTCGCGAAGAGAACTCGGTGCTCTGCATTTGCGATCGATCGATTATCGACCAAGACAACAATGTTATTTGCGAAAGCTACAGGCACGCTCATTCTTCAGAGGCTGAGGTGAACTGGAACTCCGGCGATGATATAACGGTTCGTGCGGCTTCGTCTTGTTACGGTATCGGTATGGCGCTTGCAATTCGTACGGATGTTGCGAAAAAGCTCGTTCCTTTCCCCTCGCATACCGCTCATGATCTTTGGCTTACGCTGGGGGCAAGTGAGCTTGGTCGTTGCAGCTTTATTGACAAACCTCTCGTTCAGTATCGCCGGCATGGATCAAATGTCTCTGGCGCCATGACGCACATTACTTGCAAGGAAGACTGGTATCGAATACGGGTCGCTTCGAGGGTCGAGACGGCCAAGGCGTTCAAGGCCCTTTTCCCGGACTCGGCGCATGCAGCAACCATCTGGGAGTTTGCGCAGGCCAGGTCTACGAAGTCCGTTCGCAAGCTGTACAAGCTCCGGAATTGCTCGCCAACAATCGCTCGGTACGAGATTCTATTGAGATTCTGCCCCGACTGGGCTTTCCGACTTGCGCTCAGGCTGTTGGCTGCGCGTAGGAAATAGCTGCCGTCTACTAGCCGAATGAAATAGCCCGTGGTTGATGCCACGGGCTATTGTGAACTCAATATCGATGATGCTTATCGGTAGCGATACGAGAATTCAGAAGGCGGTGCTTATTGGCGAGAAGAGTCTTGGCGACTCTTCTCGTTCAGCGCGACCTCCTGCGACATGCTTTCCAGTTTGTTCTGAAGCCTTGAGACTTGACCTGACAGGGTGAAGAGCTTGATGAGCATGAGCATGATGATGAGGCAGAAGACGAAGTTGGAGGGGGAGAGGAACCCGAGGAGCCTAGCGAAGAAGAAGGCAATCCCTGGGAAGGCCGCAAAGATGACGAGTAATACGGCACATACGACCCAATAGACTGAGTCTGCAACGGTCATGCGGCACTTCCGTACGGAGCGAATGACTATTGCGAGTGCGATGACTGCGCCAACGATAAGCACTAGACGAAGAACTGGACTCATTATTGACTTCCTATCGGAACCA
>QOUO01000062.1 GCA_003862195.1 Coriobacteriaceae bacterium | reverse complement strand
AGCCCGGCATCCCCAACCCCGCGGACGTCCTGCAGTCCAAGCGCTTCCACTCGTTCCTCACGCAGCTTAGGGCCCAGTTCGACTTCGTCATCATCGACACGCCGCCAGTGACCGCCTTCGTGGACGCTGCCGTGGCGGGCTCCGTGACGGACGCCACGGTCCTCGTCGTCCGCCAGGACTACGCGCATCGTGAGGACGTCTCCGCCGCGTACGAGCAGCTCGTCCAGGCGGGCGCCAACGTCATCGGCACGGTCCTCAACTGTTGCGACGCCGCCTCCTCGGGCCACTACTACGGCTACTACAAGGAGTACGGGGAGGAGAAGAACGATTCCTACGATGTCGTCACTCCGCCGCCATCCGCAAATGACTTCGCGCCCGTATCTTCCGTCCCCGTGGCCCCTGCCGCCTCGCAGGCCCAGGCCCCCATCTCCGCTGCACCGCGCTCTCGTGGCGTCCGCCAGGTGTCGGCTCCGGCCGGCGGTGTGGCCGCCCGCGTTAAGCCAGTCGTCCCGCCTGCAACGTCTGCGACCGGCAGCAACAACCTCGACCAGACGTCGGCCTTCCTCAAGAAGGCAGGCTACACCCCAAGGCAGGGCTAGACAATGCCCCGGCACGTCATGATCCGCTCTAATAGCACCACGGCACGGGCATGAGGGACATCCACTGCCACATACTGCCTGGGGTGGACGACGGTTCGCCAGACATGGCGCACAGCCTCGCGATGCTCGCAGCCGCTAAGGCGGCGGGCGTCACGAGCATGGTGTGCACCCCCCATTGCCGCGACCCCTACTTCGACTACGACCGCATGGTCGCCGCGTTCGATGCGTTCAGGTCCGCCGCGTCAGGCTTCCCAATGGCAATGGGTTTCGAGGTCAACCACGCCAAGCTGATGCAGCTCGGTGTGGGGGAGTGGGGCCCGCGTCTCGGCTGCCGCCGCATGGGCCAGTTTCTGCTCGAGCTCGACACGCATTGTACGGCGAACGCTATGCCAGAGTACGAACGCACTATCTACCAGCTGCAGGGCATGGGCTGGCGCGTCGTCATCGCGCACCCGGAGCGCTACGACGCAATCAGACGGGATCCGGAGCTTGCGAGGCGTCTTGTCGAGCTTGACTGTGACTTGCAGGCTTCGGCCGATTTTATACAAGGTGGCCGTCTCGGCAACAGCGGCAAGACCGCCAAGAGGCTCTTCCAGATGGGCCTTTATCGCTTCATCGCAAGCGACGCCCACAGGGTTGAGCACTATGAGCTCTTGAAGAAGGCATGTCAAGGCTATGGTGTCAAGCCATCGCACATGCATTAGCACCGTTATTCGTTCCTAAATAGACGTTATTAAGACTAGTTTAGGAAATCACAAAACGGCCTTATCACAAGCTTAAATCTACGGTACCATGTAATTCGTGTCACAACGTGGCATTTGATAGCAAATTCGGTTTCATGGCATATCCAGGGCCGTTGGTGTAGAGCCGCATATCGCATCAGGCAGCGCTGGCGTCGAAATGGATACGTCGTCCGGGCAATCCGCTCGGGGGGGGGTATTACTCGATGCAAGACGCGTTTGCCGTTGCCCAGCAGGGTACAAGTACCGACAATGCGCGCAAATCGCATGCCGTCATCGTCAAGGCTCACCAGACTGCAGAGGGTCATGTCGCCTCAAGGTACCATCTGGTAAAGGACACAGACTCCTACGAAGCTCCCGATCCTGAAGCGACTCGTGCCGCGGAGAGGCTCAGGACCCGTATCGGCTATGTCGCGTTCAAGCGCGCATTCGACATTGCGTTCAGTCTGCTGGTATTCGCCCTACTCTGGTGGCTGTATATCGTTGTCGCCATCGCAATCAAGCTCGATAGCCCTGGTCCCGTCCTCTTCAATCAGGAGCGCGTCGGCAAGGACGGTCGGCACTTCAAGATGTACAAGTTCCGCTCCATGTACGTCGATGCCGAGGACCGTCTCGAGAGTCTGAGTGATTTAAACGAGAAGGACGGACCCGTCTTCAAGATCAAGGATGATCCCCGCATCACCCGCGTTGGTCGCTTCATCCGCAAGACCAGCTTGGACGAGCTTCCGCAGTTCCTCAACGTCCTGCTCGGGAACATGTCCGTTGTCGGTCCGCGACCGGCGCTCCCGCGTGAGGTCTGCCAGTACACGCCGTACCAGACACAGCGTCTGCTCATTAAGCCGGGAATCACCTGCTATTGGCAGACGCGCCGCAACCGCGATGACATCAGCTTTGACGAGTGGGTTGCTCTCGACCTTCTATATATCAAGTGCTGTAGTGCCTGGGTAGATTTCAAGTTGATCATCCAGACGGTCGGTGTGGTCTTGACCGCACAGGGGAACTGACTGAATTCCCATCTAGGAGTTCTTTGAGCGTCGTAGTGGGGATTGTCGAATGATTCGTGTCTGCCAATTTGTGGGAAACATGAACGGCGGTGGAGTCGAGGCGGTAGTTATGAACTACTACCGCCACGTAGACCGGTCGAAGGTCCAGTTCGATTTCATCGTTACCGAGAACTCGACCATTGTTCCAAGGGAACAGATGGAGTCTCTTGGCGGACGTGTGTTCATGGTACCCGCTTACACGCACCTGCCCCAGTTCCTTGGTACTTGCTATGATCTTTTTCGTGAGCATCACGAATGGCAGATCGTACATTCGCATGCCAACGCGATGAACGTGTTTCCACTGAAAGAGGCCGTGCGAGCTGGGGTCCCGGTGCGCATCTCGCATAGCCACAGTACCGCTGGCAAGGGCGAGACGGTCAAGAATGTCATGAAGTCGGTCCTACGCACCCAGGCCAATCGCTATCCGACGCACCGCTTCGCCTGCTCGAAGCTGGCGGGCGAATGGCTCTTTGGCAAGGGCGTACCATTCGAGCTTATGTATAACGCCATAGATTTGCAGCGCTTTTGGTTCTCCGAGTCCGCTCGCACGAAAGTCCGGGCGGAGTTGGGAATTGCCGACAGCCAGGTTGTCATTGGCCATGTGGGCCGTTTCATGCCGCAGAAGAACCACGGCTTCCTCATAGATGCCTTTGCAAAGGCGTGCCAGAAGCGCGATGACCTCATACTGCTATGCGTTGGCTCTGGAGATGGCATGGCAAGCGCAGAGAGCAAAGTTGTCGAGCTTGGTCTATCTGACAAGGTGAAGTTCCTGGGCCAGAGAGACGACGTGAACGAGCTCTACCAGGCGTTCGACGCATTCGTGCTGCCAAGCCTCTATGAAGGTTTGTGCCTCGTGGGCATTGAGGCCCAAGCGGCAGGCCTGCCCTGCATCCTAGCGGATACCATTACTCGCGAGGTGGACGTAACCAGTACCTGTGACTTTCTGCCGATTGATGACGCAGACGTATGGGCCGATGCATTCTGCCATATCTGTCTTCGTTCGAATGCGGAACGTACCAACATCAACCACGATGACTTCGCAAACTACGACATCGTGCGCCAGGGCCAGTGGCTGACCAATAGGTACCTCGAGCTAGCAAAGGAAGCTGGGCTTTCTGTTGAATAACATAATGAAATCCAACGGCGTCCGAGTTGCCCTTGCAACTTGCCATGACAAGCGAAACTTTGGGAGCATGCTGCAGGCGTATGCGACTCAGGCGTATCTTGAGGCGCAAGGCTTTGACGTGCGCACAATCGACAAGACTGGGCTTGGCAAGGCAATCGAGCTGGGCCGCATGGACTACTACCGTCGCAATGCACTGGACGTGCAGATGTATCGCGAGAAGGCCCCCTTTGTTGGCAAGCTACTGCGCCAAAAGGCTCGGAAGGAATTTAGCCAACAGATGGGTATGCGTCGCCGTGCTTTCGATGCATTTGCTCGTGCGCGCTTCCACCTCACTCGAAAGACCTTTTCCTTCGATGAACTGCGCAATCTTAGCCGTGAGTACGATGCGGTGGTAGTTGGGTCTGACCAGCTTTGGCTACCTGTGAATATAGGTGGCGGTTACTTTACGCTTGAATGGGTGGACAAATCTGTGCGTAAGGTCTCCTATGCTACTTCCATTGGTCTTTCCCATCTGGACGATTACTACCTGGGTCGCATGCGCAATTTCCTTGCGGATTACTCTGCCGTGTCAGTGCGCGAGGACTCTGCAGCCGCATTGGTGCAGAAGGCCACGGGGAATCGCCCGACGGTTACCTGCGATCCGACCATGCTGCTAACTGCTGAGCAATGGCGCAATGTCGCTGACGAATCGTATAAGGGCATTCCCAGCGAGCCTTACGTTCTCTGCTACTTCATGGGGGATAATCCATGGCAGCGTCAGTGTGCTGTTCGATATGCTCGGACGCACGGGCTCAAGGTTGTTGCGATTGCCCACAACGACGTTTACATCTCTTCCGACAACGATTACGCGGACGTGTATCCGTGGGATGCCGGTCCAGCACAGTGGCTTGCTCTGTTCGAGCATGCCAGCTTTGTGTGCACCGATTCCTTCCATGGGTCGGTCTTTAGCAATCTCTTCCAGGTGCCCTTCGTGTCGTTTAGGCGTCATGCTGCAAAGAGTGGGCAGTCTACGAATTCCCGAATCGACACGCTGCTTCGTGTACTGAATCTGCCAGGCAGAATCTGTGAGTCCGACGATGCGTTCGACACCATAGCTTCTCAGTCCATCGATTTTCAGAAGTCAGAGGCCAGGCTAGAGTCCTACCGTGCGGAGTCTTCCTCATGGTTCGATAACGCCCTTCATTTTGGGGGGCGCAAGGCATCGCCTCACGTAGACATCCATCATGCGGAAGACTGCTGTGGTTGTGCGGCTTGCGCCAACGTCTGTCCTGTGCAGTGCATCACAATGGCCTTCGATGCTGAGGGCTGCGAATATCCGCAGATTGACGACACTAAGTGCATCGGATGCGGCAAATGCGTACGTGCTTGCCCCATCATCAACGTAACTCCTGACAAACCCCGCAAGGATTTCAAGCAGCGGGCCTTCCTTGTGCAAAACAAAGACGACGCAGTTCTGCGACAGTCCACCTCAGGTGGTGCATTCACTGCACTTGCTACAACGGTGATTCAGATGGGTGGAGTCGTCTTCGGCTCCGGCTACGACCGGGATGGGAAAGCTGCATATGACAGCCCCTTGGCCGTGCGCTGCTTTGCGGTAGACAAGGTCGAGGACCTGAGATTCTTCCGCAACAGCAAGTACGTGCAGAGCGAGATGGGGAATGCATACCAGGAGGTTGCCGAGTACCTGAAACAGGGGAGGCTCGTGCTCTTCTCTGGTACGCCTTGCCAGTGCGAGGGGCTGTACCACTACTTTGGCGGCAAGCTCCCCCGCGGCCTCGGCATGGCAGACGTCGTCTGCCGTGCCGTGCCGTGCCGTGCCGTGTTCTCGGCATACCTAGAGTGGCTACAGCATAGTACCGGGCACGAGGCGGATTGCGTACTGTTCCGTGACAAGGGTCGTTGGGGGTATGAGTACTCCAACATCCGCGCCTTCGACGAAACGGAGCCCTATAAGCCTGCTACCAGCGAGTACCAGATTCAGCCTACCTACTCGGCGGGAGTGGAGTCTGACCCGTATCTGAGGGCGTTCTTTGATGACCTCTCCGATAGAACCAGTTGTTACCAGTGCCATTTCAAGAAGCGCTACCGCACGACGGATCTCACTCTGTGGGATTGCTTCGATGCATGGCGATATGGCGATGGCTTCGATGACAATAGGGGAGCAACGCGCATTCTGGTGCACTCCGAGTGGGGTCAAACCATGCTGGACGCCTCGCTGGACATGCTGCGGGCAAAGGAAATTGACCCCGATGAGGCTGCCGGTAGGGCTCACGAGCTCACCTATTCAATTAGTCCAAATCCGCGTAGGCGTCAGATGTTCGATGACCTGCGGCATATAGATGCTATGGCGTTCATGAAGAAGTGGTTCCCGCAGGATGTTGTCACCTGCGCAAAGCGCAACGGTCGCGAGCTCTTGGAGCACACGGGTACTTATACAAGAGCTAAGCAGGCACTGTGGGCAATCAGGGATAAGGTGAAGTAGGTTGACTACTGATTATCCTCTGGTCTCAGTAATCGTACCGGTCTACAACGTAGAAAAGTATTTGGAGCAGTGTGTGCAGAGCCTTTTGGCACAGACTTATCCAAACATAGAAATCATCCTTGTGGATGATGGCTCGTCTGATGGATCTTCCGAATTGTGTAATCGACTTAGCGAGAAGTACCAGACCGTACACGTTCTCCATGAGCCTAACGGGGGAGTGTCTGTTGCCAGAAATAATGGGTTGGAGCAAGCTCGCGGGGAATGGATTTCTTTCATTGATTCCGATGATTATGTTGCTTCGACTTATATAGAGATGTTGTTCCAAGCAGCTACTGGTCACGGCTGCGCTCTTGCTTGTGTTCCTGGGGGACATGATTTTCGCGATGGTGACTCATGCACTTTGGCTACGCCCGATAAAGCTGACCTTTCTTCTGTCGTCTATAAGGACGTTGACTTTCTACGAATGATGCTCTACCAGCAAGCTACGACGGGCGTTCAATGGCGACTTTACCGTCGTGATATTTTGGGTAGCAATCCTTTTCCGACTGGCATCGTGATTGGCGAGGACCTCGCCTCCACATACAAGTTTGTGCGTAGAGCAGGAAAGCTTGTGCTAGTACCAGACCGGGAACTCTACGCGTATCGTCAGCGTAGAGAGAGCCTAGTGCGCCAGGATTTCAATCCGTCAAAGGCAGATTCGGCAATAAGGGTTTCACGTCAGCTATATAACGACATCTCGCGGATTTGGCCTGATCTTACGAGTGCGGCTGCATCTAGGTGTTTTTCAATCTGCAGGACGGTCTTCGCTCAGGTGCCTACCGATACTAGCGATTCGGAAAATAAACGTTGCCGCGCAGATCTTTGGGCAGTCATTACCCAGCACCGGCAAACTGTTCTTTTTGATGGATGCGCTAGAGCAAGGGAGCGACTGGCTGCAGCGTTTGCTTTTCTGGGCATCGGTCCATTCACTTTGTTTTGCCGGGCGTGCCGCAAAGCGGGCTTAATGCAATAGGCCGCTATTCATTCCACGCATCAGCTGACTACATTTGAAGGATGTTATCCATGAAAGAAATACACACATTGCTGACGGGTAGGTTGGGCAACCAACTCTTTCAATATGCATTTGCTCGAAACCTGCAGAAACAATATGGTGGGCAAATTTACTGTGATGTGTACGAGCTGGAACATCGCATGTCTAAAGTGGCTGACGAAAAGTTCTCCTATGCAATGGGTGGATTCAAGCTCGACGCTAACGTTATCCGCGAAGATAAGGCGTTCCCCTGGTATGCGGACTTCTCTAATCTCGTAATAAAACCCGTAAAAAAGGTGATGCCAAGAAAGTACTTTGAGTCTATGGCAAAGCGCGGCTATTTGATGTGGCAACGGTCTGACTATATGCCGATTCCCGTGCTGGATGCAGAGCGGATATTTGCTTCTGGTTGGTGGCAAGACATTCGCTATCTACAGGATGTACAGAAAGAGCTCTCCGATGAGATCGTTCCAATAACGAGACCCCTCATGGAAAACAAATATGTCTACGACGTTGCGCGTGACAAGGAATCCGTCTGTATATCTATCCGCTGCGGAAATTACTTTAATCCCACGGTCAAGAAGCTTCTATATGTATGTAATCCTCAGTACTTCCACGACAGCATCGAGCGAATATCCCAGATGCTAAATCACCCTAAGTTCATTGTCTTTACCGACGACGTGAAGTGGGTGAAGGAACACCTAAAGTTTGAAGATGCCTATCCACAATACGAATTTCTTTACGAAAGAGGTTGTGACACGGTCGAAGAGAAAATTCGAATGATGACGATGTGCAACAACTTCATTATCTCGAACAGCACCTTCAGCTGGTGGGCCCAATTTCTTTCGAAAAACGACAATAAAATTGTTATTGCTCCTGACAAGTGGTTCGTTGATGGCAGGAAAATAGGGCTGTATATGGACAGTTGGACGCTTGTGCCAGCTGGATGTTAGTGATTGATGAAGGTCCCTACTTTGTTGAATTATCGTATTGAATGAGGAGAGAGAATCTTGCTGGTAGCAGGGATAGTGACATACAACCCTGATATTGAGAGGCTAGGGGAGAACCTGTCGGCAGCATCTTCGCAGGTTGACCGTGTCGTTATTGTAGACAATGGGTCTAAAAATTATCCAGCTATCACTGGCCTCTGTGACAAATTCCCTACCGAGGTAATTCACAACGAGGAGAATCGCGGTATTGCAACCGCTTTGAATCAGATTGCTTCTAAGGCAACTGAGTGTGGTGCAAATTGGTTGCTAACGCTTGATCAAGATTCTGTTTGCGGCGAGGGGCTTGTCGCGGAATATGAGAGCCATGTTGGTGAGTCGGATGTTGCTTCTATGACCTGTCGAATTACCGACAGAAGTTTTGCCTATAAAGAGCCAGATAAGAAGTACGTGGATTCCTGCATCACTTCTGGTAACTATATCGATCTAGCCGAATGGAAAAGACTGGGAGGTTTTGACGAGCGCCTCTTCATAGACCGAGTCGATACTGACTATTGCTACCGACTTAGGTTGGATGGCAAAAAAATCCTGAGCATTGCATCGGTAGGAATCCTACATGAGGTAGGTACAGGTACAAGTGAGCACAGCTTTTTGGGAAAGCATTTTGTTGTGTTCAACCATTCCGCCTTTAGGGTTTATTACATTACGCGAAATCAGGTGTATTTTGCTCGGAAGCATCGTTTGAGTTTGGGCGAGGCACGTTACCATCGATATGTCAGAACTGCCTGGACACGAATATTCGTCTATCTATTTTATGAGGACGATAAGTTTGCAAAGCTTTGTCAATGGAGTCGGGGCTTGCGAGATGGATATTTGATGGGTATCGGCTAAGGTTTTGGAAGGAACGCAATCAACGTGGTCATTTATTGGCTCATATTTGCGCTGGTAGTAGTCTTTATTATCAACTATTTTGCGACTGACGGAGATTTCTGGGCTCCACAGAACATATTTACTTTGGGGTTTCTTGTCGCAACTGTATTCTGTACGTACCTGATTGACTATTTCGGAGTCAACCTCACTTGGACAACCTTCATCGTTATTGTTCTAGGCGTATCAGCCTTTTCCTTGGGGAGCGGGCTTGCCCTCTTTGTTAATAGGAAAGACAACAACGTTGCTGACTATCGATTGTCGTGCAAAGAATATTGGCCAAATGGTCTAATTACTATTTTCTGCATCATCTTTTCCGCTGTGACAGCACTGTTGTTTATTAGAAACGTTATTGCTGTCTCGGGGTCGTTTTCCACGTTAGCCAACGTAACGAACGCCTATCGGACAAAAGGCTATGACGGGACGCAACTTCAACCTTACTACGTTAACCAGATGGTCAAGGTGTTCAAGGCAATTGCCTATGTATACCTGTTCTTCTTTATTAACAACGTTGTTTACACTAAGAAATTTCGTAAGAACGTCTTATTTTTAGTACCTGCAGCCCTCCTTATTGTCATGTCGATATTCGGGGCATCGCGAACAGAACTGATAACGCTGCTCGTAGTTACATTTACCCTTCTATTTCTTACCTATGGAAGGATTCACGGATTTCAGGGCGGGGCGAGCAGAAAGCTCATCAAGTGGCTTATTGCGAGTGTGGCTGCCTTTCTGCTTGTCTTTAGTGGAATGCGATTCGCAGTCGGCCGTCTTAATGATACGGATCCTATGACTTACATCTCAACTTATACGGGTGGCTCTATTGAGCTCCTAGATTTATATGTGAGGGATGAGGGCATTGATTCTGTAGCCAATTCCTTTGGCGAGGAGTCATTTTATGCGCTGGAAAATGACCTTGGAATAGCTGAGGGTTCGGTGCATGAGGAATTTAGGTTTTCTGCAACGGGCATTCTAGTGGGCAATGTGTATACGTGCTTTAAAAAGTATCTCCATGACTTTGGCCTCCCGGGCATGTTGATCATTGAATATATTTTGGGACTTGTATTCAGTTGGTGGTATCTGGCGACGAAGCGACGGCTTGGAGAACATCCTAGTGATGTTCGCCTCCTCTACTTTGCCTATTTTTACGTCCCCGTTGTGAAGAGTTTTGTGCAGGAAGAGACGCTCTCGATGTATTTCTGCCTGAATTCGTTGATTATGGCTCTCCTTTTTTATCTAGTTTATTGGCTTACCACGAAAGCTATCGAGTCGGAGTTTCCTCGTGCGTTAGTTTGAGGCCATTAGTGAATGGAATTCTCGAATTAGAACTGAAGGTGACAATGTGCGATGAACTACCGATCGCTAGCAAAAAACGCCGGGACCGCCTTCCTTGCACAAGGCATAGCTATGATGCTGAGCATCATACAGACTCTGCTGGTACCGAAACTGTTGGGGACGACGCAGTATGGCTATTGGCAGCTCTTTATTTTTTACACAGGCTACGTAGGCTTCGCCCACCTTGGCCTCAACGATGGCGTTTACCTTGTCAAAGGCGGGCAGTCTCGTGAAGCTATTGACAAGCGGTCTGTTTTCTCCCAGTTCATAGTTGGCATATGTTTCCAGCTCGTCATTGCTTTGGCAATAGTACTGGTTGCTATCAGGGGTGGGTTTGGACCAGATCGAGAGTTCGTCATTGTTTGTACGGGAATCTATCTGACCATACAGAACGCAGCAAATTACTTCTCATATTTGCTTCAGGCAATGAATGAGACGCGTAGGTCTTCATACTCGACAATCGTTGAGCGGCTGACTTTCTTGATTCCGCTTATTGTGCTGCTAGTGATTCGTTATCATTCGTACCAACCTTTTGTAATTTCATATATCCTTTCCAGCGTGGCACAGCTCTGTTACTGTGCTTGGCTTTGCCGAGATTTTTTTGCAGTCGGTTTGGAGCCATTTCGCCAGGCTGCGAGGGAGACCTGGAGCTCTATCCGAGTAGGCTTCAAACTCATGATGGCGAATATTGTCAGCTCCTTGATTCTTGGTGTGGCGCGTTTCGCAATCGATGCTGCATGGGGAATCGATACCTTCGGAGAACTGTCGTTTGCTCTCTCAATGGTGAACTTTTTCCTGGCCTTTGTGAGCCAAGCCTCAATGGTGCTTTTCCCTGCGCTTAGGCAAGTAGACACAAGTGAAGTAAAGAGCTTCTTTCGCAATGCGCGAGACACGATGTCGGTTTTCTTTCCCGTCATTTATCTGCTCTACTACCCAATGGTGTGGTTGCTCTCGCTATGGTTGCCCAAGTATGCAAACAGCTTCATCTACTTCGTCTTCCTCATTCCCATCTGTGTGTTCGACTCCAAGATGAATATCTGCTGCACCACGTTCTTCAAAGTGCTGCGCGAAGAGGGGAGGCTACTCTGGGTCAATATCTGGACATGCATAGTGAGTGCTGCTTTCACGCTGCTGGGAGTCTTTGCCTTTGGATCGATTTTCGTAGTAATCGGCGGCGCTGTTGTGGCGATAATCGGCCGAAGTGTATGGTCCGAGGCTACGCTGACCAACGAGCTTGAGGTACCGAGTTCCCGCGCGCTAACGCTTGGTGAGCTGCTGCTGACCCTGATCTTTATCGTAAGCGCGCTGATGCTGCCTGCGGTCGCTGCCTTCGGAATCTACTGTTGCGCATACCTCGTGTTCCTCTGGATCTTCCGGGACAAGGCCTCGCACCTCATCGCAGGTGTGAAGCGCGTTGCCAGAAGATAGCTAGTTTCAACTCAACATGGCTCATTGCCTGTCCTAGTCGGACTGCTACCATATGCCCTTATATTCACATCGAGTGAGCGGAGCCGGTAGTGTCGGGAATGTTGGTGTAACGGCCTCATTGCTCTGAGGGGCGGACGCCGTCCTGGACCTGAGATCAGTTGCCTATCCTATGCCGCCTCCAGCTCGTCGGCAAGCTCCAAGCTCGATGACGTACAGTTTCTTTCGCACTTTCCGAGAGTAGCGAATCGTGCGGGTCCTATACCTACCTTGAGCTGCGGTAATGCGCATCGGTCATAAGCAAATGGCGCATGACCCTTGCCGTTTTGGGCCATTTCTCCTCGTCGCGTCGGACGCGGA
>QOUO01000061.1 GCA_003862195.1 Coriobacteriaceae bacterium | reverse complement strand
CGCTGGGCGCCAGCGCCATGTACGCGTACCAGTTCCACAACATGCAGGTGGTAGCGGACCAGAACGGCTGGACCCGCTTCAGCAGCATGCAGTGCCACTACAACCTGCTGTACCGCGAGGACGAGCGCGAGATGATCCCCGTCTGCCGCCAGTACGGCGTGAGCATCACCCCGTACAGCCCGCTTGCGTCGGGCCATCTGACGCGCCCGACCTGGGACTCCGACTCCACGCGCTCCACCACGGACAACACGATGAGAAACAAGTACGACCACGACCGCCAGATCGACATGCCCGTGGTCGAGCGCGTGCACGAGCTGGCCGAGCGCCTGGGCGTCCCCATGGCGGACGTGGCCCTGGCCTGGCACTGGGCCAAGGGCGTGGCCGCGCCCATCGTGGGCTGCAGCAAGCCGAACCGCGTGGACGACGCGGTGCGTGCCCTCGACGTGAGGCTGACGCCGGAGGACGTCGACTTCCTGGACGAGCTGTACCAGCCCCATGAGCTCGTTGGCCCCAAGGCCCGCCCGGGCGAGAAGCCCCTGGCAGGTACCGACCGCGTGAGGTAGCGGACGGCGCGATGACGTTGGAACCCATGCGGTCCCAGGCGGAGTTCGAACCGCCTGAGGCCGTTCTTCTCGCCCAGATGTGCACCTCACGGGATATAAATTCCGTACTACATCGTACCGTACGATATAGTACGGTACTATATCGTACGTAATCACTAATCCGCCGGGGCAGGAGTCACCATGTTCGTCGCGCGCGAAAGGGAGCTCGACGCACTCGAGCGCATGTACCGTAAAGACAGCTTCCAGATGGCGGTCATCTATGGCAGGCGCCGCGTGGGCAAGACGTCGCTTATTGACGAGTTCACCAAGAACAAACCCACGCTCTTCTTTACCGCACAGCAGAAGACCACGCGGCAGAACCTCGAGCTGTTCAGTGCCACCGCGTACGCGTTCTTCCACATGCCGGAGTCGCTTCCCGCCTTTGGAACCTGGCATGACGCAATCTCGTTTGTTGCGGAGAGGGCTGCCAGCTGGGAGGCCACGGATCCCTTCGTGTTCGTCTTCGACGAGTTTCCCTACGCCGCAATGGCAGACCCATCGCTTCCCTCGGCCCTGCAGGTCGCAATCGACCACGGCTTTCTGCAGACAAGCGCAAAGATAGTCCTCTGCGGCAGCAACGAGGGCTTCATGGAGACGGAGGTGCTGGGCAGCAAGAGTCCCCTCTTTGGTCGCAGGACCATGCAGATAAGGCTGCTCCCGTTTGACTACCTGGACGCGGCGCGCATGCTCCCGGGCGCAAGCCCCGAGGAGCTCGTGGCCTACTATGCCACCTTTGGCGGGACCCCCTACTACCTCGCGCAGATAGAGCCAGGCAGGGGGTATGCGGCCAACGTGCGCGACCTGTGCTTCGACCGGCTTGGCATGCTGTACGAGGAGCCGCTGGTGCTGCTGCGCGAGGAGCTCCAGGAGCCCGCGCTGTACAACTCGACGCTCGACGCCATTGGGGCAGGTGCCACAACCGCCTCGCGCATAGCCCAGCAGGCCGGCATAAACCAGAACTCCATCGGCAGGTACCTCAGAATCCTGGGCGACCTTGGCATCATCGAGAAGGCCGTTCCCCTGGGTGGCGGGGCATCCTCCAGAGACGCGCGCTGGCACATCAAGGATCCCTTCTTCGCATACTGGTATCGGTTTGTCAGCAGATACCTCGGCAGCATCGAGGAGGGCGCCGGGGAGGCCGTCTCGAAGTACGCGACCCAGGGACAGGCCTTCGACACCTACGTGGGAAAGCAGTTCAAGAAGATCTGCCTCCAATGGGTGATGAGGCAGAGCGCGGCTGGCCAGCTACCCTTTGCGGCGTTGGAGTTTGGACAGTGGTGGGGCACGGACCCCTCCGCGCACGAACAGGCAGACATCGACGTGGTGGCCACCAATGCCATCGAGCACGAGCTCTTGGTGGGCGAGTGCAAGTGGCGGAACTCGTTCAACGAGAGTGACGCCATCCAGACGCTGGAGCATCGGTCGACGCTGCTAAGGGGGTTCACGCGAACTCACTTGGTGCTCTTCTCGAAGCGCGACGTCAGTGCGGCAACACGGCAGAAGGCATCCCAAAGGAACGACCTTCGCCTTGTGAGTGCAAACGATCTGTACGCAGGGCTCTGATCCAACAAGGGCAAGGCGCTCCATGGGAGAAGAACAAGCTACGGAGGCATGATGACCGTACTCTACATCGACGCAGACGCCTGCCCCGTGACCCGCGAGGCCCTGGCCGTGGCGCGTGGCGAGGGCGTGCCCTGCGTCATCGCAGGAAACTCCACGCAGAACCTGGAGCGCTCCATCCGCGCGACGGACCCACGCGAGCCGCGCGACCCCGAGCATCCGGATCGCGGCTTTTGGGTCAATACGCTGCAGGTGGGCGTGGGTGCGGACTCCGCGGACTTCGCCATTGTCCAGAGGCTGACGCCGGCCGACGTGGTGGTGACGCAGGACATCGGCCTGGCAGACATCGTGCTGGGACGCGGCGCACGGGCCATCGGCGTGCGCGGGCGCGTGTACAACCCGCTGACCATAGACTCCATGATGTTCATCCGGCACGAGGAGAAGAAGGTCCGCCGCGCGGGCGGCAGGACCAAGGGGCCCGCGGCGTTTACCAGCGAGGACCGCACGCGTTTCTCGCATAACCTGCGGCAGCTGGTGCGGGAGGCAAAGCGGGTCGGCGGCACGAGCTAGCCGCACAGCACCGTGCACCCTGTCGCCTACCAGCACTCCCCCACGAACTGCAACGCGTCCGCAAGCGACTTCCAATCCGATTCCCAGCACTCTTCCGGGTGCCTGCGCTCGATTCTGAAGAGGCGCGCCGAGCGCAGCTTCGCGGGCACCAGAAAGTGGCTGGCATACTTGTAGCTCACGCACTCGTGCGGGTAGGCAAAGCCCGCCGCGTCCAGGCGGGCCATCATGGCGTCGCACGACTCGCGCGACGGCCACATGCTGTCGCTTTCCGGAGTCTGCAGCAGCACGGGGCCCTCGATCTTCTCCACCGGAATGAAGGCATCTGCCGGTGCCTGGTCCTTGTGCACGTAGCAGGACCTCATGCTCAGGCTGCCGCCGCGGATAAAGTCCCGCACGACGCGTCCCTTGTGGTAGTCCAGGGGCATCCACGGCAGGTCCTTGCCGCGGAACGAGAACGCCGATCCGGGGAGCGCCTTTCCGCGGGTCATCGCCTGCGTGCAGACGTCCCCCGGGCTCACGGCGATCACGCAGCTCACAAGCTCGGGCAGGTAGGCGCCGCAGAGAAGTGCGAGGAGGCTCCCCATGGAAATCCCCCACGCGCCCACCTTTGCGTATCCCAGGGACCGCAGGCGCGTGGCAGCCTTGCCCACGTACTCCAGCGGAACACGGCTGATCGCCCGTGGCAGGCCGGGCTGGTTCCAGTACGCCAGCGCCAGGCCGGTCATCCCGGCATCCGCGTACGCCTGGGCGACGATCTTGGGCAGGTCATACGTCCCGTCGCTCCCGCCCACAAAGATGAGGACCCTGCCGGGATAGCGGTCCTCCTCGGGCCGATAGAGCGTGGCCTCAAAGCCGTCATCATCCACCCGAAAGGTTGTCGACCCGGTGTGCACGCTCTTCTCCCCTGCCAGCTCAATATTGTTATCCAAGGCTAACTATAGCAGCGTCGCAGCGAGCACCCCAATCTTTTTGGTGACAAGCGGCGTTGCGCCATATATAATTGGTGATTACCACGAACAAACGTTCGCAATCATGCCCGACGCCGCTCAAGGGAGGAATCGTGTTCTTCACGGAATACCACACGCCCATCGTGGGGACCCTCACCGTCACGAGTGACGGCAGGGGCATCACCGGCTGCTGGTTCGACAACTCCCGCCACTTTGGCTACGGCTTGGCAGATGCAAACCTGGAGCGCGGGGACGACGTACCCACGCTCGTGCGGGCACGCACATGGCTCGACCGTTACTTCGCGGGCGAGAAACCCGACCCCCTCGAGCTGCCGCTCACCGCGCGTGGGACGGAGTTCCAGCTGCTCGTTCGCGAGGCACTTCTCGCGATCCCCTACGGGCAGACCACAACTTACAGCGACATCGCACGACGGATCGAGGCCCAAACGGGGCGCCACCAATCCCCGCGCGCCGTGGGCGGTGCAGTCGGACGCAACCCCCTGGGCGTCATCGTCCCCTGCCACCGCGTGGTCGGCGTAAACGGAAGTCTGACCGGCTTCGGCGGCGGCATCGAGCGAAAGATTGCGCTGCTCAGGCACGAGCACGCGCTCAAGCCAGAGTTCAAGATCCCCCGCACGGGAACCGCGCTCGAAGGCATCCCAAACGCGGCGCAGGCGCTGGGGGCAAGAAGACCATGACGCGCTACTTCGAATACGGCGATACCGAGGTCGACTACCTCAAGTCGCACGACAAGAGGCTGGCCGGGGCCATCGACGCGGTGGGGCACATATACCGCCCGATGGAGGAGGGCACGCTCTTCTCGGGCATCGTGCATCACATCGTGGGACAGCAAGTCTCGAGCGCCGCACAGGCTACCGTGTGGGCGCGCCTGCGGGACAAGCTTGGCGAGGTCACCCCGCAGGCCGTCTGCGCGGCACCGGAGGACGAGCTGCAATCCTGCGGTACCACGTTCAAGAAGGTCGAATACATTAAGGGTGTCGCCAACCGCATCATGCGCGGCGAGTTTGACCTGGACGCCGTCGAGCACATGCCCGACGAGGAGGCAATCCAGGCCCTGAGCTCGCTTCCAGGCATCGGCCGCTGGACCGCGGAGATGCTCCTCCTCTTCAACCTCGGCCGTCCCGATATACTGTCCTACGGCGACCTTGCCATCCAGCGCGGCATGCGCATGGTCTACCACCACCGCAAGATCACGCGCCCGCTGTTCGAGCGCTACCGCAGGCGCTACTCCCCCTACGGCAGCGTGGCCAGCCTGTACCTGTGGGAGATCTCTCACATGGACGTCCCTGACTACGACCGCGACTACGCACCCAAGAAGAAAAAGACGCCGCGCAAGTAAGGAATCGGCATCCATGAGCCAAGCACCAATAGAGAAGCACGAGTCGTCAGAGGAGAAGGGCGACCGCCTGGCCAACTACCTCACCATGGTCGGACACCTGTGCACCGACATCAACCAGGGTGCGCTCACGGCCGTGCTCCCCTTCCTCGTGGCGTCAAACGGCTACTCCTACACCGCCGCCACGATGCTGATCTTTGCGTCCAATGTGGCATCCGCCGTCATCCAACCCCTGTTCGGCTGGATGGGCGACCACAAGGCACGCCCCTGGTTCATGGCGCTGGGCACCTTCCTGGCCGGGTTGGGCATGTGCGGCATCGGCTTTCTGACCGACTACCGCCTGGTCGTGGCATCGGCCATGGTCTCCGGCATAGGCGCCGCAATGTTCCATCCCGAGGGCGGGCGCATCGCCAACCTGGCGGCAGGCAGCAGCAAGGCCAGCGGCATGAGCATATTCGCCGTGGGCGGCAACATGGGCTTCTTTGTGGGACCCATCCTGACCTCGGCGTTCCTGACCGCTTTCGGCATGCACGGCACGCTGGTGTTCCTGGTTCCCGCCATAGTCTGCTCCATCGTGCTCCTGGCCTTCAACCAGCGGTTCAAGGCCCTGGGCGTGGCACACCAGTCCAGCGGTGTCGCGGGGCATACGCAGGAACATTGGGGCCACTTCGGACTGCTAATGGGAGTGCTCTCGATCCGCTCCATACTCTCGTATGGCCTGCTGGCGTTCATCCCGCTGTTCCTGATGGGCGTGCTGGGCCAGAACGCCGCGCTCAGCTCGCTTGTCATCTCCGCCTTCGCCATAGCGGGAGGCGTTGCGACGCTTGTCTCCGGACGTGTGTCCGGAAGCGTCGGCACACACCGGCTCATAGTCGGGTGCATAACGGCCACGGTCGTGCTGACCGCGATCTTCTCGCTTAACCGCTCGTTCTGGCCGTAATCCTGGCCATGCTGCTGGCCGTATCCACGGACCTGTTCTACCCCTCGGCCGTCGCGCTGGGAATGAGCTACGTACCAGGCCACCTGGGCACCGCCTCGGGACTTTCATACGGCATCGCCGTCTGCGTGGGTGGCGTGGCCGAGCCGTTCCTGGGCGCTGCAGGCGACGCCATCGGCCTGCCCCCGGTCATCATGGTCCTGGCGGGCCTCGCGGCACTGGAGGCCATCTTGGCCATCATTCTGGCCCGCCTTGACGCACGTCGCTCATAGGTAAATCAATCAACATTTACTAGAACATTTGTTCTCATTCATGATATACTGTTCCCAAGGTATAGGAGCAGATAAGAGCCTGCGCGGAAGTCCCCAGTGATACACGCAGGCGGGCGGCGATCCATCCAGCACCGCACTTACCTCCCCTAGGCAGGCACGCGCCCCTGTCGTCGGCACCCGTAAAGCCCGACACGCATGCACCAAGAAGCATCCTTGGACACGAAGGGGCGCGTTAGCATGACGAAGAACATCGAAGCAGGCAACTCCCAGCTCGATTCCAATCAGTCGGACGAGAAGATCTACGCATCAGTTCGAACCACCCTTGAGGAAGCACGTTCGCACGTGGAGCGCGCAGTCAATTCTGCCATGGTGGGCGCCTACTGGGAGATCGGCAGGCAGATCGCTGTGGCAACGGGCGACCGGGCCGAGTACGGAAAACACCTGGTAGCCTATCTTTCCGAGCGCCTCACGGCGGAGTTTGGAAGAGGGTTCGACGCCACAAACTTGCGCAACATGAGGTCCTTTTACAAGGCATTTCCAATTCGAGACACGTTGTGTCGCGAATTGAGCTGGTCGCACTACCGCAGGCTGATGCGCATCCCGGATGCGAAGCGACGCGAGTTCTACATGCACGCAGCCGCCGAGGACGGTTGGACGGTTCGCCAGCTGGACCACCAGATTGCCACGTTTTACTACGAGCGCCTCCTGAAGACCCCCGATGACAAGCGCGGTCACATCCGCAGCGAGATCCAGACCAGCGAGCCCAAGACGTCAGCCGACCTGCTCATAAAGGACCCCTACGTTCTCGACTTCCTCGACCTGGGTGACCGTACCGATTTCGACGAGAAGACCTTGGAGCAGGCGCTCGTGACCAGGATCCAAGAGTTCATGCTTGAGCTCGGCCGTGGGTTCGCCTTTGTCGGCAGACAGTACCGCCTCGATGCCGAGACCGCGAGCTACTACGTTGACCTTGTCTTCTACAACATCAACCTTAGGTGCCACGTGCTCGTGGAGCTCAAGACTCATCCTCTCAATCCCAGGGACGTGGGACAAATGGACTTCTACGTGCGACTCTTCGACTCCAAGTACGCACCGGAGGGCGACAACCCGACGATAGGGCTTATCCTCTGCTCGAGCTCCGACCGGACGGTAGCAAAGTACTCGGCTCTTGCGGACGGCAAAGGCCTCTTCGCATCCACCTACGTGACGTACCTGCCGACGGAGGAGGAGCTGACAGAGGCACTGGAGCCCACACGACGAGCCGCCCAAGAGGCGATGCGCAACAAAGGGTCCGCAGAAGACTAGCCAGGTCACCCCGTCTCCAGGCGCTACGCATATGGCGAGAAGACCATCCTACGCGTAGCGCCGCGCAATGCCAAGCGCAAGGTCAACGTAGGATTCCCCAAACAGTACGCAGTGCAGAAGCACCGGCACCAGCTGGTGGATGCCCACGCGTTCGCGCCAACCTTCCGCCAAAGGCGACACCTCGTTGTATGCCGCAACAAGGTCGTCCAGGTACGCGCAGCCAAAGAGCGCGAGCATCGCAAGGTCCGTCTCCGCATGGCCGCCGGAAGCCATGGGGTCTATCAGCGCTGCACCCGTGGCAGCCGCACGTGTCCCGTCCGCAGCCCAAAGGAGGTTACCAGCCCACAGGTCACCATGGATTCTGGAGCAACGACGCCCGCTCTTCTGTACGAGCCCCGGCTCCGGCGAGTCGAAATCGCCGGCAGCCATGCGGTCGGCCACGTGTGTGAGCAGACGCACGCCCTGGGCGTCCAGCAGCCCAGCATTGCGAATCGTGCGCACATGGGGCATCACGCGCCACCGTGCACAAGCGGCTCCCCAAGTCATGGCCTCACCGCTCGACTCTTCAGGCACTACGCTCGTTACCGAGTTCGCTATCGCATAGCCATCGCCATGCCAACCCGACGGCGGGCAGCCATACCACTCGGCACCCGCGGCGTGTATCCGCGCGAGTGCGGCCCCGGCAAGACGAGCCTTCTCACGAGTCGGGCTGCCCTCCAGAATGCGCTCCTCCACCAGTCGGTGCGCGCTCGCCTCGCTCACCCTCGCACACACGATGCCGCCGTCGGGTTCCGACTCGCCAAGCCAACGCAGACCCGCAGCCTCCCCCGTCAAATCCGCACGCGGGTTCCCGTCGCGCTTCTCGAACATCTCATCGTCTTCCGCAACCATCGCACTTCTCCCTTGGTCGCGCCATTAGACCATTGCGGTCGTGCATCCCTCGCCGCCAAATCTCAGCCGTGAGCTAAGGCTTACACAAAGGTACGACCTTGCCATCTATACTCTAGGCAGTTCGCTGCCGCCCGGGAAAGGACGACGCCATGAGCCGCACCAAGGCCGAACATTCAAGCAACGGTAACCGCAAGCTCTCCGCGGCCGAACAGCGTAGGCTCGACCGTTTTCGGGACACGTGCAACCGCATGAGCGTCGCAGGCTATGCGCAGGAGAACCTCACCGTTAGACCCGTCGCCGCAAACGTGGCCACGCTCGTCGCGGCAGTCCCGTTGGTGTTTCTCACCTTCTGGTTGTACCGCACCTTTGCGCCGACCTCTGCAACCGACTCGTTCGAGGTGGACCTTGAGCTGCCGCTTATTCTTACCGCGTTCGCCCTTATCTTCGTACACGAGCTGGTGCACGGACTCGCATGGGTGATCTTCTCGCATAACCGCCTGGACGACATCGAGTTCGGCGTCATGTGGAAGTACCTCATGCCCTACTGCACCTGCAAGCAGCCCCTCGAGCTTGGCCCATATGTGGCAGGCGGACTCGCACCCCTTGTGCTCCTGGGAGTCGTTCCCTTCGTGATTGGCATCGCCATAGGCAACCTGCCGGTCACCATACTGGGTGCGTTCATGGCGCTTTCCGCCACGGGCGACGTGATGATCGTGGCCAAGCTGCTGCGCTTCCGTACGGACGCGCGCGAGGTCGTGATATTCGACCATCCCACCGAGGCGGGGAGCGTCATCTTCACGCGATAGGTCGCTCCACCCGCAATGCCACAGAGGGCCTTCTCCCCTAGGAGACGAAGCCGCCGGCGCGCAGCATCCAGAGCCACATCGTGAGCGTGAGCGCGCAGCCCACCGTGGTCATCATCACGATGGTAGAGGTGAGGGTGCCGTCATGCCCCATGTTGCGCGCCATCACGTAGCAGCTCACCGTAGAGGCGGAACCCAGCATGACGAGGAGGGCGATGAGTTGCTGGTTGCGAAATCCAAGATGGATGGCCAATGGCATAAAGATCGCAACGAGTCCCACGAGCTTGACGAGGCTCGACACGGTGGCGACGCCCAGGCTCCCGCGCGCGGAGCGGAACTTGAACTGCGCCCCCATGGCCATAAGGCCCAGAGGCGTGGCGAGCACCGCCACGTTGTTGACGGTGGACGCCAGAATCTTGGGCATGGGCAGACGCAGGAGCGACCACGCAAAACCAGCGGCGATTCCCAGGATTATGGGGTTGGTGACGACCCCGTGCACCGCCTTGCGGGCCATCGTCCCCACGGACGGGCGAGAAGAGCCGTCCCCCTCCGCCGTGAGCGTGAGCACCACCACGGCAAACACGTTGTAGAGCGGCACGCTCCCCAGAATCATGAGCGCCGCCATGCTCGTGGGCGCGCTCCCATAGACGTTCTTGATGAAGGCGATGCCCAGGATGGCCGCCGAGCTGCGATAGCTCGCCTGGACAAACTCGCCGCGCTGGGGCACGTCACGCACCACCAGGCGCGCCAGCAGCACGATCGCCGCCATGCTCGCGGCCGTGGCAAGGAAGCAGAACAGCACGAAGCGCCCGTCCCATGCCGCGGCAAAGTCCTGTGTCGCAAGGTCCTGGAACAGCAGAACGGGCAGCGCCACCTTGAACACGAAGGCGTTGAGGTAGTCCGCAAACCGGTCGTCCATCATTCCGACCCGGTGCAGGAACATGCCCAGCAGCATGGTGAGGAAGATGGGGAAGGTCGCGTTGATGCTAAAGATGAGGCTGTCCACCAGGGTCCCTTCAAGATCGACTGCGCCGTTGGTGCTGCCAGCCCGCAGCCCCGCGGCTTGTGGCATTGTAGCCCCGCAAACGCTGTGCGAGCGCAACCGCAACGTCCCGGTTACCGTGCACGCGAACGCTAGAATAGCGACAAAACGCAACCCTCGCCCAAGGTTCCCGCGGGCGAGAAAGACGGCTTCCAGAATCGAGGCACATCCATGAAGGCAAGGGCAACTCTTCGTGACTGCATGTACGGCCAGGCCGTGGGCGATGCGCTGGGTGTGCCCTATGAGTTCAGGATGCGTGGGTCGTTTACCTGCACGGACATGGTCGGGCACGGCAGTCACAACCAGCCCGCCGGCACATGGAGCGACGACACGTCCATGGCACTGGCCACGTGCGACAGCCTCCGCGAGAAGGGATGCGTGGACGTTGCGGACATGCGCCGCAGGTTCGAACGCTGGTACCACGAGGGAGCCTACACAGTGGACGGCCTCTTCGACATTGGCGGCTGCACGGCTCGCGCCCTCGACGAGGGTCACGGCCAGGCGGGCGGACGAGACAACGGGAATGGATCGCTCATGCGAATCCTGCCGCTGGCCTTTACCGACGCGACCGACGACGAGGTCCGCGCCGTCTCCGCCATCACCCACGCGCACCACACCTCGTGCGATGCCTGCGTGCGGATGGTGCACGTAGCCAGGAAGCTGATTGCGGGCGCGACACCAGCAGAAGTCGCTGCGAACCAGATAGGCGCGCCCGAGAGCGACATCCGCTCTGGCGGCTTCGTAAGGGATACCGAGCGCGCCGCGCTCTGGTGCCTCGGCAACACCTCTACCTACGCGGACTGCGTCCTTCTCGCCGTCAACCTGGGCGACGACACGGACACGACAGCCGCCGTCGCGGGAGGCCTCGCGGGAATCGTCTACGGCATGGACGCCATCCCTGCCAAATGGATGGACGAACTGCTGGGCAAAGACGTAATCGAGAGCTGCCTGTTCTAACGAAGACTCACGTCACGCCGGCATCATTGCGAAACTCCCCATGCAAGAGGATCGTACCGGACGACACGTTCCTGACCGACCCGAGCGCATCGTTTTGATAGAATCGCAGCTTAAACCACTTGCTCACGGAGGAGAAGACGCATGGGAGTTACCAGCCGCACGCACGTCGCCTACGTCGGGGCAACCATTCTCGATGGCACCAAGGACATGGAGCCGATTGAGGGCATGGCCCTCATCACCTCTGGCAGTCGCATCGAGGCCATCGTCCCCGAGTCCGAGAAGAGCGCATACGCGGGTTGCGAGGTCCACAACCTAAGGGGCCGCTACCTCATGCCCGGCCTCATCAACATGCACGTTCACCTGGCGGGAAACGGCAAACCGCAGAAGAAGCAGCGCGACAGCGCGGCGCTGGTCACGAAGATCATGAGCAACGGGCTCACCCGAGCGGTGGCCTATCGCCTCGTTCGCCAGTACGCGCAGATCGAGCTCATGAGTGGTGTCACGACCATCCGCACCGTGGGCGGACTGGGCGACTTCGACACGCGCTGCCGCGACGAGATTGCATCTGGCAAAACGCTTGGACCACGCATCCTCGCCGCCAACGAGGGAATCTCGGTGCCAGGCGGTCACATGGCGGGTTCGGTCGCCATCGCAGCAGCATCCATCGACGAGGCGCTCGCACATGTCGAGCTCTCCAAGAAGCAGGGCACGGATCTCGTCAAGCTCATGATCACGGGCGGCGTGCTCGATGGCACCCGAAGGGGCGAGGCTGGCCTGCTCCGGATGGACCCCGCTATGGCGAAGGCGGTCTGCGATCGCTCCCACGAGCTTGGCTACAAGGTCGCAGCCCATGTGGAGGGCGTCGAGGGACTCAAGGTCGCACTGCGGAACGGTGTCGACTCCATCGAGCATGG
>QOUO01000007.1 GCA_003862195.1 Coriobacteriaceae bacterium | reverse complement strand
CGAGGGCTAGCGCCGCGACGTTCACCTTGGTACCACCTGCAGAGACTGCAGACCAGATAGGAAGCAACATGCGAGGGCGGCGCTGCCGCCGGAAAGCGAGGAGAAATGCAGGACGTTAAGGAGTGGGAGGGCTTCAAGGGAGGTCACTGGACGTCTGACGTGAACGTGCGCGACTTCATCCAGCAGAACTACACCCCCTACGACGGCGACGAGTCGTTCCTGGCAGGCCCGACCGAGGCCACGGACAAGCTGTGGGGCAAGGTGCAGGAGCTACAGGCCCAGGAGCGCGCCAACGGCGGCGTGCTCGACTGCGAGACCGAGGTCGTGAGCGGCCTCACCGCGTACGGCCCCGGCTACATCGACCCCGAGCTCAAGGACCTGGAGAAGGTCGTCGGCCTGCAGACCGACAAGCCCCTCAAGCGCGCGTTCATGCCCTATGGCGGCATCAAGATGGCGCAGCAGGCGGCGGAGAGCTACGGCTACAAGATCAACCCCAAGTACGACCAGATCTTCAACGAGTACCACAAGACGCACAACCAGGCCGTGTTTGACGCCTACACGCCCGAGATGCGCGCCGCCCGCCACAGCCACGTGATCACCGGCCTGCCCGACACCTACGGCCGCGGCCGCATCGTGGGCGACTACCGCCGCGTGGCGCTCTACGGCATCGACTACCTGATCCAGAAGAAGCAGGAGGACCTGCTCAACTGCGGCGACGGCACCATGACCGACGACGTCATCCGCCTGCGCGAGGAGATTGCGGAGCAGATCCGCGCCCTCAAGGGCATGAAGCAGATGGCCGCCACCTACGGATACGACATCAGCAGGCCCGCCACCGACGCACACGAGGCGTTCCAGTGGCTCTACTTTGGCTACCTGGCCGCCATCAAGACCCAGAACGGCGCCGCCATGTCCGTCGGCCGCATCTCCACGTTCCTCGACATCTACGTGGAACGTGACCTCAAGGCCGGCAAGATCACCGAGTCCGAGGCACAGGAGCTCGTGGACCACATGGTCCTCAAGTTCCGCATGGTCAAGTTCGCGCGCATCCCCAGCTACAACGAGCTCTTCTCCGGTGACCCCGTCTGGGCGACGCTCGAGGTCGCGGGCCTCGGCCAGGACGGCCGCGCCATGGTGACCAAGAACGACTTCCGCTTCCTGCACACGCTCGAGAACATGGGTCCGGCGCCCGAGCCCAACCTGACGGTGCTGTACTCCAAGCGCCTGCCCAAGGCCTTCCGTCTGTACGCCGCCAAGATCTCCGTGGACACCTCGTCCATCCAGTACGAGAACGACGACGTCATGCGTCCCGTCTGGGGTGACGACTACAGCATCTGCTGCTGCGTCAGCGCGACCCAGACCGGCAAGGAGATGCAGTTCTTCGGCGCCCGCGCCAACCTCGCCAAGTGCCTGAACTACGCCATCAACGGCGGCAAGGACACCAAGTTCGACGACAAGCAGGGCAACCACATGCAGGTCGGCCCCGAGCTCGCCCCGATCACGAGCGAGTACCTCGACTACGACGAGGTCATGCACAAGTTCGACATCATGATGGACTGGCTGGCCGGCCTCTACGTCAACATCCTCAACCTCATCCAGTACATGCACGACAAGTACTACTACGAGGCCGCGGAGATGGCCCTCATCGACACCGACGTCCGCCGCACCTTCGCAACGGGCATCGCGGGCTTCAGCCACGTGGTCGACTCGCTTTCCGCCATCAAGTACGCCCGCGTCCGCACCGTGCGCGACGAGAGCGGCTGCGTCGTGGACTACAAGGTCGAGGGCGACTTCCCCCGCTACGGCAACGACGACGACCGCGCGGACGACATCGCCGTGTGGCTGCTCAAGACCTTCATGACCAAGGTCCGCAAGCACCACACCTACCGCAACTCCGAGCCCACCACGTCCATCCTCACCATCACGTCCAACGTCGTGTACGGCAAGGCCACGGGCGCGCTGCCCGACGGGCGCCCGGCATACACGCCCTTCTCGCCCGGCGCGAACCCCTCCTACGGGGCTGAGAAGAACGGCCTCCTCGCGAGCCTCAACTCCGTGGCGAAGCTGCCCTACGAGTACGCGCTCGACGGCATCTCCAACACGCAGACCATCAACCCCGGCGCCCTCGGCAACGACGAGGACCAGCGCAAGGCCAACCTGGTCAACGTGCTTGACGGGTACTTCTCGCGCGGGGCGCACCACCTCAACGTCAACGTCTTTGGCGTGGAGAAGCTCAAGGACGCCATGGAGCACCCCGAGAAGCCCGAGTACGCCAACTTCACGATCCGCGTCTCTGGCTACGCGGTCAAGTTCATCGACCTGACCCGCGAGCAGCAGCTCGACGTCATCGCGCGCACCTGCCACGATCACATGTAAGCAGTGCGGCGCAGCCAGGCGCATGCCTGGACATGCTCTAGCGACCGGGACCCCTTCCGCTCACGCAGCGGGAGGGGTCCCTTCGTATTGCGGACTCTATCTAGTGTACGCGGGCGAGAAGGACGGCCGCCTCGCCCGCCGGCGCGCCGTGGGCTCAGCTGTTCTCGAGCGCCACCGTAGAGCCCTCCGGCCCCAGGCGCAGGTGCAGGCGGTTGGCGTCCGCCCTGCGCACGAGCACCGCGACCTCGAACGGGACCATCTGCGCGTCGAACGTGGTGCGGACCACGCGCATGGCCGGCGCGCCGCGGCGCTGGCCCAGGGCCTTGGCCTCGGCCGAGTCGAGCACGATAGCGTCCACGTAGGCGTCCTCGTAGGCGGGAAGGAGCCCCGAGTCCTCCGCGATGCTGGAGTAAAGCGAGCGCGAGAGCCGCTCCCGCGTGAGCCCGGGGCAGAAGCGCACGGGCACGCAGGCCTTGTTGGTCTCCATGGGCACGCCGTCCGCCAGGCGCAGGCGCCGCACCTCCCACACCGGCTCGCCCTCCGCCAGACGCAGACGCTCGCGCAGCGTGCCGGTGGCAGGCACCTGCCTAAACGAGAGGATCTTGGACGTGGGCACCTTCCCGAGCGCCTCCACGCGTGCGGAGAAGTTCATGGCGACGTCACTCGTGGCACCCAGCTGGTAGCGCGCGACGAACGTGCCCTTGCCGCGGCGCCTGACCACGCGACCCTCCTCCACCAGGTCCTGGAAGCAGCGCCTGACCGTGGAGCGCGAGAGGCCCAGCTCCTCGCAGATTCGCGACTCCGGCGGCAGCGGCGTGGCCTCGTCGATCGAGTGCGACGCGATGAGTCCCATGATCCTGAGCTTGAGCTGCTGGTACAGGGGCACGCCGGACGCCTGGTCCAGCGGCTCCGCACAGATGGTCCTGAGTGGGTCCACGTTCTTCTCCCCCGTCTTGCCCCTTGCCACGCGCCGACCGATGCCGCCGCGTGTGTCCTTAATGTATCATACCTACCATACATTTGGGGCAAATTCGCGACGTACGGCGCGCGCGGGCCGCGTCGTGCCATGCTGTGGCCAGACAGGGCGAGCGGAAGGAGCACCCATGAGCATCAAGATCGCCTTTAGCGACGTGGACCTGACCATCACGGACGACGAGCACCACGCCATCCCCAGCGACGCGCCCATCCTGCAGTGCGTGACGCAGCACATCCCCCTCTGCCTGGTGTCCGGCCGCCTGCCCGGGGGCATCCGCGCCCTGCAGCGCGACCTGGGCATCACGGGCCCCATCGCCGCGTTCTCGGGCGCGTACGTGCTGGACGAGAAGGGCGACGAGCTCTACAGCAAGACCATCCCGCTCGACGTCGCGCTCGAGGTCAAGGCGTACCTCGAGCACGACCTGCCCGGCGTAGTGACGGGCACGTACGGGTTCGACAAGTGGATCGTGGACGACGCAAGCGACCCCGCCGTCACGCAGGAGGAGTACTTCGTGGAGGTCCAGGCCACCCAGAGTCGCGACCTGGCGGGCACCTTTGGCGAGCGCGGCATCCACAAGTTCCTGCTCATGGGCGAGCCGGACGCGATCCTTTCCGCAGAGGCCACCGTGTCCGCGCGCTACCCCAACCTCACCGTCGTGCGCAGCAGCCCCATCCTGTGCGAGGTCATGGCCAAGGGCGTGAGCAAGAGCCACGCCGTGAGGCTGCTGTGCCGGCACTTTGGCGTGGACCCCGCCGACGCCGTGGCCTTTGGCGACGGCCCCAACGACCTGGACATGCTGGGCGCCGTGGGCCAGTCCTACGTGATGCCGCACGCGGAGGACGCCGTCAAGCGCGCCGCCACACACGTGTGCGCGTGGTCCAACACGGAGTCGGGCGTCGCACGAACGCTCGCCCAGCTCGTCGCTGAGGACGAGAGGCTGGGCGAGCGCTATGAGGGTTTCGCCGCGCGCCATGGGAGGCGGCGCGCGGCGGGAGGACCTGTTGGTGCGGCCAGGGCGTGCGGCTACAGCTTGGCGGCAAGCACCTCGTCCATCGTGGGGATGGAGGGCACGGCGCCCGCGCGCGTGACGGCGATGGCCGAGGCGCGCGCCGCGAGGTCGAGCGCCTCCGGCACGGGCTTGCCCACGCTCATGGCCCACACGAAGTAGCCGGTAAACGTGTCGCCGGCGGCCGTGGTGTCCACGGCCTTCACGTGGTAGATGCCCTGCTCGTGGCGCTCCGCACCCTTCTGGTAGCGCGAGCCCGCCGACCCGAGCGTGAGCACGACCGCGCTGTCCGGGTACTTCTCGCCCAGGCGCGCGAGGATCTCGTCGGGGTCGGTCGAGCCGCCGGAGACCTGCGCGCCCTCGACCTCGTTCAGCAGGAAGAGCGACACCTTGGACATGTCCACGGCGTCGAGCGCGTCGTTGTAGGGCGACGGGTTCAGGATCACCTTGAGCCCGCGGCGTGCCGCCTCGTCCACGATGTGCGGCAGGCACGATATCTCGTTCTGCAGGATCACGTAGTCGCCGGGCGAGAAGTGCGCGAGCACGTCGTCGGCATAGGCCTCGTCGATCTGGCGGTTTGCGCCGCCGTACAGCAGGATGCAGTTCTGGCCGCCCCTATCGACCTGGATCACGGTGTGGCCGGTCGCCACGTCCGTCCTGGCAACCAGGTCCGTGTTGACGCCGGCCTTCTTGCAGACGTCCAGCAGCAGGTCGCCCTCGGGGCCGACCATGCCCGCCTGCCACACCTCCGCACCCGCGCGGGCGCAGGCCACGGCCTGGTTCAGGCCCTTGCCGCCCGGAAAGACGTCGCGCCGCCCCGCGGCCAGCGTCTCGCCGGGGCGAACCATGTGGTCCACCTGGTACACGTAGTCGATGTTGAGCGAGCCAAAGTCCAGGATCCTCACGAGCGATCACCCGTCCCCTCGTCCGACAGTGCCTTCGATACGGCGTGCTTCCACCCATCATACTTCGTGCGCGCCCAGGCCTCGTCGCGCTCGGGCTCGTACACCTTGCGCTCCACGCCCGCCACGAGGCTTGGCACGTCGTAGATGCCCATGCCGCTGCCCGCGGCGTACGCGGCGCCCATGCCGGAAAGCTCCTCCGTGGGGGACACGGCCACCGGCACGCGGGCCACGTCGCTCTGGAACTGCATGAGGTAGCCGTTGTGCGTGGGGCCGCCGTCCACGCGGAGCTCGCCCAGGCGCACGCCCGAGTCCGCCTCCATGGCGCGCAGCACGTCGGTTATCTGGTAGCCGATGCCGTCGAGCGCCGCGCGCACCAGCTCCGCGCGCCGCGTCGTGCGCGTCATGCCGTAGACCACGCCCACCGCGTCGGAGTCCCAGTACGGCGCGCCCAGCCCCGTGAATGCCGGCACCACGTAGGTGCGGTCCGCCTCGTTCGCGGAGCGCGCCAGGGCGTCGGTCTCGCCGGGGTCGTCGATCAGCCGCAGGTCGTTCTTGAGCCACGATATGACCGCGCCGGAGTAGTTGACGTTGCCCTCGAGCACGTACTCCACGGTGCCGCCCAGCTTCCACGCCAGGGACGACACGAGCCCATGCCCAGAGGTCACGCGCTTCTCCCCCACGTTCATCATGACGGAGGAGCCGGTGCCGTACGTCGCCTTGACCATGCCGGGGCGCAGGCACCCCTGCCCCAGGAGCGCGCCGTGCGAGTCGCCCAGCACGCCGTGGATGGGGATGGGCCTCGGCAGGAAGCCCTCGAAGTCCGTCATGCCAAAGTCGGAGTCAGAGTCGCTCACCTCGGGAAGCGCGGCCACGGGGATGCCAAAGGCGGCGCACAGGTCCTCGTCCCAGCGCAGGCTGTCGATGTCGAACAGCTGCGTGCGCGACGCGTTGGAGAAGTCCGTCCTATACGACGCGCCGTGCGTCAGCCGGTACACAAGGTACGCGTCCACCGTACCCAGCCGCATGCCGCCGCCCGCGAGGCCCTCGGCCACGCCGTCCACGTTCTCGCGGATCCACGCGAGCTTCGCCGCCGGGAAGTACGGCGACAGGTTGATGCCGCTCCGCTCGCGCACGAGGTCCGCGGCGCCCGCCGCGCGCACGCGCTCGCACACGTCGGTCGCGCGCGCGTCCTGCCACACGATGGCGTTGTGCACGGGCCGTCCGTCCGCGTCCCACACGAGCGAGGTCTCGCGCTGGTTCGATATGCCCACGCACGCGATGTCGGCCCGGTCGATGCCGGCCTTCTCCACCACGTCCGCCACGCTCGCGACCACGTTCGCGTAGATCTCCTCCGGGTCGTGCTCGACCCAGCCCAGGTCGTTCACGATCTGCCGGTGGGCACGGTCCGCGCGGGCGAGAAGAACGCCCTTCTCGTCAAAGAGCAGCGCCTTGGTCCCCTGCGTGCTCTGGTCGATGCCCAATACGTATGCCGCCATGCCTGCCCCCTAGAACGCGCAGGCCGCGGTGAGCAGCACGTTCGGGTACGGCGAGAACTCACCCGTCCTGATGACGAACTTGCAGTTGGCCTCGGCCTTCTTGAGGTCAACGTGCGGCACGTAGTCGTGCTCCACGCCGGCGAGCCGCTCCTGGATGTAGGCGTGCAGCTCCGGGTTGGCCTCCTTGATCTCCTCCGCGAGCGTGTAGTGCTCGAAGACGCACTCGTCCGCGACGGCGTCCATGACCTGCCTGAAGGTCGGGACGCCGCCCACCACGGCGAGGTCAACGATCTCGACGCCCTTGGGGATGGGCATGCCCGCGTCGGCGATCATGTACGTGTCCTTGTGGCCGAGGCCTGCGAGCAGGCCCGCGAGCTGCGCGTTGATGATTCCGCTCTTCTTCATGGTTGGCTTCCTTCCAAAGCAAGCGGGGGTGCCGCCTGGCCGCCTAGGCGACGTGCGACACCCCCGTCCGTGAGTCTGTGTGGTGCGAGTCTGATCGAACCGGACGCTAGGCCGTCGCCGCGGCTGCCTTGTCCTCGCTCTTCGACTCGTTCCTGGCCTGCAGTGCCATGCGCGCCTGGATGTTGCGCTGCACCTGGTCGATCACGACTGCGATGATGATCACGAGGCCGCGGATGACCTGCTGCCAGAACTCGGTGACGCCCATCATCGTCATGCCGTCGTTGATGACGCCGATGACGAAGGCGCCCTCGATGGTGCCGACGATGGTTCCGACGCCGCCTGCCATCGACGTGCCGCCCAGGACGGATGCCGCGATGGCGTTCATCTCCCAGGACTCACCGGTCGCGGGGTGCGCTGCCATGAGCTGAGCGGTCGTGATGATGCCGACCATTGCGGAGCAGAAGCCGGAGATCGCGTAGACGATGATGAGGCTCTTATCGACCTTGATGCCAGAGAGGCGCGCCGCGTTGGTGTTGCCGCCGATGGCGAGCACGTGCCAGCCGAAGGCCGTCTTGTTGAGCACGAGGCCCGCGATGATGGCGAAGATGACGAGGATGATGACGCCCATCGGGATGATGCCGAGGCTGGAGCCGAAGAACGTGAAGCCTTGGTTGCCGAGACCGGCCTTGCCGGCAATATCGTTGAACGTCGCGCCGTTGGAGCGGATGTTCGCGAAGCCACGCCACACGTACATGGTGCCCAGGGTGGCGATGAACGGCGTGACGCCGAGCTTGGTGATGATGAGGCCGTTGACGACGCCGAGCAGGATGCCGATGAGGAGCGTGACAATCACGACGACCGGCACGGACATGTAGATGGTGACCCCGAACATGGGGAGCGTGAGCCCCTCCTGCAGGAAGCCGCCGGCGATCATGCCGCAGAAGCCGACGACCGCGCCGACGGAAAGGTCGATGCCACCCGTGATGATGACGTAGGTCATGCCGATGGCGAGGATGCCGAAGAGCGCGACGTGCTTTGCCACGGACAGAAGCGAGTTGACGTTGAAGAAGTTCGGCGCCGCACAGCTGAAGAAAACGAAGAGAATTGCGAGGACGATGAGTGTACGACCCTTGAGCAGCGTCATCAACAGCTGGTTGTTGCCGCCCGAGCCCTTCTTTGTATCCGCTGCCATGGTTACTTACCCTCCTGCTTGTTGTTTGCCGTGTGGTGGCCCTTGTACGAGGCCAGGACCAGGCCATCCTTTGTGATCTCGTCTCCGACGAACTCGCCGGTCTTCTTGCCGTTCGACAGGACGATGATCCTGTCGGAGATTGCCATGATCTCCTCGAGCTCGGAAGAGATGACGATGATCGAGAGCCCCTGCTGCGCGTACTTGTTGATAATCTCGAAGACCTCGGTCTTTGCGCCGACGTCGATGCCGCGGCTCGGCTCGTCCATCAGGAAGATCTTGGGCTCGGTGAGCAGGCCCTTCGCGATGACGACCTTCTGCTGGTTGCCGCCGGAGAGCGAGAGAATCGGCAGGTGCTTGTCCGCGACCTTGATGTGCAGGTCCTCGATCTCCTCGTCCACCTTCTTGTCCTCGAGCGCGGAGTCGATGAACGGCCCCTTCTTGTAGCGCTTGAGTGCGGCGAGCGACGCGTTCTTCTCGATGTCGAGCGTCTGGACGAGGCCGCCACCCTGACGGTCCTCGGGGATGAGCGAGACGCCCATGTCGATCATCTGCGACACGCTCTTGATCTGGACGGGCTTGCCCTCGATGTCGACCTCGCCCGTGTGCTCGGGGTGGAGTCCCATGATGCACTCGAAGACCTCGGAGCGGCCGGCTCCCAGGAGTCCGTAGATGCCGAGGACCTCGCCCTTCTTGAGGTCGAAGCTCACGTGGTCGACGAGGTAGCCGCCGCCGGGCTTGGGGAGGCACAGGTCCTTGACCTCGAGCACCTTGGGCTGCTTCGACCAGTCGACGGTGCGGTCGCGCTTGGGGTAGTTCTTCTCGCCGCCCGTCATCTTCTGGACGATCCAGGAGATGCTGATGTCCTTGACGTCCGCGTCGTCCACGTAGCGGCCGTCGCGGAGGATCGTGACGTGGTCACCGATCTCCATGATCTCCTCGAGGCGGTGCGAGATGTAGACGATCGAGAGGCCACCGGCCGTGAGCTCGCGCATGATCTTGAAGAGGACCTGGACCTCCTGCTGCGAGAGCGAGGACGTCGGCTCGTCCATGATGAGGACCTTGAGGTCGTCGTCCACGAGGTTGCGCGCGATCTCGACCATCTGCTGCTGGCCGACGCGGAGCGTTCCCACGATCGTGTTGGGGTCCATGGGGTGCTCGAGCTTCTCGAGGACCGCCCTCGCCTTTGCCATGTGCTGCTCGTTGTCGAGCTTGGCGCCCTTCTTGAGCTCCTTGTTCATGAAGATGTTCTGGTAGACGTTCAGGTTCGGGAACAGGCTGAGCTCCTGGTGGATGATGCCGATGCCGTGCTTGCGGGCCTCGGTCGTGTCCTTGAAGCTCACCTCCTGGTCGCCTATGTACATCTTGCCGGACGAGGGCTGCTCGATGCCGGCGATCATCTTCATGAGCGTCGACTTGCCTGCGCCGTTCTCGCCGACGAGGACGTTCACCTTGCCCTTGAGGAGGTCGAACGAGACCTCGTCGAGCGCCTTGGTACCTGGGTAGATCTTCGAGATCTTCTCGGCATGCAGGAAGACGTTATCTGGGCAGCTGTATCCTGCCATGTGCATGCATCTCCTTCCTAATGTCGAGTCGATTACTCAGCCTTGATCTCCACCGGGGTGATGCTCACGGAGGTCATGCCCGTCTGGGCGGTGAAGGCGCCGACGAAGCTGATCTTCTTGCCCTTGAGGCTCGCGATGTCGGCCTTGTCGATGACGTTCTTCTGGGCGTACTCGTTGATGGCCTGCGAGACCTCGCTCCACTGCGTCGTGTCCTTGTAGTCGTTGAGGCTGATGTCGAGGTAGTCGCGAAGCGACGTGTCGGTCATGACGGGGCCGACGTTGATGACGACCTTCTTGCTGCCCACGTAGCCGTCGACCTGGACGGTCATCGTGCCCTTGGACGACGCGCTCTTGTTGGCGACCTTCGCGTTGACCTCGGTGACCGTGCCCGTGCCCTTGACGGCGTAGACAACGCTGTTGCCGGCGGCGTACTTGGACGTCGTGATGTTCTTGCCGTTGTACTTCTTGATGGTCATGTCCTTGGTCAGGCCGGTCGAGTCGGCGTCCGTGAGGAGCTGCCCGATGTCGACCGCCTTCGGCGTGACCTGGTTCTCGACCTTCTTCCAGAGGCTCTTGGACTGGGCCTTGGCGTCAAACGTGACCTCGCCCGTGTACTTTGCCTCCTGGCCTATCGGCACGACCGTGCATCCGGAGAGCGCAACGGCGCCCGCCACGAGTGCGCTTGCCAGCACCGGGAGAAACCCCTTCCTCATCTTTCTCCTCCTATCTAGGCATCGCGCTCGATCACGCGTGCTGCCATGAGCGTTTTACGGTCGCGGGGGTATGGGCGGCCCCATACCCCCGCTATCAAACAGAGCCACTTGACGAGAAAACCGCTATTCCTCTGTCGCTACTCGGTGTAGACGAAGCCGTTGAGCTTGTCCGCGTTGTCCTTCGTGATGACGATGCAGGGGATGAGCTGCTTCTCCTTCTCGCCGGTCGAGCCGTCCTTCAGGTACTTGTCGGCCTCTTGGACCGCCGTGCGGGCGATGACGTCGAACTGCTGCAGTGCCGTCGCGGTGGCCTTGCCCTGCTTGATGAGGTCGCGTGCCTCGTCGGAGCCGTCGACGCCGATGACGGGGACGGTCATGTTGTGGGCGGTCAGGGCCGCGCAGGCGCCCTGGAGCATCGTGTCGTTGCCGGAGACGACGCCCTGGATCTTGTCGCCGTAGGTCTGGATCAGGGTCTCCATCTTGTCGTAGGCCTCGGTCTGCTCCCAGTTGGCCGTCTGCTGCTCGAGCATCTTCATGTCCTTGTACTGGTCGATGACCGAGTGGAAGCCCTTGGTGCGGACGGAGGCGTTGGTGTCGGACTCCTTGCCCAGGAGCTCAACGTAGTTGCCCTTCTCGCCCATTGCGTCGACGAACGTCTGGGCGACGTCGGAGGCGCCCTGGTTGTTGTCGGCGATGATCTGCGCGATGGCGTCGCCGGTGGTGGTGATCTCACGATCGATCAGGAACGTGGGGATGCCAGCCTTGGCGGCCTTCTTGACGGCCTCGACCGTGGCGTCGGCGCCGGCGTTGTCGCAGATGATAGCCGCGGCCTTGTCGGCGATGGCGGAGTCGAACAGCTCGGACTGCTTGTTGGCGTCGTCGTCGTGCGAGTTGGCCTTGACCTCGTAGCCCAGCTTCTTGGCCTCGTCGGAAGCGCCGTTGGCCTCAGCCTTGAACGCGGGGTTGGAGACGGAGGGGGTGATGACGTACATGATCTTGGAGCCGCCGCCCTTGAGGACCTTGGTCTTCTTGCTGCTGGACTTGCTGGAGCTCGACTTGCTGGAGTCGGAGCCGGTCTTGTCGCTCGAGCTTCCGCCGCACGCGCTCAGGGCAGCGGTGGTTCCCGCCAGTGCGGACATCTCCAAGAACGAACGCCTAGTGATTGCCATTGTCTTCCCTTTCCTCGAAACCCTACCTTGCAATACGTAGCAGGCCTTGGACCTGCGGACGTCCCTACTTTCCGAGCGCCTCCTTGGCGCGCCTTGCGATCCCCTCGCCGTTCAGGCCGTAGTAGTCGAACACCTCGCGGGACGTGCCCGTGATGACCGGCGCGTCGGGCAGCGACAT
Organism: Coriobacteriaceae bacterium; assembly: GCA_003862195.1. GTDB lineage: Bacteria > Actinomycetota > Coriobacteriia > Coriobacteriales > Atopobiaceae > Parafannyhessea. The sequence continues at coordinate 54,236 of QOUO01000007.1, read as the reverse complement.
GGTCACGCACGTGCGCGGGCACTCCTCGCCCACGACCTGGGCGACCATGGAGCCGAGGCCGCCAAACGGCGCGTGCTCCTCGATGGAGACGACGGCCTTGGCCTTGCGCGCCTGCCTGACGATGGCCTCGCGGTCGAGCGGCTTGACGCAGTACATGTCGAGCACCGCCGCGGAGACGCCGTCCTTCTCGAGCAGCTCGGCCGCGTCGACGGCCGGCCTGACCATCTCGCCGCAGGCGACGAGGAGGACGTCGCTTCCGTCACGCACGAGCGTCGCCTTGTCCATCTCGAACGGGCAGTCGTCCTCCGTGTACACGTCCTCGACGGCGTTGCGGCCGACGCGCACGTAGGCGCACTTGTCGTCCTGGAGGAGCGCCTCGACGAGCTTCCTGGTCTGGAAGCGGTCGCTGGGGAGGTACACCCTCATGTTGGGGATGGCGGACATCGCGGCGATGTCCTGGGCGCTGTGGTGGCTCATGCCGAGCGCGCCGTACGAGACGCCGCCGGAGATGCCGATGAGCTTGACGTTGGTGTCGGAGTAGGCGCAGTCGATCTTGCACTGCTCGTAGGAGCGGGTGGAGAGGAACGACGCCGGGGACACCGCGAACGACTTCTTGCCGCAGGCCGCCAGGCCCGCCGCGATGCCCACGAGGTCCTGCTCCGCGATGCCGACCTCGACGGACTGCTTGGGGAACTCCTCGAAGAAGGGGGTGAGGGAGGCCGAGCCGCGCGAGTCGCTGCACAGCACGACGACGTCCTTGTCAACCCTGGCGTGCTCGGAGAGCACCTCGCAGATGACCTTCTTGTTCGCGATCTTGTTAGGCATTCTCAAGCGCCTCCTTCCTCGACTCCAGGTCCTTCTTGATCTGCTCGCACTCCTCTGCGTTGGGCAGGTGGTGGTGCCAGCTGGCCTTGTTCTCCATGATCGGGGAGCCGCAGCCCTTGACGGTGTTGGCGATGATGAAGGTCGGCTTGCCCTTGCAGGCCTTGGCCTGCTCGAGGGCGGCAGTCACCTGGTCGAGGTCGTTTGCGTCCTCGACGTCGATGACGTTCCAGTTGAATGCCTCGACCTTGGCCTTGAGGTTCTCGTGCGCCATGACGTCCTCGGTGTTGCCCGAGATCTGCAGGTGGTTGCGGTCGATGATCGCGCAGAGGTTGTCCAGCTTGTACATGGCGCCGGACTCGAAGGCCTCCCAGTTGGAGCCCTCGGCGAGCTCGCCGTCGCCCAGCAGGACGTACACGCGGTAGTCGCGCTCGTCCATCTTGCCGGCCAGCGCCATGCCCACGCTCACGGGAAGGCCGTGGCCGAGGGAGCCGGAGTTCATCTCGATGCCGTTGAGCTTGTTGTTGGGGTGTCCGATGTAGGGCGAGCCAAACTTGGAGAAGCGCTTCTTGACGTCCTCCAGGTCGAGGAAGCCCGCCTTGGCGAGAACCGCGTAGTAGGCCTCGACCGAGTGTCCCTTGGAGAGGATGAAGCGATCCCTATCCGGGTCGTCCATGTTCTTGGGCGACACGTTCATCCCGCCGGCGAGGTAGAGCGCGACGAGGATCTCCATCTCGCTCATGTCGCCACCGATGTGGCCGCCTCCGCCTGCCATGATGATGTCGAGCGTGTCCTTGCGCAGGTCATATGCCAATGCCTTGTAGTTCACGGTCAACTCTCCCTTCGTGCTCGTGCAACGTATGGAAACGAGTGCCTACACCTCGTCGAACGTGACGTCCTCGCCGTGCAGGTACGCCTTGACCTTGTCCTCGATCGGGTCGTAGAGGTCCGGCTTGACGCCGATGTACTTGCAGGCCTCGTACAGGATGGGGACGATGTCGGAGTGGATGGCGACGCAGTGGTGGATGTAGGGGCCCTCCACGACCTTGGCCTCGAGCCTCTTGAGGTTGTTGACCTCGATCCAGAGGTAGGTGCCCTTGGTGAACGGGCCGTCGATTCCCTTGGCGTGGCCCAGGAGCATGGAGTACTCGCCGTGGTCGCCGTCGACGCGCATGACCGTGAGCTTGCCGTGCTTGGCCTCGGCGGACACGGCGCCGTTGTGCTTGAACGCGACGGGGACGCAGATCGTGGGCTTCTCGCGCGCCACGGAGATGGGCCAGGGGCCGCAGTGCTGCAGCAGCTCGCCGTTGTCGTTCGTGGGGTGGCGGACCGTCCAGTCCGCGAACATCGCGTGGTCGTCGCCAAAGGTCGCGGCCTCGGCCAGGACCTGGGAGATGGCGCCGTGGACGTCGGTCTCGCAGACGACCGGCAGGCCCTCCTCGTTGAGCAGCGAGTTCGCGGCGCAGGGCATGATGCCGATCTCGCCCTGCAGGGCGTTCCAGCACTGGATGACGATCGCGGAGGCGCCGTACTTGGTGGCGAGGTTGCGCATGGCCACCTTGAGCGACGCGACGTTGCGGAGCAGGTCCTCCGAGATGTCGCAGGTCATGTTCTCGTGGCAGTAGCGGACGACGTCGTCGACCACGTTGGGCTCGTCCTTCTCGGCCGCCTTCATGGCGTCCGTGAGCTCGGGCAGCGGGATGGGGGCCAGCTGGATGTTGAACTTCTCGAGCAGCTCGCCCTCGTTGCACATGGTCGACCAGAAGTCGTAGGGACGCGGGCCGATCTGCAGGATGCGCATGCTGCGGAACTTCTTGACGACGTTGCAGACGGCCAGGAAGTCGAACAGGCCGCGCTTGAACTCCGGGTCGTCCAGGCGGCAGTTGGTCATGTAGGTGAACGGCACGTCGAAGCGGCGGAGCACCTTGCCCGTCGCGAACAGGCCGCACTGCGTGTCGCGAAGGCGGATGCCGTTCTCGAGCGGCGCCTCGTCACGCGGACCCCACAGCAGGACGGGGACGTTCAGCTCCTTGGCGAGGCGGGCGCACTCGTACTCGGTGCCGAAGTTGCCGTGCGGGAGGAAGAGGCCGTCGATCTTCTCGTCCTTGAACTTCTGGGCGATCTTCTTGCGGTCCTCGTCGTCGTAGAGGAGGCCCTCCTCGTTGATGTCCGTGATGTCGACGTAGTTAACGCCAAGCTCGTCGAGCTTCTTGCGCGTGAGGTTGGCGTACTTGACCGCGTCCGGGGCGCTGAAGATGCTCCTCCTCGTGGGGGCCATGCCGATCTTTACCTTCTTGTATCCCTCTCCCATGGCACTGCCTTTCTGACGCTTGTGGACGTTGGTGTCGGCCTTCCGTTCTTTTACTTGCTGAAGACCATCGTTTCGTCTGTTTAGTGATTTGTTTAGTTAGGCTACGTTTTGCCAGTACAGAGCTTGCCTCGCTCAGGACATCCTCACTGTACTGTTTAGATTTACAAAACAACAGGGCTAAAACTTGAACGGTAGGTTTTCGTTAGCGAGCTGTTCCCGGGAATTTTTGCTTGCACTTCTCGCCCGCACCTCCTATTCTTAAGATTTTCCAATTTGAATCGCGTGGTACCAAAGTTCGAGCACTTTTGCATAATATGCATTTCAATCGCAATATTTTGACAAATGATGCAGATTGATGTCTCCGTGAACGTTTGCAGTCCTCAGAGCTTCTTAAGATTGCTACTCTGTAACCAAATCGCAACATTCAGCAACCAAATAAATCTTTTCTAAACATTAGGCATTCTGTTTAGCTATACTGGAGGAGAAGGACGCGGCCACGCCCAAGGAAGCGCCTCGGGCCAGCGCGCGGCGGATTCGTCAGTCGAATCGGGTGCATGCAACATGAAGGTAAGCGTACGAGACATCAGCCAGGCAACGGGCTACTCCCCTGCCACGGTATCCAATGCGCTCAACCACAAGCCCGGCGTGTCCGCCAAGACGGCCGCGCAGATCAAGCGCGTGGCGGACGAGCTTGGCTATGCGCCCAAGAACCGACTGAGGGGCATCCGCTTTGTGGTCGCGCGCAAGACGGGCGCGATCCTGGACGAGGGCGAGTTCCACCCCGCCGTGATGGACGGCGTCGAGCGCACCGCGCGCCGCGAGGGGCTGCCCACCCGCTACATTACCGTAGACATGACCTCCCCCACCGCAGCAGCGCAGATCAAGGAGCTGTGCGACGACCCGACGGGCGGGATCATCCTCCTTGGCACGGAGCTGCACGAGCAGGACTACGAGCCCTTCTATAACTGCAAGGCGCCGCTGGTCGTGGTGGACGGCTCGTGCTACCACCACGCCATGGAGTCCATCGTCCTCTCCAACGAGACCTCCTCCTACGCCGCCGTCCGCTACCTCATCTCAATGGGGCATCGCAGGATCGGCTACCTCTCCGGCAAGGCAGACATCCAGAACTTCCCGCTCAGGCGCCGCGGCTACGAGCGCGCGCTGAGGGAGGCGGGCCTCGAGCTTGACGAGAGGTACGTGATCAAGATCGGCACGACCCTCTCCACCGCCTACCAGGACGCCAAGGCGTGGCTCGAGACGTCGCCCGAACTCCCCACCGCGTTCTACGCGGACAACGACGTCATCGCCACGAGCACGATGCGCGCCTGCATCGAGCGTGGCATCAAGGTGCCCGATGAGGTCTCGTTCGTGGGCTTTGACGACCTGCCGCTCGCCACGCTCACGCTCCCGGCCCTCACCACCATCCACATCCACAAGCACGACATCGGCGCGATGGCCGTGCACAAGCTGCTCGACCAGGTGCGCAACCCCCACCACTACACCTGCGTCACGCACATATCCTCGGACTTCGTGATTCGCGACTCCGTGGCCAAGATCTGACCCACGCCGCAAGACCGGCGACGCATCACCAAAGCAAACAGGAAGGGACGCCATGTCCAAGAGGACCAGCAAGCAGGAACGCGAGCGCAGGAAGCGCGCGTACGAGCACGAGCGCGCGGCACAGGCGTCCGCGGGCGAGAAGGACGAGGCCCCGTCCACGGCGGCCGGCCGCGTGGCGCGCGAGCTGCGCCAGGACCAGGCGGCCTCCGGCACCGGCTTCCGGGCGAGCGCGGCACGCTTCCGCACGCAGCTGGGAGCGCCCCGCACCGCCGCCCAGAACGGGCTTATAGCGTGCTCCCTCGTCGTGGCCGTCTGGTCCGTCGCCTTCTTCGAGGGGGGCATCGGCGCCATCGACCTCATGGGCCTCTACCAGCACGACCTCCTCATGGCCGTCATCCGCCTCGGCGCGATGCTCGTGGCGTGCGGCCTCACCATCAGGGCCGCCGTGGACGTGAGCCAGCTGCCGCAGGTGGTGCGCGGCTGGGCGGGCGTGCCCCTGCTCTTCTCGTTTGTGGACGTCGTCCTCATGATGGTGCCGGGCACCTCCCTCGGCGCGAGCGCCGTGGGCGAGGTCGTGGTGTCCGTCGTGAGCTTTGGCCTGGGCATCCTGATGTACGTGCTCTGCTCGCGCGCGACGGCGGAGCACCCGGAGGCCACGGAGGAGTGGCGCGACGCCACGGAGCTCAAGCAGCGTCAGATGGCGGAGCGGGCAAGGCACCCGCTCAAGCGCTTCCGCAAGAAGTAGAGCCAATGTCGCCCGCGCGGCCTCAGGCCACGCGGGCGCTTTGCTACCAGGGCAGCGCGCCCCTCACGGTGGCGGGCAGCCCCGCGACCCACGCGGGCAGCGCGTCGAGCCGTGCCGCCGCGACGATGGCGCAGGTCGCGATGCCCGCCACGAGCAGCAGCCAGTCGGCTACGCCACCGGACTCGAAGAGCCCCAGCCGCGCGCTCACGCGCATGGGCCACAGCAGGCGGATGCCCTTCTTATTGAGGACGTCCAGCACCAGGTGCGAGAGGTACCCCACGCCAAAGGCGGCCGCGAGCGGCTTGCACAGCATCCACATGCCAAACGTCGCGAACACGAGCGCCGGGATCGAGTGCGAGAAGCCGCGGTGGCCGGAGGCCCTTCCCACGGCGCACGTGGCGACCAGGACCGCGGCGCCCGCTATCTGCTCGTACGAGAAGTGCGAGGCAACGTCCACGAGGAGGTCGCTCCCATGCAGGTGGTCGTATGCGAGCCCGCACGCCACGAGCACGGCGAGCGCCGCCCAGGCGCGGCGCAGCTCCTTGGAGCCCGTGCTGGTGGCAACGTCCGTGTCCGGGAGCATGCCGCCCACCATGCCGCCGAGCAGCGCCTGCAGCACGGGTGCCACACCCGTGACCGGCGCGCCCGTGAGCCGCGACGCGAGCGGCGCCGCCAGAAGCGCCGCCGCTGCCCCAACCGCCATGTGCGTCCTGCCCGTCATCCGCTCGCGTCCTCCCGTCACGCCCTGTGGTGAACCATACGGTACTTGAACTTGTCCGCCCGCGCTATGGAGGACGTGTACTCGATCTTCTGTCCCTGCGTGCTCGTGCTGACGCGGGCGATCTCGAGCACCGCGGCGCCATCGGCTATGCCGAGCATCCGCGCGTCGCTCGCGCGCGCGGTGCCGGCGCGCACCTCCTCCACGGCGGAGGCGATGCGCTGCCCATAGCCGCCCTCGATTATCTCGTACATCGAGCGCGTGGCAACCTCCTCGCTCGTGAGGTTGGGAAACGTCGCCACGGGCAGGTAGCTGTGGCCCAGGAGCATGGGCACGTCGTCCGCGCTGCGCAGCCTGAAGACGTCGTACACCGGCGTCCCCAGCGTCACGCCCAGGGCCGCGCTCACCACCTTGGTCGCGTCGATCACGCCAAACGACACGATCCGCGTCTGCGGAACCTTGCCCATGGCGCGCATCTCGTCCGTGAAGCTGTAGCAGAGCGCGAGGTCCGCCGCGCCCTGGGCCGAGTCGCTCACGAAGGTGCCCTTGCCGTGCCGGCGCACCACCAGGCCAGCGGCTTCCAGCTGCGCCAGCGCGAGCCGCACCGTCGTGCGCGACAGGCCGTACCTTTCGGACAGCTGCCGCTCCGAGGGCAGGGCGTCGCCCGGCGCCATGTCGCTTCTGATCTTCTCCCTCAGCATGTCGCACAGCTGGTTGTGGAGGGAGTTCCTCCGCTGCATGCTTGCCATGCCACGTCCTGCCTCTCGTCCCGGTTTACTGGTATGTACCTCATACCAATTCTACCTCACGTAGCGCTCGTGTGCACTTTGGAAAATGACTTGCCTTTAGCGTTGGGCTCCGCTACATTTGCGGTACAGGCTGTTGCAAAGCCGCAGCTGGTTGGCTTGTTCTTCTCACCCGCGCCACAATGCGCGCCACGCGCGAACGCCGCGCGAAAGCTGGGAGGGAGCGCTCAGACCGCAGGCTCGCAACGCCAACTGGTATTAGTTTTCAGCACCACATGGCAAGCAAACGGAAGGGACCAGACATGAGGATCATTCGCACGGTGGACTACCAGGACATGAGCCGCAAGGCCGCCAACGTCATTTCTGCGCAGGTGATCCTCAAGCCCACGTCCGTGCTCGGGCTCGCCACGGGCACCACGCCCATCGGCACGTACAAGCAGCTCGCGGCGTGGTGCGCCAAGGGCGACGTGGACTTTAGCCAGGTGTCCACGTACAACCTGGACGAGTACCGCGGCCTCAGCCACGAGGACGTCCAGAGCTACCACTACTTCATGCGCACCAACTTCTTCGACCACATCAACATCAACCTCGCGAACACCCACGTTCCCGACGGCTCCAACCCCGACGCCGAGGCCGCGTGCAGGGACTACGACCGCATCGTGGCGGAGGCCGGCTACCCCGACCTGCAGCTCCTGGGCATCGGCCGCAACGGCCACATCGGCTTCAACGAGCCTGGCCCCTACTTCAGCAAGGGCACGCACATGGTCAACCTGACCGAGAGCACGATCAAGGCGAACAGCCGCCTCTTCGACAGCGAGGACCAGGTGCCGCGCCAGGCCTACACCATGGGCGTGCAGACCATCATGTACGCGCGCTCCATCCTCGTGGTGGCCAACGGCGAGGAGAAGGCCGACGCCGTCTATCGCATGTGCTACGGCCCCGTAGACCCGCAGTGCCCCGCGTCCATCCTGCAGCTGCACACCAACTGCACGGTCATCGCGGACGAGGCGGCACTCTCCAAGTGCCCCAGGGACTAGCGCCGCAGCTAAACAACGCGTACGCAGACGAGAAGGACGCGACCACGTGGCCGCGTCCTTCTCCTTTAGTCGCGTTCTTTATGTTGTCGCGACGTCCTCCCGCGGGCGCGCCTACTGGTAGTGCAGCGACTCAACCGGGTCGAGCCGCGCGGCGCGGCGCGCGGGGTAGTAGCCAAACACGACGCCGATGAGCACGCAGATGCCCGTCGCCACGAGCACGGCCATGGGCTCGATCACGGGCGTGATCGTGAGCGAGAGCCCGCCGTCGCTTCCGCCGGCGGAGGACAGCACACTCGTGGCCACACCGGCGAGCGCGAACGCGCCCACGTAGCCCAGCACGATGCCGATGGCGCCGCCCGCGAGCGTGAGGAAGACGGACTCGAGCAGGAACTGCCGCGTGATGTCCGACCGCCTCGCGCCCAGGGCCTTGCGCAGGCCGATCTCGCGGATGCGCTCCGTCACGTTGGTGAGCATCATGTTCATGATGCCGATGCCGCCCACCACGAGCGATATCGACGCGACGGAGGTCATGAGCAGCTGGAAGCCGAACATGACGGTGTTGAAGCTGTCGATCAGGGACTTGGTGGACGATACGTAGAGGTTGTCCGCGTCCTCCCCCGTGAGGTGGTAGTACGAGGTGAGGTACTCCTTGGTCTGCCGGACCGCGGAGTCGATGTCCTCGCCCTCGCGCACCATGCCCGCCACGGTGTCCACGTTGTCGTAGCCGGTCACCCTCTGGACGCAGGTGTGGAGCGGCACGTAGGCGTTCACGCTCTTGGGGTCGCTCATCTGGCCGTCCTCGAGGATGCCCACCACGGTGTACTCGATGCCCTGGATGCGGACCTTCTCCCCCAGGGCCTTGCCCTTGCCAAAGAGGTTGCGTGCGCTCGACTGGTCGAGTATCACGACCGTGGAGGCGGAGTCGTCCTCGCCGGTGGTGAAGAGCCTGCCCTTGACGAGCTTCTGGCCCGTGACGTCGAAGTAGTGGCTCGCGACGCCGGTGATCGAGCCGTCTGAGCTCTTGGTCTCGCTCGCGACCTTGCCCGAGCCCATCGCGCTTCCCGTGATGTACTCGTACTCGGGCATGCCCTTCTGGAGCTTGTCGAGGTCCTCCACCTTGATCTGCTGGCTGCCGTACACGGCCATGTTGACCACGCGCGAGCGGTCGAGGCCCATCTGCGTCATGAGTCCCTGGCGCACGCCGCCGATGAGCGCCGTCATCGCGATCACGGCGCTGATGCCTATGACGATGCCGAGCACCGTGAGGAGCGACCGGCCCCGGTTGGCGTCAAGCGCCTCCCAGGTCTCGGCCCAAAGGTCCCTCAGCCTCATGTGCGCCCCCTTCCGCGCGACGCGGACCGCGCCACGAGCTCGCGCTCCTGCTCGTCCGTGAGCAGCCTTCCGTCGCGGATGTGCACGCAGCGGTCCGCCCAGGTGGCGACCTCCGCGTCGTGCGTGATGAGGACCACGGTCTTGCCCGCCTCGCGCATCTTGAGGAACGTGCGCATCACGACCTCGCTCGTGGCGGAGTCGAGGTTGCCCGTGGGCTCGTCCGCCAGCACGAGCGCCGGGTCGTTCACCAGGGCGCGCGCGATGGCCACGCGCTGCATCTGGCCGCCGGACAGCTCGTTGGAGCGGTGGTCGTAGTACTCCGCGGGAAGTCCCACGGCACCCAGCGCCTCGCAGGCGCGGCGCTCGCGGTCGGCCCGCGGCACGTCCGTGTACAGCAGCGGCAGCATCACGTTCCTCATGACGGTCGAGCGCGGCAGCAGGTTGAACGACTGGAACACGAAGCCGATGCGCGCGGCGCGGATCCGCGCCAGCTCGTCGTCGTCCAGCTTTGACACGTCGAGCCCCTCGAGCAGGTACGTGCCGGATGTGGGCGTGTCCAGGCAGCCCAGGATGTTCATGAGCGTGGACTTGCCCGAGCCGGACGGCCCCATGATGCACAGGAACTCGCCACGCTGCACCTGGAGCGTCACGCCCCTGAGCGCGTGCGTGGGAACCCCGCCGGAGTCGTAGATGCGGTGCACACCCCTCACGTCGATTACCGGAGTCATGGCATCACTAGTCCGCGGTCATGCCGCCGGACGCGTCAGCGTCGGCGTCGCCGGAGCCCGAGCTGGAGTCGTCGTCCGTCAGCTTCACGGTCTGGCCCTCCTTGAGGCCCGTGACCGCGGCGTCGGAGCTGTTCTTCTCGCCCACCTTGACGTCCACGTCGCGCGACTTCTTGACGTTGCCGTCCTTGTCGAGCGTGACCACGGTCACCGTCGCGTCGCCGGAGCCCTCGTCGTAGTTCTGGAGCGCCGCCACGGGCACCATGAGCACGTCCTTCACGCTCTGGGTCTCGATGGTCGCGTTGGCGGTCATACCCGGCTTGATGCGCGAGTCGGGCTGGTCAATCAGGAGGTCCACCTCGTAGGTGACCACGCTGCCGTCGCCGCCCGTCGAGCCGGAGTCCGAGCCCGTGGCCACGGTCGCGATCTTCTCCACCGTGGCCTTGCACTCGAGCCCCGGTATGGCCGAGAAGGTCACGTCCGCGGTCTGCCCCACCTTCACGCCCGATACGTCGACCTCGTTGACCTGGGTCGCGACGCGCATCTTGGAGAGGTCCGCAATCTGCACCGCCCAGCCAGAGGACGACTGCGACGACGACTGGCCCGTGCCGTCGCTCGTGGTGGAGCCCGTCGTGGCGTCGCCGTACGCGGCGCCGTTCTTGGCGTTGACCGCCACGACGCTGCCCGAGCTTGGCGCGACGACGGTGCGCTTGGCCGCCTGGGCCTTGGCGTCCGCGAGCGCCTCGTTGGCGGAGTCGAGTGCGGACTTTGCGCTGCTCAGGCTGTCGTTTGCGGTCTGCACGTCGCCGTAGAGGCTGTCCGGGTCCGTGAGGCCGGACTGGGTCTCCGCGTCGGGCGCGGCGTTCCACTCCGCGAGCGCCTTCTGGTACGCGGCGTTGGCGTTGTCGGCGCCGCGCTGCGCGGTGTTGACCTGCGCCTGCGCGTCGGAGACCTGGCGCTGGGCGTCGGACACCGCCTTGTCGAGCGAGTCGTTCTTGAGCGAGAAGAGCACGTCGCCCTTGTTGACGGTGTCGCCCTCGCTCACGCGGACGTCCTGCACGATGCCGCCCACCTCGGGCGTCACGTACACGCTCGACGCGGGCTGGGCCGCACCCGTCACGCTCACGCTCGACGTGAGGTCGCCACGGGTGACCTCGGACGTCGCGGGGGCGGACGACCCGCTGTCCTCGGGCGTCAGCACGCGCGGCACGATTATGAGCGCCGCGACCACGGCGGCCGCGCACACGCCCACCACGATCTTGACGCGGCGCTTGCGCCTCTTCTCCTTGCGGTGCCGCTCGAGGCTCTGGTAGGCGAGCATGCCCTCCGCGTCCTCCTCGGCCTGCGCGTCCTGCGCCGCGGCGGTGGGCAGGGTCCTCGTCACGCCCTCAGGCGCGTCGAGCGCGCTCGTCGCGTGGCGCTCGGGCGTCACGGGCACGGGAGGCGTCACGCGCTGCGTGGCGTCCGCGTCCCTGGAGGCTGCGTCCTTCTCGCCCGCAGGCGATGCCTTGCCGGCCTCGTCCGCGTCCTCCTTGCCCTTGCCCTTGCCTATCGTGCCAAAAGGCTTCTTAGCCATGACGTGCTCCCATCTGGGGGTCGGTCGTGCGCCCGCCGCGGCGTCCGGTCGCGGGGGCAGGGTCTCTTTAATCCACCTGCAGGTACTTGCCGTCCACGTCGTGGTCGAACAGCGCCTCGGAGCGGATGGCCGGGTCGGCGTACGTGGACCAGTAGTACGTCATCGTGCGCGTGGAGATTCCGCCGGTATAGACGGTCCGCTCGAACTCGCCGTTGGTCATGCGTGCCGCGCCGTCGATCATGGAGACGCCGCCCAGCAGGTGGAACATCTTGCTCACGTTGGCGTCCTCGCCCTCCTGCGTGGGGTAGTTCGCGTTGAGGTACGCCTCGCGAACGAAGCGGGAGGTGGAGTAGTAGTCGCCGGGAAGCCCGCGCATGCCGCCGCCGGAGCCAAACGCCGTCAGCTCCTGGCCGCGCCAGCTGAGCGGCCCGGGCACGTCGCTCGTGACGTTCATGTAGTTGCGCAGGTTCTCCTGATGCCACGCAAAGCCGGGCTGGTTGGTGAGGACGTCCACGTCGTCGTGGAAGACCTGCAGCCCCGCCTCGGTCTGCTCCACCACGATTGAGCGCTTGGCGTCGCCAATGATCCAGTGCAGCATGGACGAGGGGAACTTGGGGCTCACGGGCCTGTCCACAATCACGACGTCCGCGAGGTCCGCCTCGACCTCGTCCACCGTCGTGTGGCCCGCCACGACCCAGAGTGGGAACTCGTAGGCGGCCACGTTCGTGGCGCCCTCGCGCGGGCCGGCCGCGTAGGACGCATAACCCGGGAAGTTGAGTCCCGCCACGGCGAGGCCCTTCTCGTTTGCGCAGTCAAAGTAGAGCGGCGTCGTGCCCTCCACGATGCCCATGCCGATGATGGCCATGTCCGACGGCTTGACGGCCCCGAACGGCGACTCCGTGCGGTACCCGCGCGGCGTGATGACGACGCGCTCCCCGTACGAGCAGCTCCAGTCGAGGTTGCGGCCAAAGTACATGTTGCCCTTGTCGTCCGTGAACCTGACGCCCGTGCACATGATGGCTCCTTCCGACGACGCGGCGGCGGCCGCGCGGCGCGCTCGGCGCACGCATATATAACACGAGCGGTCCCGCCAAACCTGACAGAAAATTAAGGGTACGCAAAAAAGACTGTAGGTCCCACGGGCGAGAAAAGCCAGACGCCACAGGCCGTGCGCCGCGTGCCAGTTTGCGGGCGGTACGTTCTCCGCAGGTGGTCACTGGTACCAGACACCAGCCTGCACGGACTTTACCCCGCCGCCGCTTCCTGCTACCGTCAGCTGGATCTACAACGCGACGGATTGCGAGGCATACATGGGCGACGCACGGGGCAAGGCCAACGTGGACCTGTGGCTAAAGGACGCGCCGGCGGAGGTATCTACCAAGACGGAGGAGCTCCTCGCTCGCGTGCGGGACCTCCGCACGGAGCAGACCATCTACCCCGCCCAGGACGCGATCCTGCGCGCGCTCGAGCTCACGCCGCCCGACGCCGTGCGCGTGGTGATCCTGGGGCAGGACCCCTACCACGAGCCCGGCCAGGCCATGGGTCTCTCGTTCTCCGTGCCCGCCGGCCAGCGCCTCCCGCCCAGCCTGCGCAACGTCTACAAGGAGCTCGCGGCGGACCTCGGCTGCGAGCCACCAGCCACGGGCGACCTCACCGGCTGGGCACGGCAGGGTGTCCTTCTCCTCAACACCACGCTCACGGTGCGCGAGCACGCCGCGAACTCGCATGCGCGGCTCGGCTGGCAGGTCCTCACAAACTACCTGGTCAGGCGCACGGTAGAGCTGCCACAGCCCATCTGCTACCTCGCGTGGGGCCGCCATGCCGCAAGCCTCGTCACCACGGCGGTGGACGACGCGCGCGCCACGGGAACCCTCGCGGGCGAGAAGCTCGTGCTCACCTCCACGCACCCCTCCCCGCTCTCGGCAAACCGCGCGGGCGGAGGCCTCGTCCCGTTCATGGGGTCCAGGCCCTTCTCGCAGGCGAACGCCTTCCTCCAGGCGCATGGCGAAAGGCCCATCGCCTGGGCGTAAAATTCTCTGGACAGCGGGCGCGCCAGGCCCCATAATGTCACATATAGAACACGCGTTCGCATTCATGGCAGGCGCGCCGCACCAGGGGTCGCGCCCGGAGGGAGGCAGGGCATGTCGCTAGAACTCAACAGCGCTCTCAGGGAGCTCAAGCCCTCGGCAATCAGGCGCTTCTCCGCACTCGCCGCGCAGACCCCCGGCTGCGTCTCCCTCACGCTCGGCGAGCCGGGCGAGGTCACGCCGGCCCACATCCGCGAGCGCGTCACCCAGAGCCTTTGCGAGGGCAAGACCCACTATCCGCCCAACAACGGCACCACCGCGCTCCGCGAGGCAATCGCGACACGCTGCACCAACACGGGGCTCCCGGTCGACGCGCAGCAGGTCATCGTGACAAACGGCGCGACGGAGGCGCTCTACAGCACCCTCACGGCACTCCTTAACCCCGGGGACGAGGTCATCATCCCCACCCCCGCCTTCGTGCTCTACCAGTCGATAACGCTCCTCGCCCGCGCGCGGGCGGTCACGCTGGACACCTCCGCGGACGGCTTCCAGATCGATGCGGAAAGGCTCGCGTCTGTCGTGACGCCGCATACAAAGGCCATCGTCCTCACCTCGCCAAACAACCCGACCGGCTGCGTTCTGGACGAGAAGAGCCTGGACGCGGTCGCGGCTTCGCGAGGCTCCATCCCGAGCTCGCGGACCGCACCATCGTAGTGAACAGCCTCTCCAAGCCCTGGGCCATGACGGGCTGGCGACTCGGCTGGCTCACCACCGCTCCCGAGGTCGTGACCCAGGTCGCCAAGGTGCACCAGTACGCCGTCTCATGCGAGGTCTCCTTCACGCAGGACGCGGCGGTAACGGCGCTGGCCACGGATACCACGCCCATGCGGGAGCGCTACCGCGCGCGTCGCGCCATCACGCTCGACGCGCTCGGGCAGATGGGACTCCCCTGCGTCGAGCCCAAGGGCGCCTTCTACGCGTTCCCCAGCATCGAAGGCTTCTGTGCCAGCGACGAGGATTTCTGCGAGCGGGCGATTCGCGAGGCCGGCGTCGCCGTGGTCCCTGGGTCGGTCTTCGGCTGCCCGGGCCACGTGCGCATCAGCTACGCGACGGACGACGCCTCGCTCAAGGAGGGACTCTCCCGCCTCGCGGGCTTCGTGCGCAGCCTGCGCGGTTAGACCGTCGCCGTCACGAGGCTGCGGTACACGTCGACGCCACGCGCCAGGATCGTCTCGTCAAAGTCGAACGTGCTCGCGTGAAGCGGTATCCCCGTACCAGTCCCCAAAAGGAAGAATGTGCCAGGCAGCCATTGCTGGTACCAGGCGAAGTCCTCTGCTATGAGCAGGGGCTCCGGCACCTGTTCGACCGAAATGCCCTGGTCCCGCAGCACCCCCGTTGCCCAGGAGGTGACCTCATGGTCGTTTACCACAGGAGGGTAGCCCTCGCTAAAGTGCGTTCGTACGGTGCAGCCGAGGTCGGAGGCCACTCGCTCGGCTATGCCCGGCAGCTCCTCCCTGCAGCGCTTGCCCATCTGGACCGAGAACGTCCGCAGGCTTCCCTCCACGCGGGCGCCTGCGGCAATCTGGTTGCGGACCTCGCCCGCCTCCATGTGCCCGAACTTGAGCAGGCACGGCTCCTCGAGGGCACGCTCGTCCATGTAGCGGTATGCCTCGGGCACAAAGCGACACGCAGCCAGAAGCGCGTCTCTCCCCTGGGACGCCTTGGCGATGTGGGAGGCCCGCCCCTGGAACTCGACCGTTGTCTCGTTGCTCGCAGCCAGGAGTGCGCTGGCACGGGTCGCCACCTGCGCCACGGGAAGGTCGGGCCAAAGGTGGAAGCCAAAGATCCTGTCCACGCCAAGGCGCTCGAACACGCCGCTCTCGCACACCTTGCGCGCCCCGCCCGTGGTCTCCTCCGCGGGCTGGAACACCACGAGCACGCTGCGCGGAAGGAGGTCGACATGCTCGGACATCCACGCGCACGCCCCCAGGGCCATCGCCATGTGACCGTCATGCCCACATGCGTGCATACGTCCCTGGTGCCTGGAGGCAAAGGGAACACCCGTCTCCTCCGTCACGGGAAGGGCGTCCATGTCCGCCCTCAAGGCGGTCGCCGCCCCCGTCCCGCGGTCGAACAGCGCGCACAGGGTAGACGACGCGGGCGAGAAGAGCCTGAGGCAGTCGCAGCGCTCCCCCATGGGCTCGAGCTGCGCGCGCAGGTACGCGATGGTCTCTGGCAGGTCGAAGTCGCATTCGGGGATCTGGTGGAGTTCGCGCCTCCACCCGCGCAGCCTGGGCACCAAGCGCAACACGTCGTCAGGCGCGTCCACCGTCACGTTCCCCGGTTCCGCGACCCTATCGTTCTCCCGCTCCATGGACGCCTCCTCGTTGCCTCGCACAATTACCCGTTGCGATTCGTCTGCCGCATTGTACGGCCCATCATGCCAAGGGGACGGGAAGAGCACATGACTTGTCACAACCATAGTCCCCCGCGAGCCCCAGCCACCAGTTTCCCCACCGTCGCGTCTGCCCGATTGTTAACGACGTGTGGCGAAAGTGCTTCGAACAATTACGTTCCGACGGACTAAGGCTACACTGCCCCCCAACGATAGAGGCGCGGACACGATAATCCGTGGGCTAGCCGGCAGGCTGCGATCCCACGGGGAGGCCAAATCCGCCGAATCCTGCCAACGGGCACGAAGGCAGGGTGGGACCTTGGGGGAACACCCCTTGGAACTGTCTGACACACGTCAGGTGCGCTATCCCTACGCGACCGTGGCAAAAGGCCACCGCAAAGGATGGGCGCGTAGGGAGGAACGATGGGACGCAAGACGCCCTTTGTGACAGCGAGCCAGCTCGAGGACATCGCCTCGCGATTCCCCACACCCTTTTATCTGTATGACGAGAAGGGCATCCGCAAGACCGCGCAGTCGGTGCTGGACGCGTTCTCATGGAACCCAGGCTTTCGCGAGTACTTCGCGGTCAAGGCTTGCCCCAACCCCGCAATCATCCAGATCCTACTCGACATGGGCTTCGGTCTCGACGTCTCCTCTGAGTGCGAGCTCATCATGGCCGAGCGCATGGGCGTCTCGGGCGAGAGGATCATGTTCTCCTCGAACGACACCCCCCTGGAGGAGTTCGCCCACGCCGCGCGCCTCGGAGCGACCGTGAACCTGGACGACATCACGCACATCGACTCCTACCAGGAGGCCGTCGGCTCGTTCCCCGAGGTCATGAGCATGCGCCTCAACCCCGGCGAGTTCCCCTTCGCGAACGGCATCTTCGGGAAGCCCGCGGAGGCAAAGTTCGGGATGACCATGGACCAGATGCTCGAGGCGACGCGCCGGCTCATGTCGCTTGGCGTCAAGCGCTTCGGCATCCACGCGCTTCTCGCCTCCAACACCGTGACGGACGACTACTACCCCACGCTCGCGCGCACGCTGTTCGCAGCGGCTCGCAGGCTCAACGACGAGCTGGGGGCGAAGGTCGCGTTCGTGAACCTTTCCGGCGGCGTGGGGATCGACTACCGCCCGGAGGAGCGCCCCAACGACATCTTCAAGATCGCCGAGGGCGTGCGCCGCGCCTATGAGGAGGAGCTCGTTCCTGCCGGCATGGGCGACGTCGCGATCTTCACGGAGATGGGCAGGTTCATCACGGGCCCCTACGGCGCCCTCGTGACCCGAGTCATACACGAGAAGCACATCTACCATGACTACCTCGGCGTCGACGCGTGCGCGGCGGACCTTATGAGGCCGATGCTCTATGGCGCCTACCACCACATCACCGTCATGGGCCGCGAGGACGAGCCCTGCGACCACACCTACGACGTGACGGGCGCCCTGTGCGAGAACTCCGACCGCCTTGCGAACGACCGCGCACTCCCCGAGTGCCACCCGGGCGACCTGCTCTACGTCCACGACGTAGGGGCCCACGGCCACTGCATGGGCTACAACTACAACGGTCGTCTGAGGCATGCCGAGCTCCTGCTCGAGCCCGACGGCGACGTGAGGCTCATCCGTCGTGCCGAGACCCCCAGCGACTACTTCGCGACGCTCGACGTGCTCGAGGGATGGGATGTGCCCGTCGAGGCAGGGGCGTCCAAGCCCAAGACCGCGCGTCCTTAAGGGGCGCCGGGCTGACGCGGTCGCCGACGCGACTGGCTGGCTCAAAATCTTCTCGACACAATGGACGTGGGCCAATGCCCCGTCCCCAAATAAGGAGCAACAGCTATGGACATGACCAACCTTCGCGGATCCATCGTCGCACTCGTCACCCCGTTCAAGGAGGACAAAAGCGTCGACTTCGACGCGCTCGAGCGCCTCGTGGACTTCCACCTCGCCAACGGTACCGACGGCATCCTGGTGCTCGGCACCACGGGCGAGTCTTCGACCATGACGGACGAGGAGGACTTCGCGGTCGCCAAGTGCGTGATCGACCGCGTCGCGGGACGCGTTCCCGTCATCGGCGGCTCCGGCTCCAATGCCACGGCGGAGAGCCTCAACAAGAGCCTCGGCCTGCAGAAGCTCGGGATCGACGGGCTCCTGCTCATCACCCCCTACTACAACAAGTCGAACGAGGACGGCATCTACCACCACTTCAAGACGGTGCTCGACGCGGTCGACGTCCCGTGCATCCTGTACAACATCCCCGGCCGCACCGGCTGCTCCATCTCGGAGCACAACATCGCACGCCTGAGCAAGCACCCCAACGCGTGGGGCATCAAGGAAGCCTCCGGCAACATCTCCTACGCCACGATGGCCGCCCGCTACCTCTCCGACGACTTCCGCATGCTCTCCGGCAACGACGACATGGTCGTCCCCATCCTCTCGCTCGGTGGCTCCGGCGTCATCAGCGTCTGGGCCGACGTCTGCCCGCAGGTGGTTCATGACATGTGCGCCAACTGGTTCGCGGGAGACACCAAGGCAGCCCTCCGCACGCAGCTCGACTACCTCGAGCTCATCCACTCGCTCTTCTGCGAGGTCAACCCCATCCCCGTCAAGGCGGCGCTCGCCAAGATGGGCATGCTGACGGAGAGCTACCGCAGCCCGCTCTGGCCTATGTCCGACCCCGCGCGCGAGCGCCTCTACGCTGCCATGAGGGAGGTCGGTCTGATTGACTAGCGGCAACGCGTACACCGTCACGCTCATCGGCGCGGGCCGCATGGGCACGCTCATCGCCCAGGCACTCGAGGCGGACGGCAGCTTCGCGGTGACGGGCACGTACGACGTGGACAGCGCCTCTCAGCTCGATGTCGACGCCCCCACGGCGGACCTTGCCATCGACTTCAGCAACCGTGCGGCCCTGCCCCACACGCTGGCCTACGTCCGCCGCACGGGATGCGCGCTTCTCTCTGGTACCACCGGCTACTCCGACGAGGAGCTCGCGCAGATCAGGGCGCTGGGCGAGAAGAGCGCGGTCATCCACTCCGCAAACTACTCTCTGGGCGTGGCGGTACTCCGCCGCGTCACCGCCGAGGCGGCTCGCGCGCTCGCGGGCTGGGACGTGGAGATCGTCGAGACGCACCACAACCAGAAGGCCGACGCCCCCTCGGGCACCGCGAACATGCTGCTCGACGCCGTCGACCCCGGCCACGAGGCGGATGTCGTCTACGGTCGCGAAGGCATGGTCGGCGCACGGCCTCAGGGACAGATCGGGATACACAGCCTCCGCGGCGGCACCGTGGCGGGCACGCACGAGGTCCACTTCTTCGGCACGGACGAGGAACTCTGCCTCACCCACCGCGCCACGAGCCGTCAGATCTTCGTGAACGGAGCCGTCGCCGCGGCAAGGCGCCTCGTCACCAAGGGCCCCGGCTTCTACACCTTCGACCAGCTCATGTTCGGCGACGAGCCGCTCAATCGATAAGGGGATGCAACACTTGGACGCACAGGAAATCATCAACTACATCGCCAACGCACCCAAGAAGACGCCCGTCCGCGTCTTCGTTCGCGAGGCGCCGGGCGCGGACATCGACTACGGACCCGACTCCCACGTCTTCGGCACGGGCAGCAAGGTCGTGTTCGGCGACTGGTCCCAGGTCGGCCCCGCCCTCTCCGAGCATGCCTCCCAGATCGAGGACGTCGTCGTGGAGTGCGACCGCAGGAACTCCGGCGTCCCCATGCTCGACGTGCGCAACGTCAACGCGCGCATCGAGCCCGGCGCCATCATCCGCGAGAAGGTCACCATCGGGGACAACGCCGTCATCATGATGGGCGCGATCATCAACATCGGCGCCGTCATCGGCGAGGGCACCATGATCGACATGGGCGCCATCCTGGGCGGCCGCGCCATCGTGGGCAAGCACTGCCACGTGGGTGCCGGGACCGTCCTCGCGGGCGTCGTCGAGCCCGCAAGCGCCACCCCCGTCGTGATCGAGGACGACGTGATGCTCGGCGCGAACGCCGTCGTGATCGAGGGCTGCCGCGTTGGCAAGGGGGCCGTCGTCGCCGCCGGCGCCGTTGTCACGCAGGACGTGCCCGCAGGTGCTGTCGTCGCGGGATGTCCTGCCAAGGTCATCAAGATGAAGGACGAGAAGACCACCGCCAAGACCGCACTCATCGATGCACTGAGGTCCCTCTAGCGACCCGGGATAACCAGGACCCAAACCACAACGCGAGTACGAATCTTTCGCCTTGCTTTGGCCGCGCTCTCTGCTCCGGTGCGGGGGCGCGGCCTTACTTTTTGAACGCACGCGTTTCGGCATGCGCTCCGTTGCGTACGCTTGGCTTCCCTTCAGCTAAACTTTCCACCATACAAGCAAGATGCACGGAGGGAGCCTCATGAGCATTGTCACCACAATCCTCGCGACGCTGGTCGCAGCCGAGTTCTTCTTCATCCTCTACCTCGAGACCATCGCGACCACCTCGGACCGTACGGCAAAGGTGTTCGGGATGACGACCGCCGAGCTCAACCGTCCTTCCGTAAGGACCCTCTTCAAGAATCAGGGCGTGTACAACGGCCTCATCGCCGTGCTGGTGCTCGTCGCGGTCTTTGGCTTCGCGAGCAAGCCTGCCGTGGTGGCGCTCATGCTCTACGTCGTCGCGGTCGCGGCGTACGGCAGCGTGACCAGCAACCCCAAGATCATCCTCACCCAGGGCGGCCTCGCCATACTCGCGCTCCTGTCCTGTCTGCTCTAGGGGGCGTGCCATGACAAGGGGCGACAACGGAGGATGCGTAAAGGGCTGTCTCTGGGGGTTCCTCGGCTTCGTCCTCATTGCCCTGCTGAGCACGGTCCTGGCATGCGCGGGCTCGACTGCAGACTCGCACTCCAGCAGCAATGCCCAGCAGCAGACGGACACGAGCATCAGCGCATCCGATAGCGGCACGGAGGCGGAATCGAAACAGAAGGATCCTGTCCAGACCGACGCGACGGCATCATCCGCGGCGCAGGCGGCCAAGCCTTCCGCAAGCGATGCCACCAAAGGCCAGAAGCTGGTCGTGAGGTTCCTGGACGTGGGACAGGGGGACGCCGCCATCATCGAGTTCCCGGACGGCAAGACCATGGTGATCGACGCCGGCAGGGAGGGTGGCTCGACCGTCGACTCCGCGCTCGCGGCGGACAAGCGGAGCCGCATCGACTGGCTCGTGGCGACGCACCCCGACGCCGACCACATCGGCGGGCTCCCCACGGTGATCGGAGCAAACGAGATCGGCTCCGTCTGGGCACCCAACTGCAACCACTCGACCGAGACCTATACGCGCTTCCTCGAGGCGGTCGCGGCCAAGGGCCTCCAGATCGACGAGGCGACTGCCGGCAAGCAAATCGCCGCGCAGAACGGCTACCGCATCGACATCCTGTGGCCGCAGGCAGGCGCAAGCTACGACGACTCGAACGGCTACAGCGTCGTGATCCTCGTGACCTACGGGCAGAACACGTTCCTCTTCACGGGCGACGCGCCGGCCGAGGCGCTCGAGCAGTGCTCTGTCGGCTACGTTGACGTGCTGAAGGCGTCGCACCACGGATCCGCGTCGGGCACGAACGCGGCCGTGGCCCAGAAGCTCACGCCCAAGGTCGCAATCCTAAGCTATGGCCTGGACAACTCCTACGGCCATCCCGCCCAGACCGTGATGGACGCGCTCTCCGCCGTGGGAGCCACCATCTATGGCACGGGTGCGCAGGGGACGATCACGGTCACGTCCGACGGAACCAACGTGTCCGTCTCCACGGCACACCAGGGCACCGTCGTGGCGCAGAGCCAGGATGCGGGCGCGGGCTCCTCGACCCTTGACGGCGGCGGGCATGGTGGAAGCGGTGCGTCAACAAACGCGCAGGTAGCCGCCCCGCAGGCACAACCCTCCAGCGGCGCGACGGCGGGTCAGGACCAGACGGTCTACGTGGCACCCACGGGCAAGAAGTACCATGCGCAGGGCTGCCGCACGCTCTCGCGCAGCAAGAACGTGACGAGCATGACAAGGTCGCAGGCAGAGGCCGAGGGCTACACCGCCTGCCAGGTGTGCGGCGGCTAGGGCCCCGCGGAAGGGACGGCGTGACATGCGTGCAATCGTGGACAGGATCGAGGGCGACGTGGCTGTGCTCGAGCTGGACGGGACCCGCTTTGCGGACGTGCCGCTCTCGGAGCTGCCGGAAGGCACCCGCCAGGGAGACGTCCT
The DNA here is from genome assembly GCA_003862195.1 of Coriobacteriaceae bacterium. Lineage (GTDB taxonomy): Bacteria > Actinomycetota > Coriobacteriia > Coriobacteriales > Atopobiaceae > Parafannyhessea. Next base: position 32,028 of record QOUO01000007.1, on the reverse strand, counting down.
CGACGGCGAGCCGGGCAACTGGCACGCCAACGAGGGCGAGAAGAACCGCCGCCTCGCGCATAACGCCGACCTCATGAGCAGGCTCTTCAAGCACTAGGGACGTTCTTCTCCCCCGCACGGGCGTTACGGGCAACGTCACAAGGCGTACCGATTCCTTAAACGCAGCTAACACGCACGCGACCGGCGTGAGCGACCATAGTTGGCAACGTCGTATGACTGATTCGAGGGTCGGTCGCGCGAGGGCGCGATGGAAGCCGGCCCGCAAAGGAGGATGTTGCCATGACGGACGACCTGTCCCACGCGTGCGATGCAGGAACGTGCCTTCGCAGGATGGTGGCCACTTCCACCAGGCGCAAGGCGTGCGTGGCGGCGCTTGCCCTTGGCGAGGCTGCCGTTGCGATTGCCGTGCTGAGCCCCCTGGGCGCGGCCGACGCCCTCTTTGGCGGAAGCCTTGCGGCCCGCCTTGCCGCCCTGGCATGCCTGACCCCCGCCGTCGTCGCGTGGGTGTGCGCCGTGTTCCTCACCTGGCACATGGGCCGCGAGTCCATGCGCGTCAGCAACGCCATGATGATTGTGCCCGCGACGCTGATCGCCTTCCTGGTGGTCTGCGCCGGCGACGCCGCGGCGCGCCTCGCGTTTGCGGGTGCGCTCCCCTCGGCCAAGGCGCTCCTCACGTTTGCGCTCGCCCCGCTGGTGGAGCCACTCGCGCTCAGGCTCGCGCTGCTCGTGCGAGAGGCCGTGATCCAGAGCGAGCCCTGGGCCCAGGCCCACGAGGGCGAGGACGCCACGGGCTCCCGTAACGCGTCCGGCAACGGCGCCAGCACGGCCAGCGGCGCGCTCGCGTAGCGGCGGGCGAGAAGAGCAGGACGAACCACCCCACGCCCGCAACCCCGCATGCGGGCACTCCCAAGAGAAGGACCTGGACCATGGGCTCGGGTCCTTCTCGCCCATGCGGGCACCGTTGCGTCGCAAGCGTGCCACAATGGGACGCGTCTGACGGGGCGGAAGGCGGAGGCGTCATGCGGGACATCACGGTGCGGCAGGCAACGCGGGCGGACCTTGACCAGGTGATGGCCGTGTACGCCGCGGCGCGCGAGTTCATGAGGCGGTCCGGCAACCCCGGCCAGTGGGGCGACGGCTTTCCGCCGCGCGAGCTTATCGAGGGCCGCATCGGGCGCGGGGAGCTGTACGTGGTCACGCGGGAAGGTGCCATACACGCGGCGTTTGCCCTCGTGCCCGGCCGGGACGCGTCCTATGCGCACATCGAGGGCGGCACGTGGGAGTCAGACGCCCCGTACGTGACGCTGCACCAGGTCGCGAGCGACGGCCAGGTGCATGGCGTGTTCCACCTGGCGGTTGGCCTCGCGCTCGAGCGCTGCCGCCACCTGCGCGTGGACACGCATCGCGACAACAGGCCGATGCAGGCGGCTGCCCAGCGCGAGGGCTTTACGTACCGCGGCATCGTCTACGTGCGCGACCACTCCCCTCGCCTGGCGTACGAGCTCGTGGCGCCGGAGCGCTAGGCCGCACGGTCCGGCCGCGCTCAGTCGCACCCGCCCCCACCAGCAACGCCTAACCGAGTAGCGCCTCGAGCTCCTCCGGCGCAAAGCGGTAGCTCGCGCCGCAGAAGTGGCAGTGCACGTCCGCAGACTCGCCCTTCTCTATCATGTCGCGCATCTCGCGCTCGCCCAGCGCCAGCACGCAGCGGGCGGCGCGGTCCTTGTCGCAGCCGCAGTGGAACTGCGCCGGCATCGCGTCCAGCTCCTGGTAGTCCATGCCGCGCAGCAGGTGCGCCAGCATGTCCGAGGGGCCCATGCCATCCTCCAGCATCTGCGTGACGGAGCGCACGCCCGCGAGGTTCCGCTCCAGCTGGTCAAGAACGTAGTCCTCGCAGCCCGGCATCGCCTGGATCACAAAGCCGCCCGCCTGGCGCACGGTGTAGTCCACGTCCACGAGGACGCCCACGCCAAGCGACGTGGGAATCTGCTCGCTCTCCGCAAAGTAGTAGGTCAGGTCGTCCCCGATCTCGCCAGACACGAGGCCAATCGTGCTCGAGTACGGCTCCATGTGCGCGATGTCGTGGATCACGGTGAGCGTGCCCGCGCCCACGGCGCCGCCCACGTCCAGGTGGCTGTCCGGGCGCAGCGGCAGCCAGGCGTTGGGATGGTACGCGAAGCCCTTGACCTGCCCCTGGTTGTTGGCGGTCACGGTGAGCCCGCCCACGGGACCGTCTCCGCGGACCTCGAGCGTGATGAGCTCGTCGTCCACCTTGGACATGGCGCCCATCATCTGGCCCGCCATCATGAGGCGCCCCAGCGCTGCCGTGACCACGTTGCTCGTGTGGTGGCGGTCGCGCATCTCCTGCACCGTCTCGCGTCCGCTCATGGCAAACGCGCGCAGCTGGCCGTCGGCCGCCGTGCCGCGCACGATGTGGTCGTGGGCGCGGAGTCGCGCCTCCCCGAGGTTGATGACCTTCTCGTCCGTGTTCTTCTCGCCCATGCCGCCTCGCCTTCCGCGCCGTCGCGCTCGCATCCAATGGCTTGAGTGATACCCCAACGGCGGCACGCACCTTTGGCTGATATTGAGGCCTCACACGTCACACATACGCCACGTGCCTACGCGGGCGAGAAGAACGTTCGATTGCCGCTCGGCAGGCCACCTGACTCGAGATTCCATTTTGGAACCTCAAGGGGTCTCCAACCTAGGTGCCAATCTAGCATCTAGACAGGTCAGAGGCCCGTGATTCAATCGGGGAGAGCTTTGAAGTCACAGTTTGTGACTTCAAACGGCAGACGCCCGGCAATCGTTGATACAATTCCCAAACATCACATTTCGTGATGTTTGGGAGGCGGGAGGGTTCCATGACAGATGAACGTATTCAGGCGCGCGCCATCGAAAAGCATACCGAGGTAGTCCAGGTCCCCAACGTTCAAATCCGCAACATGATCTATATGGTGCGCGGATCGCTTTCCAGAAAGATTCTGCTTCAGGCTGACTAAGGACGAGGCTGATGACTTGAAATCACAGTTTGTGATTTCAAGTGCAGATGGATGGGGTGGCAGGAGGAGAAGTCTGCCCCGAGTCTTCACCGAGCAGGGGGTCTCGATGCTTTCCGCCGTGCTACGCAGTGACACGGCCATCGAGGTGAGCATCCGCATTATGGACGCATTTGTCGAGATGCGCCGCTTCATTGCGGACAATGCTCAGATGCTCGAACGCATAAGTACCATAGAGCTTAGGCAGCTTGAATACCAGAAATGCACCGATGAACGTTTCGAGCGTATCTTCGACTATATGGACGCCCACGAGGAACCAATCCAGAGAGTCTTTTTCGACGGCCAGGTCTGGGATGCCTTCGAGCTCCTCACGTCCTTCGTGCTGCGCGCAAAACGTGAAATCGTGCTCGTGGACGGCTACGTCGATACAGGCACCCTCAATGTACTCGCGAAGAAGCATTCGGACGTCAGGGTCACCATCTGGACCCACCCTAAGACGCGCCTCACGCAACGGGACGTCGATACCTTCAACGCGCAGTACCCAAAGCTCGAAGTTCGCCATACAGATACATTTCACGACCGGTTCCTCATACTGGACGGGACTGAGGCGTATCTGGTCGGGGCGTCGCTCAAGGACGCTGGAAAAAGACCTTTGGGATTGCGCGGATTGAGGACGAGAAGATCGTTCGGTCCATACTCGAAAGGTTGAACAAAGAAGCACGGTAAGAAAAATCCCCCACCCGGCAACCAGATGAGGGACTGCGAATTTGGTCGCGGGGGCAGGATTTGAACCTACGACCTCCGGGTTATGAGCCCGGCGAGCTACCAGACTGCTCCACCCCGCAATGTCTGGGCGCACCCTGTGCGCAAGTAATAAATATAGGGACAAGGTAGCCGTCTGTAAAGAAATACTTCCGTTTGTGAAGACGTCTCCACAAATCGCAGCCGCAGCCCCCTCACTCGTTGTCCGCATCATCAACATGCAAGGCCGCCGTCCTTCTCGCCCGCGGGACATGCCCGTGCGATAATGGGAAGGATTCATTCAGGGGCAGACTCACGCATGGGAGCACGATGGACGACAAGACGTTTGCGGAGGAGCAGGAGCACCTCGACGCGATATACGCCGAGCTCGAGAGGGTGCGCGACATCCTGACCGAGGAGCTCGAGGTCAAGCACAAGGAGGCCGCCAAGGACCTGAAGGACCTCTCGGAGGAGGTCCGCATCGACTTTGGCGGCGCGGACGAGACGATGGAGACCCTTGCCGCCATCGAGACCCTCAACTCCGTGATCGACACGTACAACCAGCAGCACGACTTTGAGGTCGAGAAGCTCGGGCGCTGCATGATGCTGCTGCGCCAGCCCTACTTTGCAAAGGTGCGCCTGCAGATGCGCCCCGGCCGCCCCGCGCGCGACGTCTACATTGGCTCGGCCGGCATGACGGACCGCAACCGCATGCCGCTGGTGGTGGACTGGCGCAACCCCGTGGCCGAGACCTACTACAACCAGCAGATGGGCCCCACCTCCTACAAGGTTGACGGTCGCGTGCGCACCGTCAACCTGGAGCTGCGCCGCCAGTTTGACATCACGCGCAACCACCTGAACGCCTACTTCGACACCACCGTGGCCATTGAGGACTCGCTCCTGCTGAACGCGCTCAAGCGCCACCACACGGAGAAGCTGCAGGCCATCACGGCGACCATCCAGCGCGAGCAGAACCAGGTCGTGCGCCACGACGACGTGCCGGTCCTGCTGGTGGACGGCATCGCGGGCTCCGGCAAGACGTCCGTGCTGCTGCAGCGCATCGCTTTCCTGTTCTACCGCGAGCGCTCCACGCTCAGCCCCGACCAGGTCTTCCTCTTCACGCCCAACAACGTGTTCGAGAAGTACATAGACACCGTGCTCCCCACCCTGGGCGAGTCCAACCCCCAGACGTTCACGTGGCGCGACTTCCTGGCAAGCCTGGGCCTGGCCGACCGCGCCACCGGCGCCGAGGACAGCCCGGAGTCGCTCGAGCGGCTGGAGGCGGCCGTGGAGCACGCGACGCTTGAGGAGGCCGACCTGCGCGACATCCGCCAGGACGACGTGGTGCTCCTCAAGGCGTCCTCCGTCCGCGGCGCCGTGCAGAAGTTCGAGCGCTTTGGCCTGGGCCCGCGCATGATCGCCCTCGTGAAGGACGAGCTGCACGACCGCCTGGACCGCCGCATCGCCTCGCTCGCGCACGACGAGGACGTGCAGGAGGCGATGCTCGGCATGGACGTGGACGAGCAGATCGAGGCGTTTGGCGAGGTCATATCCCCCGCCAACGACGACGAGACCTACGCCTACGCCAAAAAGCTGCTCGCCAAGCGCTACGCCCCCGCGCACGACCAGATCGAGTCCCTCGCGTGGCTTCGCCTCGACCGCATCGGCTGCCGCCTGCTGGGCAAGACAAACGTCAGCGCGGCCGAGTGGATGTTCCTGCGGCTCCTCATAACCGGCCACGGCGCGGACGACACGCGCTACGTGATGATCGACGAGGTGCAGGACTACACGCCCACGCAGCTCATCGTGCTCGCGCGCTACTTTGGCCGCGCGCACTTCCTGCTGCTGGGTGACCGCAACCAGGCCATCCACGAGGGTACGGCCACCTTCGAGCAGATACGCGACATCTTCACGCGCACGCACGGCAGCGTGGAGGAGTGCCGCCTGCTCACGAGCTACCGCTCCAGCCCGGAGATAACGCACCTCTTTGCGGGCCTGATGGATGCGGACGAGCGCGTGCAGCTCTCGTCCGTGCAGCGCGAGGGCGTGCCGCCGCGCTTCCACGAGGTGGCGGACGGCCAAGCCAACGCGGAAGCCTACCTCCAGACCCTGTGCCAGGTGGTGGAGGACGCCTCGCACGGCGAGGGCCTCACGGCGATCGTGGCGGCGGACCGGCGCCGCGTGAGCTGGCTCTCCAAGCAGCTGGCCCAAAGGCTCACGCTCCCCTCGGACGCGGACGCACCGGCCGAGGCCCGTCCCCTGGTGAAGACCCTCAAGGGCGACGAGCCGCTCCCCGCCAGGGGCGTGGTGCTGATGGACCTGGCGCTCGCCAAGGGCCTGGAGTTTGACCACGTGATCGTGCCCGACGCGCAGGCCGACGTCTACCCGGACACGCCGCTTGCGCGCCGCCGGCTCTACACCGCGATATCGCGCGCCATGCACGAGGTGGACCTCGTGTCGCAGGGCCGCATTTCTCCCCTGCTCGCAGATGCCATGGCGGAGGCCGCGGGAGGCGAGGCGTGATGCGCTGGGTGGTTTCGGCCTTGATAGGCTACCTGTTTGGCTGCTTCCTCACGGCGGACGTGGTGTGCCGCCGCATGGTGGGCAAGTCTGCCTTTGACGTGGGCGTGGGCAACCCCGGCATGGCAAACGTGGGGCATGAGCTGGGCACGCGCGCCGCGGCCGTTGTGCTGGCGGGAGACATCGCCAAGACGCTCGTGGCGTGGCTCGTGGTGCGGGCGATCTTTCCCGCTGACGCGGGCGTGTGCGGCTTCCTGGCCACCACGGGCGCCACGCTGGGACACAACTTTCCGTTCTGGCACCGCTTTCGCGGCGGCAAGGGCGTGACCACCACCTGCTCCGCCATCATCCTGGCGGTGCCGGCGCTGGGCATGGCGAGCGCCGCCGCGGGCCTCGTGGTGGTGCTGGTCTGGGGCTACCTCTGCGTAGGCGCCGTCACGATCACGGTCTGCTTCCTGGTGGGCTGCGCCCTCATGTTTGGCCTGCTCAGCCCCTATACTGTGTGCGCTGCCCTGCTGTGCGTGCTCATGTTCATCGCACACGGGAGCGCCCTGCGCGAGGCCGCGGCCGGCACCATGCGCCGTGCCAGCATTTCGGAAAAGTTCTGGAAGGCCATCCGCCGCGAGCGCTAGCCGCGCTCGCGCTCATCTGCGGAGGGCGAGGCGGACAGCACGTCAAAGCGGTTGATGCGCATCAGGATCTGCTGCACGTCCAGGATGCCGCGGATGGTGCTGGGGCGGCGCTGCCCCTTGCTGAAGACGCGCACGTCCTGGCGGCCGCCCAGCAGGGCGCGGTGCCACTCCATGCTCGTGATGTCGCGGTACGCGATGGTGCGCTGGCGCCCCAGGATGGGAGTGACGACCATGCGGTCGTCGTAGGTGACCACGGAGTAGCGGCGCATGAGCAGCCAGAGCAGGAACATGGTCACCACGAAGGACGAGAAGAACGAGCCCAGCACGACCGTGCTCGCCTCGAACACGCCGAGCGAGCACAGCCAGGTGAGCGCAAGGCCCAGCACCGCCATGAACACCATCACGACAATGAGCGTCCGCGTGAGGACGGACGCCGCGACGTAGGTGTCGTGGTGGCGGTGGTGGCGCTCGGAGAGGCCCCTATCGGCCAGGTGCTGCCCGGTCGCCGCAAGCACGGGAAGCACGATCATGAGCGCGAGGGACACGAGCCGCATCATCGCGACGCCCCCTGGGCCATCTGGCCGCACGCGCATGTGATCGTGCTGTCTGTTCCCATTGCGCTACCTCTTGTCCCGAGTTTCCACCAATAGATTAGCCTGAAAAAAGCCCGCGGCGGAGCCTTGCTCTGGCGTTCGGGCGGCTGGGGGCCGTCTGCGGCGAGCCCGTCTGCCCAACGGCGCGATGGGTCCCGCGAGCGGCGCCGTCCGCGGGACCTCCGAACGGCGCGCCCGCCGCGATCCCGTTAGGCCTGCGGCACCGCGAACTTGGCCACGAGCCGCTCGAGCAGGTCGACCGTGAGCTCGAGGCTCCGCACCGGCACGAACTCGCGCACGGAGTGGCAGGAGTAGCCGCCCGTGGCGATGTTGGGGCACGGCAGCCCGCGGAAGCTGAGCTCCGCGCCGTCGGTACCGCCGCGCACGGCCACGACCTTGGGGTCGAGCCCCACCTCGCGGTTGGCCTCCAGCGCATGGTCGATCAGGAAGCGGCAGTCCTCGAACTTCTCCGCCATGTTGCGGTACTGCTGGCGCACGTCCACGGTCACGGTGCCCTCGCCGTAGCGGTCGTTCAGGAAGGCAGCGATCCTGCGCAGCGTGGCCTCGCGGTTCGCGAAGGAGTCCGCGTCGAAGTCGCGCAGGATGTAGCCGAGCCTGACCTCGCTCGCCGTGCCGGAGATGCTGATGGGGTGATAGAAGCCCTCGCGGCCCTCCGTGTGCTCCGGGCGCTCGGCCGCGGGCACCATCTGCTGGAACTCGCTCGCCACGGTGATGGCGTTGACCATGATGTCCTTGGCGCTGCCCGGATGCACCATCACGCCGCGCACGGTGACCGTCGCCTCCGCCGCGCTGAAGCACTCGTAGTTGAACTCGCCCAGCGCCTCGCCGTCCACGGTGTAGCACCACTTTGCGCCAAAGCGCGGTATGTCGAGCAGGCGCGCGCCGTGGCCGATCTCCTCGTCCGGCACAAAGGCCACCTTGAGCGTGGGGTGCGGAAGCTCAGGGTGCTGCGTCAGCCTGGCCAGGAGCGCCATGATCTCGGCCACGCCGGCCTTGCCGTCGCTGCAGACGATGTCCTGGCCCACGAACTGCGCCAGGTCGGGCACCTGTGCGGGCGTGGTCACGACCTCGCGCCCGTCCACGACGCCGTGGACGAGGTTGCCGCCCTCGTAGTGCACCACGTGCGGCTTGACGCCAGACGCCGGCGCGTCGAACGAGGTGTCGATGTGCGAGCAGAGCCCCAGCGCGGGCAGGCCCTCGGCCCCCGCGGAGGCGGGCAGGCTCGCCGTCACGTAGGCGTGCTCGTCCACGCGCACGTCGTCCAGGCCCAGGGCGCGCAGCTCGTCGCCCAGGTAGGCAGCCATCTTGTGCTGCGTGGGGGTCGAGGGTGTGACCTCCTCGTTGTTGGGGTCGGACTGCGAGTCGATCTGCACGTAGCGCATGAAGCGCTCGAGCACGTCGGAGGGCGTAGGTTGGTATGTCACGTTCTTCTCCCTTGCTATGTCTTTTGATGTCAGAGTTTCCGTCCAATGTCCAACAGCATGATACCCCACCCTCCCTCGACGCCTTTGAGGCCACCTGAACAAAGTGATAGGCTGGATTGGTGCGTGTGTCGCGACCTGCCCCATTGCGACGGCGCACGGCAAATCCACCCTACAGAGAGGTTTTCCATGTCCCTACGCCGTCGCTGGCTGCCCATCCTGCTCGCAGGCGTCTTCGTCGTGGCGATGGTCGCCCTTTCCGGCATCCTGCGCTGCCCCGAGGTCCTCTTCCCCGAGACGGCCGCAATCCTCTGCGGCGCCTGGATCCAGCCCTCCCAGGCCTGGAACGTCGACCGCCGCCGCATGATCGGCCTCATGTGCGCGGGCTCCGTCTTCGGGCTCGCCGTCAACCTGCTGCTCCCGTGGCCGCTGTGGCTGCGCGCGCCTTTGGGATACCTGTTTTGCGCGGTCGCGATGAACGTCGTCGGCGCGGACATGACGCCCATGCTCTCCGCGGCGATCCTGCCCATGGTGCTCGGCACCAGGGAGTGGGCCTACCCCGTGGCCGTCACCACCATCGTGTGCCTGGTGTGCCTGGGCCAGGTCAAGCTCGAGCGGCTTGGCCTGCGCGAGAAGATCGACTACCGCACCTTCCGCCTGGCGCCGCGCGAGGCCTTTGTGGCGTGGGGGCGTCGTCTCCTGGTGTTCTGCGTGCTGGCCTGCCCTGCCTTTGCCACCGGCAACGCCTACCTGGCCGTGCCGCCGCTGCTGGTCGCCTACACGGAGCTCACGCGCCCGGACATGACGCTGCGCCTCCGTCCGCGCCGCACGTGGTGCACGCTAGCGCTCGCAGCGCTCGTGGGCTGTGCCGCCCGCAATGCCGTCGAGTACCTGCACGCCCCCGCATGGCTGGTCGCGATCTTCGCGTTTGCGGCGCTCGTCCTCGTGTGGGACCGCCTGCACGTGTGGATGCCGCCGGCGGGCGCCCTCATGCTGCTCGCGTTCCTGGCACCGTGGCCGGGCCCGTGGACCTACTTTGTTGAGGCGACCATCGGCGCGGCCGTGTGGGTCCTGGTGGCCGTCTACCTCTTCCCCGGCATCCGCCCCGGCGTCGCCGGCGCTCCTGCGGAGAAGCCCTAGGCCCCGGCCTCGGAGCCGTTGGGCTGGCCCTCCGGCCGCTCCTCCTGCATGAGCCCCCACCACTCGCGCGCGAGCGGCAGGTACTCTGCCGCAAACACGTCCTGCGCATGCTCGCACGTGTCGGACAGGTAGCCATCGACCTTGCCCCACTCGCGTATGCCGCGCAGGTAGAACTCGCGCAGGTCGTCCGTGATGATGAAGGGCGTCAGGCCGGACCTCAGGCACTCCTTGAACATGACAAGGCGCCCGACCCTGCCGTTCCCGTCCGAGAACGGGTGGATGCGCTCCATCCTCACGTGGAAGTCGAGTATGTCGCGAAGGTCCCTTGCAGATCGCTCGTAGGCCGAGAAGAGCTCCGACATCAGTCGCGGCACGTCATTTGGGCTCGCGGCCCTCGTGGATGGTACGGCGCCCACGATCGCGTTGCTCGCGCGCTTGTAATCGCCCACGGCCATGATCGGGTTGGCGTCGTCCGAGGTGCCTCGCTTCAAAATCCCATGCAGGCCCTTGAGGTAGGCGCCGGTAAGCGGCTCGTCGAACGTGTCGACAACGTGGTCGAAGGCGTTGAAGTGGTTCCTCGCCTCCACGATGTCATCCACCTTCGCGGTCCCGGCAAAGGTGCCGCGGTCAAACACCTGGACGGTCTGGTCGTGCGTGAGCGTGGAGCCCTCCATGTGGTTCGAGTTGTAGGCAAAGTCGCACTGGCACGCCTTGTAGACGTTGCCGTCGACGTGCCTCCCCCTTTGGTCCCGCAAGACCTCGACGAGCCAGTTCATCCAAACCTCCGCCCATATCTCCTGACGACAACCATTCTCCCACACAAGAGGCGGCGCCGGACACGATGCCCGACGCCGCCTCCTTCAACCGGCAGCAGCCATAGCCGCCAGGTCTCTTGTAACTGACGCCTACCTCACGCCGGCGCGGCGCTTGGCGTCCTCGATCTCGTCGAGCTGCTCGCGGGTAAGGTGGATGCGTCCTTCTCCCCTGCCGACGGTGATGCCGCCGTCGTCGTCCACCTTGGTGCCGTAGGCGGCGTAGCCGCCGCTCACGGGGGCGCCCTCGTTCACGATGTGGTCCTCGAGCTCGCCCTTGCGGCGCAGGTGGCCGTACTCCTCGAAGTTGGGGATGACGCGGTTCGTGGGGTCGTCGTCGTTGTGGAGCGTGAACGACGCGTCCGCGTCGCCCGCGGCCTGGGCCTGGCGCTGGTTCTCCTTGGCCACGCTGATCATCAGCTTGATGCGGTTGAGCTGGTTGACCTCGGAGGCGCCGGGGTCGTAGTCGACGGCCACGATGTTGCTCTCGTGGTGCATCTGGCGCAGGCGCTTGATGACGGACTTGCCCACGACGTGGTTGGGCAGGCACGCGAACGGCGAGCACACGATGATGTTGGGCGTGCCGCTCTCGATGAGGTCGCACATCTCTGCCGTGAGGAGCCAGCCCTCGCCCATCGTGTTGCAGAGCGAGAGGACCTCGGAGGCCTTGGCGGCCAGGTCGAAGATGCTGCCGTACGGCTCGAAGCGCTCGGACTTCTCGAGCATCTTGTTGATGGGCTCGCGCATGCCCTCCAGGAAGTCGATGCCCAGTTTGTGGGTCACGCGGCTCGAGAGCTTGGTGCCCAGCTCGCGGTTCATGTTCACCTGGTTGGACACGCCAAACAGGAAGAAGTCGACCAGGCCCGGCACGTCGGCCTCGCAGCCCTCGTTCTCGATCACCTTCACGACCTGGTTGTTGGCCGTCGGGTGGAACTTGACCAGGATCTCGCCAACCACGCCCACGCGCGGCTTGCTGCGGTCGTTCACCAGCGGCAGCCTGTCAAAGGTGCGGATGGTGTCCTCGCACAGGTTATAGAAGTCGCGCTTGTCCATGCTTCCGATCATGGACTTGACGCGGCTCATGTAGAACTCGTACTCGCGGTCCGCCGCGCCCTTCTCGGCCTCGTACGGACGCGTGCGATACAGGCACTTCATGAGGAGGTCGCCGTACAGCAGCGCGTACACGGCGCGCTTGAGCAGGCCCGGCTTGAGGATGTTCCAGCCGGGGTTGTTCTCGTCCAGGCCGCCCGCGACGGAAAGCGAGATCACGGGGATGTCGGCGTGTCCGGAGTCCTTCAGGGCCTTGCGGATGAGCGCGATGTAGTTGGTGGCGCGGCAGCCGCCGCCAGTCTGGCTGATGAGCACGGCCGTGCGGCTCAGGTCGTACTTGCCAGAGAGCACCGCCTCCATGATCTGGCCCGTGACCAGGATGGACGGGTAGCAGATGTCGTTATTCACGTACTTCAGGCCCGTGTCGACAGCCTTGTGGTCGACGGAGGGGAGAAGAACGAGGTTATACCCCTCGGACCTCAGCAGCTGCTCGCAGATCTCGAAGTGGATGGGGCTCATCTGCGGGGCGAGGATCGTGTAGCCCTCGGCCTGCATGTCCTTGGTGTAGCGCACCTTCTTGAACGCGGCGCTCTTGGCCTTGCGGTACACCGGCGTGCGGCGCGAGAGGTCGGTCTGGCGCGCCTGCTCCAGGCGGCCGTCGGCCATGTGGACGCCCACGGGGGCCTCCTCCACGACCTGGCCCGCGGCGGTCTTGCGCTCCAGTTCGGCACGCTCCTCCTTGAGGGCCGCCATGAGCGAGCGCACGCGGATGCGCGCGGCGCCCAGGTTGCTGACCTCGTCGATCTTGAGCACGGTGTAGATCTTGCCCGAGGCCTCCAGGATCTCCTGCACCTCGTCGGTCGTGAGCGCGTCGAGGCCGCAGCCAAAGCTCTGCAGCTGGATCATGTCAAGGTCGTTGCGCGTCGCCACAAAGCGCGCGGCGCGGTACAGGCGGCTGTGGTACATCCACTGGTCCACCACGCGGATGGGCCTCTCGGGCTTCATCTTGTGCGCCACGGAGTCCTCGGTCAGCACCGCAAAGCCAAAGCCGTGCAGCATCTCGGGGATGCCGTGGTTGATCTCGCCATCGTTGTGGTACGGACGGCCCGCCAGCACGATGCCGTGGGCATCGTTGTCCTCGATCCACTTGAGGGTCTCGTCGCCCTTGCGGTGCATCGCGTCCTTGAACGCGAGGTCCTCCTCCCAGGCGGCGTTGACGGCCTCGTCCACCTCGGCGCGCGTCATGTCCGGGCCCCTGAAGCGGCCCTTGCCCGCCTCGGCGTCCTCCTTGCGCTCCACCTGCAGGATCTCGTACAGGCGGCGCTTCAGCTCGTTCTTGTTGTCATACGGGATGAACGGGTCCAGGTACTCCACATTGGGGGCAGAGAGCTCGTCCACGTTGAGGCCCAGCGCCTGCGGGTAGCTCATCACGATCGGGCAGTTGTAGTGGTTCGTCGCGGTGTCGTCCTCCTGGCGCTCCCAGCGGATGCACGGCATCCAGATGAAGTCGGGGTCCTTCTCCAGAAGGTTCATGATATGGCCGTGGCTGAGCTTGGCCGGGTAGCACACGGACTCGGACGGCATGGACTCCGTGCCCGCCTCGTACGTCTTGCGGGTGGTCTTGTCGCTCAGGATCACGCTGAAGCCCAGCTTGGTGAAGAACGTGTGCCAGAACGGGTAGTTCTCGTACATGTTGAGCGCGCGCGGGATGCCCACGGTGCCGCGCGGGGCCTCGTCGGCGGGCAGGCTCTTGCGGTCGAACAGCAGGCGGTTCTTGAACTCGAAGAGGTTCGGCGCCTTGGACTGCTCGCTCTTGGGCTTGCCCGAGCCCTTCTCGCAGCGGTTGCCCGTGATGAAGCGGCGGCCGTTGCCAAAGCTGTTGATGGTCAGCAGGCAGTTGTTGGAGCAGCGCCCGCAGTGCGCGTTGGTGTGCTTGACCTTGAGGTTGTCGATCTCCTCGCGCGAGAGCAGGCCCGAGGTCCCCGCCGCGCCGGCACGGTCGCGGGCGAGAAGTGCGGCGCCATAGGCTCCCATCGTGCCCGCGATGTCCGGCCTGATCACCTCGCGGCCCGTGAGCAGCTCGAACGCGCGCAGCGTCGCGTCGCTCATGAACGTGCCGCCCTGCACGACCACGTACTTGCCGATCTCGTCGTAGTCGCGCAGCTTGATGACCTTGAAGAGCGCGTTCTTGATGACGGAGTAGGAAAGGCCCGCGGCCACGTCGCCGATGGTCGCGCCCTCCTTCTGGGCCTGCTTCACACGCGAGTTCATGAACACGGTGCAGCGGCTGCCCAGGTCAACGGGGTGCTTGCCCTTCACGGCCGCCGCCGCGAACTCCTGCACGGTCATGCCCATGGAGTCCGCGAAGTTCGCCACGAAGCTGCCGCAGCCGCTCGAGCACGCCTCGTTCAGGCTGATGTGCTCGATGATGCCGCCCCTCACCTGCAGGCACTTCATGTCCTGGCCGCCGATGTCCAGGATGAAGTTCACGTCGGGCACGAAGGCCTTGGCGCCGCGCAGGTGCGCGACCGTCTCGATCTCGCCGGAGTCCGCGCCCAGGGCCTCGATCAGGATGCCCTCGCCGTAGCCGGTCGTCGTGACGTGGCCGATCGTGCAGTCGTCGTTCAGGTGGTCGTAGATGTCGTCCATGATCTTGCGGGCGGTACCCAGGACGTCACCGTTGTTGTTGTCGTACCAGGTGTACAGCAGCTCGCCGTCCTCGCCCACGACGGCCGCCTTCATGGTGGTGGAGCCGGCGTCGAGGCCGATGAACACGCGGCCGTGGTAGTCGGCCAGGTTGCCCTTGGGGACGACCTGCTTGTCGTGGCGCTCCTTGAACTCGCGGTAGTCGTCCTCGGTAGCGAAGAGCGGGTCGAGGCGCGCGACCTCGGTGCCCTGCGTGTCGCCCAGGTTGTCCAGGTCGCTGATGACCTTCTGGAACGTGACGACCTTGTCGGTCTCGCCCGCGAGCGCCGCGCCCGTCGCCACGAAGAGGTGCGCGTTCTTGGGGACGATGCGGTGCTCCTCGTCGAGCTTCAGCGTGACGTAGAAGCGCTTCCTCAGCTCGGACAGGTACTGCAGCGGGCCGCCGAGAAACGCCACGTACCCACGGATGGGGTGGCCGCACGCGAGGCCGGACACGGTCTGGTTCGCGACCGCCTGGAAGATGGATGCGGCCACGTCCTCGCGCGCCGCGCCCTCGTTCAGCAGGGGCTGCACGTCGGACTTGGCGAACACACCGCAGCGGCTCGCGATGGGATAGATGTGCTTCGCGCCCTTGGCGAGCTCGTTCAGGCCGCCGGCGTCGGTCTCCATGAGGGAGGCCATCTGGTCGATGAATGCTCCCGTGCCGCCGGCGCAGGTGCCGTTCATGCGCTGCTCGATGCCGTTGTCGAAGTAGATGATCTTCGCGTCCTCGCCGCCGAGCTCGATGGCGCAGTCCGTCTGCGGGATGAGCGCCTCGACGGCGTGCTTCGACGCGATGACCTCCTGCACGAACTCCACGTTCAGCCACTGTGCGAGCAGCATGCCGCCCGAGCCGGTGATGGAGACGCGCATGGGCACGTCACCCAGGGCCTTCTGCGCCTTGCGGAAGACCTCCTTGGCGGTCGCCTTCACGTCGGTGTGGTGACGCTCGTAGTTCGCGTAGATCAGGTTGTCGTTCTCGTCGATGACGGCGAGCTTCACCGTGGTGGAGCCCACGTCGATGCCCAGGCGCAGGTGCGCGTGGGACAGGTCGATCGGGTTCTTGGGGCTGAGCTCGGCGCCGTTCTGCTTGAGCTCGACGGCCGGCTTGGAGGCCGCCTGGCGGGCGTTGGACGCTGCGGTGTTAGTCATCGTTCTTCTCCTTAAGGTTAAGAAGCCCAAGGCCCATGGCGAACCTGGGTACGTTGAAGTCGATCGGGCGGCCGTACAGGTCTCCGGGCCGCACGAACATGAGGGCCGTCATGAGGCGGGCCATCACGTCCACGCTCTCGCGCATGCCGCCGGTGAGCCACTCCACCAGGACGCCGACCTCGGCGCTCACGGCAAACGTGAGGTAGTAGTCAAAAAACGATCCCATGGCGCGGGCGTCCAGCCCGTCGAGCGCGCGGCTGGCGACGACCTCGCGCACCATGTCCTTGATGTGC
Source organism: Coriobacteriaceae bacterium (assembly GCA_003862195.1). GTDB lineage: Bacteria > Actinomycetota > Coriobacteriia > Coriobacteriales > Atopobiaceae > Parafannyhessea. Next base: position 15,972 of record QOUO01000007.1, on the reverse strand, counting down.
TGGGCAAACGCGGGGTCCCCGCCCTTGCCCAGGAGGGCGCCCAGGTAGCTGCCGCGCTGCTTGAAGTACTCCAGCAGCTCGCGCGAGCCGGGGCACGGCTCCATGTCGTCGAGCGCGCCCTCCAGCTCCTCCAGGTTCACCCTCGAGAGGTTTCCCACCAGGCCCCGCAGGTCCTCGATGGTCTCCTCCTCCGTCTGGCTCACCAGGTCCTGGATGTCACGAAAGTGCAGGTAGAACGTGCGACGCGTCACGTCGGCACGCTCGGTCACGGCGGTCACGGTCACCTTGGAGAGGTCCCCCGTCGCCTGGATCTCGGCGGCCAGGGCGTCCCTCAGCGCGCAGCGCGTGCGGACCGACCTCCGGTCCAACGCCTGCGGCCGCGCCGGTGCGCGCCGTCCCACCTGCTGCGCCTTGGTGCGCACAGCGGTCTCGCTCATCAACACGCCTCCCACTCATGCTCACGTCGAGCAGTACTACACAACATGGGAAGTATTGCACAATCTGAGAAGAACGGCGGACCTTTCTTCCGCTCTCACGCAACGGGCACAGCAAATGGACGGAAGCGTTTCTCATACATTTCGCCTGTATGCATGCAGTTGTTTCGCAAGTCACTTCCAACGCATTAGCTTGCAAATTTGCATCTTATTTATAGCCGTTATGTTACGAATCTTCAGATTGCGTCAACCTACGATGCACAAAAGTCGATACTCCCCAACAACGCACGGAGCAACCCCCGGGCGTGAACAGCGCGGCAACAAAGATGACTGCCGTGCAAGCAAATAGGGACGGAGCAATCATGCAGAACAAGAAGCAGAGCCACATCAGGGACCTCGTCGAGACCGGCATGTCCAGGCGACAGTTCGTCAACGCCTGCGGGCTGAGCATCGTTGGAATGGGGGCCGCGACCCTGCTCGCCGGCTGCGGAGGCTCCAGTTCTGACTCGAGTTCGAGCGGCTCGTCCTCGTCATCCTCCTCCAAGGGCGCGAAGGAGTACATCCTCGTCAAGAAGGGAAAGCTGATCGGCGTCTCCGACATGGCCTACCCGCCGCTCGAGTCCATCCCGGACGGCTCCACCAAGCCCGAGGGCTTCGAGATCGACATGATGGACGCCCTGGCTGCCAAGCTCGACCTCGAGATGGAGTGGCTGCCCGCCACCAAGTTCGACACGATCATCCCGCTCATCAAGCAGGGCGGCAAGGCGGACGTGGGCGTCTCGGCCTTCACCATCACGGACGACCGCAAGAAGGAGATCAACTTCACCAAGCCCTACCTCAACTCCAACCAGGGCCTCGTCAACCGCAAGGCCGACGGCAAGGTGAGCGAGGACCAGCTCAACGCCAAGGGCAAGCAGATCGCCGTCCAGTCCGGCACCACCGGCGAGTCCTGGGTCAAGGAGAACCTCTCCAAGGCGACCTGCGTCCCGCTGGACGACGCCATCCAGGCCATGACCGGCGTCCAGTCCGGCCTGTACAACGCAGCCGTGCTCGACCTCCCCGTCGCGTCGTACCTCTGCACCAAGTCCTACACGGACCTGCAGGTCGACATCCAGATCGCCACGGGCGAGCAGTACGGCATCGTCGTCAGCAAGAAGAACACCAAGCTGCTCAAGGACCTCAACAGCGCGATCGAGGCCATCAAGAAGGACGGCACCATGGACACGCTCCAGAAGAAGTGGTTCGGCACCACGCTGTAGTCCTTCTCGCCCAGCGTACCTAAAGAAGCGGCACGACCTGACACCAGACTCCAGAGGGGAAACCAAGCATGAACCAGGCAAACTTCACCCGTCGCGACTTCTTCCAGATGTGCGGGCTGAGCGCCGTCGGCCTCGGGCTCGGCAGCGTGCTCGCGGGCTGCGGCGGCTCGGGCTCCGACTCCAGCTCCAGCTCGGGCTCCAGCGGCTCCGGCTACACGCTGGTCAAAAAGGGCAGCCTCACGATGATATCGAACTTCTACTTCCCGCCCTTCGTATCGATGGACGACAAGACGGGCGACTTCGAGGGCTTCGACGTCGACGTCTACAAGGAGATCTGCAGCCGCCTCAAGCTCAAGGCGCGCATCCTGCCCTCCGTCCAGTTCGACACCATCGTCCCGACCATCAAGCAGGGCGGCAAGGCGGACGTCTCCATCGGCGCCATCACCATCACGGACGACCGCAAGAAGGAGATCGACTTCAGCACGCCGTACCTGGACTCCAACCAGTCCATCGTCGTGAAGAAGGGCGCCACCGCCACCACCTCCGACCAGCTCAACGCCAAGGGCATGCAGATCGCCGTCCAGTCTGGCACCACCGGCGAGTCGTGGGCCAAGGAGAACCTGCCCAAGGCCACGACCGTCCCCCTGGACGACATCATCCAGGCCCTGACCGGCGTGCAGTCCGGGCTCTACAACGCCTGCGTGGCCGACCTCCCCGTGACCTCCTATGAGATCAAGCAGGCGTACTCCGACCTCGAGATCCCCGAGGGGGGCGAGATCGCGACCGGCGAGCAGTACGGCATCGTCGTGAGCAAGAAGAACCCCAACCTCACCAAGGCCATCAACAAGGCGCTCAAGGCCATGAAGAAGGACGGCACCATGAAGAAGCTCGAGATCAAGTGGTTTGGCCAGGAGGTCTGATTCCCTAGGGCAAGAGCGGCCCGCCCTCCCACATGGCTCCCGCCATGCTCATCCGTCCCCAAGTGGGCCCGCTTGCAAGAGGCGCCGCACCGAAGCTGGTGCGGCGCCTCGCTGCGTTACGCCATCAATATCTTACGGGCGAGAAGGACGCGGCCTCCCCGCCCCAGCCCGGTGCCAGGTGGTTCGCTACTTCTGGACGGTGAGGTGGATAGCGAAGCCCGCGATCTCCTCCTGGAAGTACACGAGGTAGGTCTTGCCGTCGCGCAGGACGCGGGAGGACTCGTTGATCTTGAAGCCGCGGTCCTCGAACCATTTCTCCGCAGCGTCGATGTCGTCCACGTGGAATCCCAGGTGGCCCTTGGTGCCACGGCCCTTGCCCGGCTTCATGACCTCGATGAAGTCGCTGGCAAAGACGGACGCGGGGGCGTACTCGAGCCTCGCGAGGCCCATGAGGCGGTGGAAGTCGCCGACGATCTTCTCGACGTCCTCGTCACTCTCGGCGTTCACGCCCACGTGCGCCAGGTACATGCCGAACTTCTTGCACGGGTCCTCGCTCTTCTCGTCTGCCATATGACTTCCCCTCTCGCTCTGCCTTTTCGTGCGTCCCGCATGGTACGTGACCATTGTATGCCAGGGCGGGCGGCCCTCCGCTACAGGATGGAGGTGACGAGGCTCGCGAGCGGCACGAAGGCGATGGGGAGAAACGCGGCGGGCAGGATGTTGGCGACCTTTATGTTGGTGAGGCCCATGAGGTTGGTGCCGACGGCGAGCAGGAGCACGGAGCCCGTGACGCCCATCTGCACGATGGCGGCCGAGCTCAGGAGCGGCCCCACGAGGCTCGCGAGGATGCTGAGGACGCCCTCGTACACGACGAGGCTGATGCCGCAGAACGGCACGCCGATGCCCAGGGTCGCCGCGAGCGGCAGGCACACCACGAGGTCGATCACGCCCTTGGCGATGAGCGTGGACGGGTCGAGCTGGATGCCGGCCGATATGGAGCCGAGGATGGCCATGGCACCGGTGCAGCAGAACAGGGTGGACGCCACGAAGCCCTCGCTGAAGCTGCCCATGCGCTCGCTCCCGCTGAACAGGCGGTTGAGACGCTCCTGCGCCCAGTCGCCCAGGCGCTTGACCCAGCCGTCGATGTCGAGGGCGTAGCCGATGAGCGAGCCGAGCGCGACGGACATGGTGACCACGGCGATGGAGCCGCCCTTGGCGACCATGCCCTGGACGGCCACGAGCACCACGCAGAGGCCCTGGCCCTTGAGGAGGAAGTCGCCCAGCTCGTCCGAGACGTGGCGCTTGAACAGCAGCCCGAGCACACCGCCCACGAACGCCTCGAGACCGTTCATGAGCGCACCAAAAAGGACCACGTTCTTCTCCCCCCATTGCGCAGGGCCCATGGCCTGCGGAAACGACATGCGGGGAGAATGGTACACCAAGCGCGGCGGGGGCGCCCTACACCCCCAGGAGCTCCACGAGGTCGTCCTTGCGCAGCGACCCGAGCGACATGCCGCCACCCTCGCCCACGACCTGGTCGGCCAGCTCGCTCTTGGCCTCCTGCAGCGCCATGATGCGGTCCTCCACCGTGTCGCGCGCGATGACCTTGTAGACCGTCACGTCCTTGGTCTGACCGATGCGGTGCGCGCGGTCCGTGGCCTGGTCCTGCGCCGCCGCGTTCCACCAGGGGTCGGCGTGCACGACGACGGAGGCGCCGATGAGGTTGAGGCCCGTACCACCCGCCTTGAGGGAGATGAGAAACACGGGGACGTCGTTCTTGTTGAACTCGTCCACGAGCTCGACGCGGCGCTGCTTGGGGGTCGACCCCGTGAGCGTGTAGTACTCCACGCCCTCGGCGTCGAGCCGGTCCGCGATGAGGTCGAGGTAGCTCGTGAACTGCGAGAACACGAGCATCTTCTCCTGTGCGTCCACCACGCGGTCCACGAGCGAGCAGATCGTGTCGAGCTTGGCCGAGGGGCCCGTGTAGTCCGCGTAGACGAGCCGCGGGTCGCAGCAGATCTGGCGCAGGCGCATGAGCTCGGCCAGCACCTGGATCTTGCCGCGGCGGAGCTCCGAGTCGCTCTTGGAGGTGATGGAGAGGCGCAGCGCCTGCTCGTGCGCCTGGTACAGGCGGCGCTGCTCGCCCTCCAGGTGCGCGTAGACCACCTGCTCGAGCTTTTCGGGCAGGTCGTGCAGGACGTCGCGCTTGAGACGCCTGAGCACGAAGGGGCCGATGGCGTCGCGCAGGCGCTCCGCGCACTCCGTGTCGCCCGCGAGGATGGGCTCCTCGTAGCGCTCGCGGAAGCGCTCGTAGCCGCCTAGCAGGCCGGGCATGAGGTAGTCGAAAATGCTCCAGAGCTCGGACAGGCGGTTCTCGATCGGCGTGCCCGTGAGCGCGAAGCGGTGGCGGGCCGGCACGGCCTTGACCGCGCGGGCGGCCAGCGTCTCGTGGTTCTTTATGTACTGCGCCTCGTCCAGAACCTCGCACCAGAAGTCCATGTTGGCGTAGGACTCGATGTCGCGCCGCACCAGGTCGTAGCTCGTGATGAGCACCTCGTGGCCGCGCTCGCGGCGGATGCGGGCGCGCTCCGGCGCCGTCCCCACCACCACGGCCACGTCCATCTGGGGCGCGAACTTCTCGAACTCCGCCGCCCAGTTGTACACGAGCGACGCCGGGCACACCACGAGCGTGGTGCCCCTGCCGCGGTGCGCGAGCAGGAACGATATCATCTGGACGGACTTGCCCAGGCCCATCTCGTCCGCGAGGATGCCGCCAAAGCCCATGTCAGCCAGGGCGCACAGCCACTGGAAGCCGGCCACCTGGTACGGGCGCAGCCGCGGCGCGATGGTCGCGGGCGGCTCGTAGCGGGTGGGGTCGACGGAGCGGAAGTTGTCGACGTAGGAGCGGAAGGACTCGTCCTTCTCGTCATCCGTCATGATGTGGTCGAGCAGGAACGCCTTGTAGCTGGGAATCTGCACGTTGCCGCTGGAAAGCTCCCGCGCCGTGAGGTTGAGCTCGTCCGCCAGGCGCGCGGCCTCGGAGAGGTCCGCGCCGGAGAGGTCCACAAACGAGCCGTCGCGCAGCCGGTGGAAGCGCTCGTGGCGGCGGTAGCCCTCGAGCAGGGAGTACAGCTCGGAAAGCGGCAGGTCGTCCGCGCTCACCTTGAGGTTGATGAGGTTGGCGCGCACGGTGAGCGCCACCTGCACGCGCGGGGCCTCGCGCCGCACCAGGCCGTCGAACGCCTTGGTGGTGCGCACGGTCCCCACCCTGCGCAGGCTGTCCACGCCCTCGAACACGAGGCGCGCGATGGCCGAGCCGTCGCGCTCCGGGATGGTGGCGATGCCGGACGAGGCCCCCGTCCCGAGCGAGAAGTACGACCCCACGACCTGGCGCGCCGCGGCCTCGCCCGCGAGGTCGCGACCGAGGTCGCGCACGGGACCGACCTCGCGCGCGAGCAGGGGGTAGCTCTTCTCGCCGTAGACCGCGCTCGCGCGGCACGTGACGCCGGCACGGGTGTGGTCGAGCTCGAACTCGACGCGCAGCGGGTCGGGCAGCTGGGCGCTCACCTGCGAGGGAACGTCCACGCGCATGGCCTTGCCCACCTTTGGGAGCACCGTGGCCGCAAATCGCGGCACGTCGCGCTGACCCAGGATGATGCGCTGGTCGGGGCTGGAGTAGACCGTGGTGAGGAACGGCGCGATGCCAAAGAGCCGATCAGAGCAGCGTAGGAGCTTGTCCCCCGTGACGGCGTAGAGGTGCTCTGGCGTGCCGAAGAAGTCCACGTCCTCGCCGCGCTCGAGCTCGAAGGCGTTGTCGCCCGCGCCCACCAGCCGCATGGACACGTCCGGGTCGCCCTCCGCCACGGCCACCCTGCGGGCCGGCACGCTGACGCGCCCCGTCTCGGGCGAGAGGAACTCGACCTCCAGCTCGTGGCCCATGAATATGCCCACGAGCTCGTCCAGCTCGGGCGGCGTGAGCCTGAGGTCGCGGCCGAGCTCCGGCTGGGCGGAGGACATGCCGTACACGCGGGCGGCCACGCGGTGCGCGGAGAAGGACTTGCGGTTCTGCACGGCGCGCGCCACGAACTCCCCCACCTGGCGCGACAGCTCGTCGAACATCTGCGGCTCGTGCACGAAGGCGAGCTTCTTGCCGTAGGCGTGGTAGGCGCCCTGCAGCAGGTCCTGCTCGAGCGTGCCGATGTCGCGCACGATGTAGGAGCCGGAGGAGCCCACCACCCTGAAGTGCACGTACGTGTCGCGCCCGCGGCTGAGCGTGGTCTCGAGCCGCACGCTGCCGGGCAGCTGGTCCGTGAGCGCGCCCACGTGCGGCATGGCCGGCGCGGACGCCTTGTCCAGGTACTCGCCCAGCACGGTCGTGGTGTTGGCGTGCTCGAGCTCGCTGTAGCCCGCGTACTCGGCCGCGTTGCGGTTGAAGTCGAGCGCGAGGGCGATGCTGTGCTTGCAGGGGCCCTTGTAGGTGCGCGCCGCGGGGCAGTTGCAGTCGTAGGCCACCACGCGGTCCGCCGCCTCGTCCACGGTGATGCTCGCGTCGTAGTGGTCCTGGTAGCCGGAGCTACTCTCCACGCACGCCTCTATCCTGGTAAGCGTGTCCTCGTAGCTGCAGCTACGCTTCCAGATGCCGTCCTGGCGCCGCGCGATGATCCTCGCGCGCCCCAGGATGGCGGGCCTGCATGCCTTGGAAAGTGCCTTCTCGGATATCAACCAGCGAACCTCCCCGTGCTGCCGCGTGCGCGACGGCCACTCCCCGCGCTAGGGTCCCGCGAGTTCGTTTCAAGCCGTTTTCAGACATTGGTACCCAATATGGGGACATTGGGGCCAACTGTGCAAGAAATAGGCTGCCGTTCCGCATCTCTCTAGCGTAGCGTGTCCGGGCCGCGCGGGCACGGTCATTTTCGCCCAATCCGCAGGCGCTCCCACATCGCCGGGCCAAACTGGCTCACGGTGACCGCCAGGAAGATGAGCACGAAGCCCGCGAGCAGCGCCGGCGTGAGCCGCTCCCCGTAGAACACGATGGAGAAGAGCACGGCAAACACGCTCTCGAGCGACATCAGCAGCGCGGCCTGCGCGGGCGGCACGTGCCGCTGGCCCACGTTCTGCAGGATGAGCCCCAGCATGGTGGAGCAGCCCACCACGTAGGCCATGGACCACCAGAAGCTTCCCGGCAGCGCCGCGAAGTCGGGCACGGGCTCGAGCGCGAGCGCCGCGCCCAGGCACACCACAAAGCTCACGGCGAACATGACCGTCGTGATGACCATGGTATCGTGCGCGGACCCAAAGCGCCCCACGGCCACGATGTTGAGCGCGAAGAAGAACGCGGATAGCAGGGTGAGAAGGTCGCCCACGCCGAGGCCGAAGCCCTTCTCGCCCGAAAGCGCCAAAAAGCCCACGCCCGCGAGGCACAACAGGGCCGCCACGACGTTGTTGGCGCCGGGGCGCCTGCGCTCCACGGCCCAGGCCAGAAACGGCACCATCACGCAGTACGTGGCCGTGAGGAAGGCGTTGCGGCCGGGCGTGGTGCCGGCGAGGCCAACGTTCTGGATGAGGAAGCCAAGCCCCTCGGGCAGGCCGATGGCCACACCCGCGACCACGTGCGAGAGGTCGAGGTAGCACGCCAGCCGCCGGTGGAACACGATGACCATGGCGACGGTGGCCAGGCCAAAGCGCAACGCGATGATCCAGATGGGCGTCATCGCGTCGAGCGTGTCCTTGAGCACCACGAAGGACCCGCCCCAGATGATGGCTGTGAGCAGGAGCCCCAGCTCGAACACCCAGACGGGCGTGCCCCGCTTGCCCTCCGCCGCGCCGGCGCGCGCCGTGCTAGAGCCTTCCATCGCGAACCTCCTCCTCGAGCTCGAACCTCTGGCGCCGGCCGCCCGCGAACTGGCTCACGAGAACGGAGCCAAAGATGAGCGCGAAGCCCGCCAGCAGCGTGGCCGTGAGCGCCTCGCCGTAGAACAGGACCGAGAACAGCGTGGCGAAGACGCTCTCGAACGAGAGCAGGAGCGCCACCTCGGACGAGGGCAGGTGCGCCTGGACGACGTTCTGCACCAGGAGCCCGAACACGGTGCAGAGGAGCGTGACGTACAGGGCCTCGAGCCAAAACGCCGGCCCGAGCGCCGCGGGCGCGGGCAGGGGCTCCGTCGGGAGCGCCCACGCCAGGCACACGAGCGCAGAAACTATGAACATCACGAAGGTGAGCGTCACGGCGTCGTGCGCGCGGCCGAGCCTACCCACGGCCACCATGTTGGTCGCGAACGCCAGCGCGGAGAGCAGGGTCAGGAGGTCGCCCGTCCCAAGGCTCGGGCCCAGCGTGCCCCCGAGCGAGAGCAGCCCCACGCCCGCGAGGCACAACAGGGCCGCCACGACGTTGTTGGCGCCGGGGCGCCTGCGCTCCACGGCCCAGGCCAGAAACGGCACCATCACGCAGTACGTGGCCGTGAGGAAGGCGTTGCGGCCGGGCGTGGTGCCCGTGAGGCCCAGGTTCTGCAGGAGGAACCCCGGCGACTCTGGCACGCCCACACAGGCGCCCGCCACCACGTGCGAGGCGTCCAGGCAGCGCGCGATCCTCTTGCGGAAGAGAAGTGCAAGCACCACGGCCGCGAGCGCAAAGCGGAGCGCCAGGAACCACGACGTGGGCATGCGGCGCAGGACGTCCTTCATCACCACGTAGGACGAACCGTACGCCACGGTCGTGAGCACGACGGCCACGGCGTACGCCCAGGACGGTATGTTCCTCGGAAGCCTCATCCAGCCGATTATACGGGACCCGAGGGCGCCACCGGCCGAGGGGGCGCGTCCTTCTCGCCACAAAATGACCACGTATCCGAAACAACCGCTTGCTCGGCGATATTTTCGGACGAAGTTGAAGGTATTGTGGTCGCTCATCCGCCGCGTGGCATAAAATGGGCTTGATTGGCCGCATGGGCCAATCGCACACCGGACAGTGGCGCGCGGGACAAGGCCCGACGCGCTTGATGTGGTGGAGAGGAGAACCATGCAGTATTCCGCAGAAGTGGAGCGTATGTGCACTGTCGCCAAGGGCGCATACCACGGTCCTGCGCCCATTCCCGAGGAGGGCAAGTGGGTCCAGGCCAAACAGATCTCTGACATCTCTGGTTACACGCACGGTGTAGGCTGGTGCGCACCTCAGCAGGGTGCCTGCAAGCTCAGCCTGAACGTCAAGGAGGGTGTCATCGAGGAGTGCCTGATCGAGACGATCGGCTGCTCCGGCATGACCCACTCCGCAGCCATGGCCGCCGAGATCCTTCCCGGCAAGACCATCCTCGAGGCCCTCAACACCGACCTCGTGTGCGACGCCATCAACGTCGCCATGCGCGAGCTCTTCCTGCAGATCGTCTACGGCCGCACCCAGACCGCGTTCTCCGAGGGCGGCCTGCCCGTCGGCACCGGCCTCGACGACCTTGGCAAGGGCCTTCGCTCCATGGTCGGCACCACGTACGGCACCAAGGCCAAGGGCGCTCGCTACCTCGAGCTGACCCAGGGCTACATCACCAAGATGGCGCTCAACGCCGACGACGAGATCATCGGCTTCGAGTTCCTCAACCTTGGCAAGTTCACGGACGCCATCAAGGCCGGCACCGATCCCAAGGAGGCCGTCGAGGGCGCCATGGGCCGCTTCGGCCAGTGGGACAACCCCGCCAAGGTCATCGATCCGCGCAAAGAGTAGGAAGGGAGCTGAATACACATGGCAATCACGTTCGAAGGCTACGAGCGCCGCATCGACAAGATCAACAAGACCTGCGCTGAGTACGGCATTGCTGACCTTGAGGAAGCTCGCAAGATCTGCACCGACCTCGGCTTCGACCCCTACAAGATCACCGAGGGCATTCAGTCCATCGCATTCGAGAACGCCAAGTGGGCATACGTCCTGGGCTGCGCCATCGCAGTCAAGAAGGGCGTGAAGACCGCCTCCGAGGCTGCCGCCGCCATCGGCATCGGCCTGCAGGCGTTCTGCGTGCCCGGCTCCGTCGCCGAGGAGCGCAAGGTCGGCCTGGGCCACGGCAACCTGGGCGCCATGCTGCTGGGCGAGGACACCGAGTGCTTCTGCTTCCTGGCCGGCCACGAGTCCTTCGCGGCTGCCGAGGGCGCAATCGGCATCGCCAACAACGCCAACAAGGCCCGCAAGAAGCCGCTCCGCGTCATCCTGAACGGCCTTGGCAAGGACGCCGCCCAGATCATCAGCCGCATCAACGGCTTCACCTACGTCCAGACCAAGTTCGACTACTACACGAGCGAGCTCGAGATCGTCCGTGAGGTTCCCTACTCCACCGGCGCTCGTGCGGCCGTCAAGTGCTACGGCGCCGACGACGTCCGCGAGGGCGTTGCCATCATGTGGCACGAGAACGTCGACATCTCGATCACCGGCAACTCCACCAACCCGACGCGCTTCCAGCACCCCGTGGCTGGCACCTACAAGAAGGAGCGCCTGGCCGCCGGCAAGAAGTACTTCTCCGTCGCCTCTGGTGGCGGCACCGGCCGTACGCTGCACCCGGACAACATGGCTGCCGGCCCCGCCTCCTACGGCATGACCGACACCATGGGCCGTATGCACTCCGACGCCCAGTTCGCCGGCTCCTCCTCCGTGCCTGCGCACGTCGACATGATGGGCCTCATCGGCATGGGCAACAACCCCATGGTCGGTGCGACCGTCGCCTGCGCCGTCGCCGTCGAGGAGGCCCTGACCAAGTAGTCAGGTCGCTCGATCGCTAACGCGAGCATCGGGGCCCGTCGCCGGAAGGCGGCGGGCCCTTTGCGTACCAACCGCATTCCGCATCGCATCTTGGGACGGCCCGATGGGCCGCGAAGGGAGAAGGACATGGCAGACCAGCAGGGATTCCCCCAGGGCTTCTATTGGGGAGGCGCCACGGCGGCCAACCAGCTCGAGGGCGCCTGGGACGAGGACGGCCGCGGACCCTCCGTGGACGACCACTTCACGGGAGGCACCAAGGACACGCCGCGCACGATCACGGTGGACATCCGCCCGGACCTCCTCTACCCCAACCACGACGGCATCGACTTCTATCACCGCTACGAGCGCGACATCGAGCTCTTTGCCGAGATGGGCTTCAACATGTACCGCATGTCCATCAGCTGGAGCCGCATCTTCCCCAACGGTGACGACGAGCAGCCCAACGAGGCTGGCCTCGCGTTCTACGACCGCGTGTTTGACTGCTGCAGGGCGCACGGGATCGAGCCCATGGTGACGCTCTCGCACTACGAGATGCCCTATCACCTGGTGGAGAAGTACAACGGCTGGGAGTCGAGGGAGCTCATCGGGCTGTTCGAGCGCTACTGCCGCACGGTGTTTGAGCGCTACGCGGGCAAGGTGCGCTACTGGCTCACGTTCAACGAGATCAACCTGGGCGCGAGCGACGCCGGCAACCTCTTCGAGACGAGCATGATCCGCGGCTTCGAGGGTCCCGCGTCCGAGTCCCACACGACGCCGCAGCAGCGCTACCAGGCGCTCCACCACCAGTTTGTGGCGTCCGCGCGCGTGGTCCGCTACGCCCACGAGCACTACCCGGAGTTCCGTCTGGGCAACATGGACTGCTTCGTGCTCACCTACCCCGAGACCTGCGACCCGGCCGACCAGCTGGCCAACCAGGCCGAGATGCGCCAGCGCAACTGGTACTGCTCCGACGTGCAGGTCCGCGGCGCCTACCCCGCCTACGCCCGCCGCTACTGGCGCGAGCACGGGATCGAGCTCCACATGGAGCCCGGCGACCTGGACGACATCGCGGCCGGCACGATCGACTTCTACACCTTCAGCTACTACATGAGCAACGTGGTGGGCACGCACGGCAGCCTTGCCAAGACGGACGGCAACATGGTCACCGGCGGCAAGAACCCCTACCTCAAGAGCACGGACTGGGGATGGCAGATCGACCCGGACGGCCTGCGCTTCTCGCTCAACCAGATCTACGACCGCTACCAGATCCCGCTGTTTGTGGTCGAGAACGGCATGGGCGCCCTGGACGAGGTCACGCCCGACGGCCACGTGCACGACTCCTACCGCACGGACTACCTCAAGGCGCACGTGCGCGCGATGCGCGAGGCCGTGGACGACGGCGTCGACCTGCGCGGCTACACCTGGTGGGGACCCATCGACCTCGTGAGCGCCGGCACGGGCGAGATGCGCAAGCGCTACGGCTTCATCTACGTGGACAAGCACGACGACGGCTCGGGCACCTACGAGCGCCTGCGCAAGGACAGCTTCTTCGCGTACCAGAAGATCATCCGCTCCAACGGCGCGGAGGGCCTGGACTAGACCAGTCGCGGGCGAGAAGGACTGCCCGCCAACCAGCAACATACACGCAAAAGAGAGGCGCCCCCCAACGGAGGCGCCTCGTTCTTCTCACCCTTATGTGATGCGAAGCTTAGAACATGCCGAGGAAGCCGTGCACGAAGAACGCTGCCAGCGTGGCGCCCACGAAGGGGGCGATGCCGGGGACGAGCAGGCCGTACTTCCAGTTGTTGTCGCACTTGCCCTTGATGGGGAGCAGCTGGTAGGCGAGGCGGGGACCAAGGTCGCGGGCCTGGTTCATGGCGAAGCCGGTGATGCCGCCCATGCCCATGCCGACGGCCCACACGATGATGCCGACGGCGATGGCGAGCAGGAGGACGTTCTTGCCGGCGCGGGAGGCGGCGGCCAGGATCGCGGAGATGAAGACGAAGGTGCAGAGCGCCTCGCAGAAGAAGTCGCGCGGGAGGTTCTGGACCACGGGGTTGGTGCTGAAGATGTTGCGCTTGGCGACGGCGGTGATCTCGGGGTCGTCCTCGGACGCCTTGAAGTCGTCGGCGTACATGAACCACGCGATCACGGCGCCCGCAAAGCCGCCGAGCATGTCCGCGATCACGTAGGGCACGAAGTTTGCCCAGGGCACGAGGCCCACGATGCACTGCGCCAGGACCATGGCGGGGTTCATGCAGACGGCGCCGCCAAAGATGAACAGCGCCACGGAGATGCCAAACGACCAGGTGGTGATGGCGAACATGTGGCCGGAGCCGTGGTACTTGGTGCCCTTGAGCACGGTGTCGCAGTGGACGCCGACGCCAAACACGATCATGAGTGCGGTCGAGCCAAACTCCGCCAAAAGGTTGTACGGCATTGCATCTCCTTTAGCCTGGGATTGCTGGGTCCTGCCCCTTCAGGTAACCCAACGCTTACGGAGATAATTCTACCGCTCACAGATGAGGTGGCATATCAGGAGTTTGTGAAGATACTTCGAACTCGGCATAAACCAGACCAAATTGGAAAGCCACGCGGGCGAGAAGGACTGCGCGGCCAGCCGATGCGCGCCCCGACGGCTAGTCCGTGGGCTGGTGGAAGAACCAGTCGTACAGGTCGAGCTCGCCCGGCTCGTGGAGGCTCGTCGTGAACGTGACGGAGCCATCCTCGTCCTCCGGCTTGAGGAGGTCGCCGGCCTCGAGCAGGCTGCGCAGGCGCTTAGCCGTGCCGTGCGCGCCGTCGAAGAACGGCACGTCGCCCAGGACGTCGCGAATCTGGCGCGCCACAAAGGGATAGTGCGTGCAGCCCAGCACCACGGAGTCGACCTTGCCGCGGTACTGCCCCACCAGGCGCTCAAGCAGGTCGTGCAGGTCGGGGGCGTCCAGGTTGCCATGCTCGATGCGGGCCGCGAGGCCGACGCACGGCACCGGGATGATGGTGGAGTCCGAGCCCCACTCCTCGGCCAGCTTGTGGAACTTGTCGAGCTTGAGCGTGATGGGCGTCGCCATGACGAGGATGTTGTCGTGCTTGGGGGCGAGCGTCGCGGGCTTGAGCGCGGGCTCCACGCCCACGATGGGGAGGTCCGGGTACTCGCGGCGCAGGGTCGCCGCGGCCACGCTCGTCGCGGTGTTGCACGCGATCACGATGGCCTTGGCGCCATCGGCCAGCAGCCGCTCAACGTTTGCGCGCGAGAGCTCGAGCACCTCGTCCTCGGTCTTCTCGCCGTAGGGGGCGTTTGCGGAGTCGCCAAAGAACACGAAGTCCTCGTGCGGAAGCTCCGCGACCAGGCTCTTAAGGACGCTGATCCCGCCGACGCCGGAATCGAACACGCCGACGCAACCCTCTCTGCTCACAACGGCCTCCATCCGCGAACGCGCGCCACCGGCGCGCAACCTACCACCCACCCACATGGGCATACGGGGCTAGTCTACCCCACTGCCATCGAGCCTGCACAACACGTCGCCCAGCAGGGCCTCGTCGTGCCGGCGGGTGGCAAGGAGGACGGTGCGCCTTCCGCGCAGGCCGTCCACCGCCTGCAGGAACTCCCCGCGCTCGAGGGCACCCAGGCCCTCCGTGGGCTCGAGCAGCACGATGACCCGCGCGCCCGTCGCGAGCGCCCGCGCGAGGCCCAGGCGCTGCCGCTCCCCCGCCGTGAGCCGGCGCGGCAACTGGTCCGTGCGGGTGTCCAAGCCGCCCAGGGACTCGACCAGGTCCGTCGCACGCGCCAGGCGCAGGGCCTCCTCCGGGGAGGTTAGCTCGGCTGCAGGCTGGTCGCAGGCAGCCGTACCGCGGCAGCCAAGCTCAAGGTTCTGGCGGATGGTGCCGCTTGCGAGGACGCAGTCCGGACCCACGTACGCCAGCCAGCGGGAAGTGAGGGCCGGGTCGAGCGTGTCCATCCGCACGCCGCCCAGCGCCACGCGGCCCGCATCCGGCTGGCAGAAGCGCATGGCGAGCGCGCACACCGCGGCAAGCTCCGCGTCGTCCCCACCCCACACGGTTGCGAGGTGGCGCGCCGGAACCTCCAGCGTCACGCCCGCCAGGATGTTGCGGTCCCCAACGGAAAGCGACACGTTCCTGAGCGCGAGGCTCGCGTCCTCCGGGGCGGGAGGCTCGCCGTCCGCGTCCGCGTTCGCGGCGTCGGGCACGTCCACCTCGCGCTCGCGCGCCATGAGGTCGAGCACCACGCGCGCGGACGCGGAGGTCCGGCTGGACTCCATGCTCGCCCGCGCGAGCGCGACCACGGGCAGAAGCGAGCAGCCAAAGAGCGCCAGGAGCCAGGTCGCCGTGGCCGTGGCGAGGCCTCCGGACACGGCACCCGCCAGGCAGGCATGTGCAAGCACGAGCGCGTCCACACACACCAGCAGCACGAGCGCGGAGCCCACGGCGTTGTTGCGCCGCACGCGCGCGGCCGCCCTGCGCACCCCCTGGGCGTGCGCGAGCAGCTCGTTCTGCCAGATGTCTTCCGCACCCAGCTGGCCCAGCTCGGCCGCGCCGGCGACCTGGTCCGTCGCCGTGGCGGAAAGGCCCGCACGCTCGCGGGGCAGCTCCTCGCGAGCGGATGCCGCGAGGCGGATGGCCGCCAGCGGCGC
>QOUO01000060.1 GCA_003862195.1 Coriobacteriaceae bacterium | reverse complement strand
GATGACCTCCTCGAGAGTGTCGCAGAAGGAGCCCATGCAGACGACGACGCGGTCGGCGTCATCGGCACCGTAGTAGTCGAACAGGTGATAGCTGGTGCCGAGCTTGGCGTTGATCTTGTCCATGTAGGACTGGACGACGGCGGGAAGCGCGTCGTACCTGGCGTTGCAGGCCTCGCGGTGCTGGAAGAAGATGTCGCCGTTCTCGTGGCTGCCGCGAGCGTGAGGATGCTCGGGGTTGAGCGCGTGATCGCGGAACTCCTGCAGGGACTTCCAGTCCATCATGTCGGCAAGGTCCTTGAAGTCCCAGACAGCGACCTTCTGGATCTCGTGAGAGGTGCGGAAGCCGTCGAAGAAGTTCAGGAACGGGGTCTTGCCAGTGATTGCGGCGAGGTGCGCGACAGGCGCGAGGTCCATGACCTCCTGCACGTTGCCCTCGGCGAGCATGGCGAAGCCGGTCTGACGGCAGGCCATGACGTCGGAGTGGTCACCAAAGATGTTGAGCGCCTGGGTCGCAACGGTACGCGCGGACACGTGGAAGACGCCGGGGAGACCCTCAGCGGCGATCTTGTACATGTTCGGAATCATGAGGAGAAGGCCCTGGGATGCCGTGTAGGTGGTGGTTAGCGCACCAGCACCAAGGGAACCGTGAACGGTACCAGAGGCGCCGCCCTCGGACTCCATCTCGATGATCTTGACCGGGTTGCCGAAGATGTTCTTGAGACCCTTCGCGGCCCACTGGTCGACGTGGTCGGCCATGGGGCTGGAAGGCGTAATCGGGTAGATACCCGCTACCTCGGTGAAGGCGTACGAGACCCAGCCAGCGGCCTCGTTGCCGTCCATCGACTTGAACTTACGTTCCATATCCTCTCCTTACATCCTCCGGGCGCCGTCGCGCGCCCGTTGATTTGGTGGTTAGCCGGAGTCGCGGCCCTTGCCGCCGGCTCCTGTCGCAGAACCTTTGAGCGCGCCTGGCAAGACACGCACTCATTTGGATTATGGCGCAATTTGGATGCAATATTCCATGAAAACGGTGACTGGAAATTCCTTATTTCTACTAGGAATTGACCCGTCTTACAAATCCGCAGGACAGCGTCACTTTCCGGCCTTGCTTAGCAACTTCGCGTAACCGCTCGCAAAGCGACGCCCCTCCGGCCCGGCACAGTCGCTTGCGGGCACAATGCCGTGCTCGTCGGACACCAGAAAGGCCTCGTCGAAGTCAATCTGCCTACCCTGAACCTTCCGCAGCAGGTCGCTTACATAGTTGATGCGAATGCCCAGCGTCTTGGCCAGGTCGGTGACGAGCGAGACCGCACCCGAGGGCACGCTGTTGGGGCGCGCCTCTCTCATCAGGGTTCCGCCCTTCGCGACCCAAAGCATCTCGGGGGCGACCCCCACCTCCTCGGACTCCTTGCGAGCGAGGTCTGCACGGGCGAGAAGTGCCGAGAGCCTCGTGTCGCCAAGCTCCTCGTACGGTCCGACCGACATCGCTGCGCAGCCGTTCTCGTCCACGATCGTCATGAGCACCCCATCGGGGTTCGAGACCGCACCGTCCTGCAGCGTCCACTCTATGTGCTGTTTGGCCCACGCGACGAGCTCCGTCTTTATGGCCTCGCCATCTATGTTGCGCGCCGCAAGCGCACGCAAGTGCCTGTTCTCGAGGGGAAGCGTCTTGTTCGACAGCCTCCACCTGCAGACGAGCGCGGGCGTCCCTAATACGAAGTCCCCATTTTCCATGTTTGCGTCAGGCACGTGACCTCCTTCGTCGGTAGTTGCTCAAGTGTACTTGTTCCCCTCCGCCAGGCTCGTCGTTGGTGACGGCGGGCGTTTTTGTCGCATCTTGGCAAAGGCAACCTCAAGTTTGCGAGCATTTCGTCTTTTCGGATAAATGCACGTGACCAAATACCTCAAATGGCGTATTTGTGGTCTGCATATCCTATTCACGCCAAATAGTACATAGTACTTATGTTGGTTCCGCTTCGAGCGCGGAGGTATGGGCAGTTGAGTACGGTCATCTTCGTGTACACCATCATCGTGCTTTGCGTCTGCCTGAGTTCCGCATCGATCTCGATGGCCGCGTTTGCCGTATCCCGACGCCTCAAGTACATTCCGCAGGCGCTCTTCTTTGCCGCTTACTTTGTAGAGCTGACGCAGATATTTGGCGGCGAGTGGCTCCTGCAGAACGTCGGTGTCGTCAGCTACTCCAACTACTACGAGATCGACAACCCGGCCTTCAGAATTATCGTTGGCGGCTTGATTCTCTGCTGCCTTTGGCTCATCATCTTCGATGTGATTGACGTGCGCGAGCCGCGCAAGGCCATCATGCCGAACCTCGTCGTCTGCGTCATCCAGGCGCTCATCGTCCTGCTGCTCCCCTACGGTCCGGTAAGGCAGTGGCTCTTCTACACCATGCGCCAGGTCTCGATCT
This sequence comes from Coriobacteriaceae bacterium, assembly GCA_003862195.1. Classification (GTDB taxonomy): domain Bacteria; phylum Actinomycetota; class Coriobacteriia; order Coriobacteriales; family Atopobiaceae; genus Parafannyhessea. The sequence continues at coordinate 9,871 of QOUO01000060.1, read as the reverse complement.
TCGCGTGCCTCGGCTACGCGTACTGGACGTACAGGACCAACAAGGACGAGATCTTCCAGCAGCGCATGGTCAAGCGCCGCAAGATTTTCGCCATCCTCTTCGTCTTCACCTGCTGCATCCTGGCGGAGGACACCTACGTCATCCTCCTGTCTCCCATACCGGCATCCAACGACGTGCTGACTGGCGTCTTCCTTTCGAGCCGCAGCATCTCCGAGAACGTGATGATGATCTTCGTAGCCGGCATGACGCTCTACTGGACCGTCAAGGACCTTGCACTTAGGTTCAACGAGCCGCCCGAGGTCCAGGCCTCCGCCCAGAAGCACAACAGGAACCTCGTGGAGCACATCGAGAACAGGCTCCCGGCATACGCAAATGCCCATAACCTCTCAAAGCGCGAGACGGAGATCCTCGCACTGGCCGTGGAAGGCAAGTCAAACAGAGAGATTGCCACCCAGCTGGTCCTGGCCGAGGGCACCATAAAAACTCACCTACACAACATCATGAAGAAGTGCGGGCAGCCCAACCGCGAGGAGCTCAAGAAGGACTTCTGGCGCAGCTAACCTATCCGCCCTCCGCCTATGCAGGCGAGAAGGACACGTCGTTCTCGCAGTCAGTCCTTCGGGACCAGCGCCCACATACAATCGCAACACAGAAATGGGGCCGCGACCGAAGTCGCGACCCCATCATTTACGAGCTGGTTCGGACCCTTTGGTCCGAATGTTTCCGCCCTCGCTTACGCGTGGATGCGGGTGCCGGAGAGGCCGGCCATGGCCTCGGCGGCCTTCTCGAGCGAGCCGATGATGCAGGTGCGGCCCGCGCGGGACTCGGCGAACTTGACGGCCGCCTTGACCTTCGGCTCCATGGAGCCCTTGCCGAACTGGCCCTCGGCGATGTAGCGCTTGGCCTCCTCGACGGTGACGTCCTCGAGGTCGACCTGGTCGGGCTTGCCGAAGTTGATGGCCACGTGGTCGACGGCGGTCAGCAGGACCAGCATGTCGGCGGAGCAGTCCTCGGCGAGGAGCTCGCCGCCCATGTCCTTGTCGATGACGGCCGCGACGCCCTTGTAGGCGCCCTTGTCGTTGTAGTCGCGCACGACGGGGATGCCGCCGCCTCCGCAGGCGATGACGATGAACTCGTTGTCGAGGAGGTTCAGGATCGACTCGTACTCGACGATCTTCTTGGGCTGCGGCGAGGCGACGACGCGGCGGTAGCCGCGGCCGGAGTCCTCGACCATGGTCCAGTCGGGGTGCTTGGCCTGCTCGGCGTCGGCCTCCTCCTTGGTCATGAAGGCGCCGATGGGCTTGGTTGGGTGCGTGAACGCCGGGTCGTCGGGGTCGACCTCGATCTGGGTGACGACCGTGGCGACGTGCCAGCGCTTGTACTCCTTGTGCATGGCCACGCCGAGCGCCTGCTGCAGGTGGTAGCCGATGTAGCCCTGGGACATGGCGCCGCACTCGGGCAGGTCCATGGCGGGGATCTTGTCGGGGTCGTCCTTGTGGGCGTAGGCGAAGGCGTTCTGGATCATGCCGACCTGCGGGCCGTTGCCGTGGGTGATGATGATCTCGTTGCCCTGCTCGATGACCCTCAGGAGCGTGGGGGCGGCGGCGCGGACGCGCGCGATCTGCTCCTCGGGGGTGTTGCCGAGGGCGTTGCCGCCGAGGGCAATGACAACACGGTTTGGCTTGCCGTATGCCTTGGACATGTTCTCTCCTTCGTCTTCTAAACACTTAAGGCGATGCCTGCGCACCGCCCTCTAGAACAGAATCCAGACTATACCGTCAGGACGGACTTTTTGTAAAGGAATTTCTTGATTCTATAAACGGTAGAAAAATCGTTTTCAAAGGTAAACGCTAATTTTCGAGAGAACTGAAATGCATATATCTATTTTATATTCCAATACTGTGCAATTTACCTAATTCTTTCGCATGACGGGTTCATGCCAAATTGTTTCCTTTTATGCCTTGCAAAAGGCCAAAGACTCCATGCCATGCAAGTCGTGAAGCTAGTATGTATTGCATGATGACGCAAAGGCAGACAACCGGATGCATTCAGGGGACCCACGTGGCGCATACCCTTCCCGTGGGTCGCTTCGCCCCAACGCCGTCTGGCCACATACATCTGGGCAATGCTTTCTCTTCCCTCATCGCATGGGCCTCCGTCCGCTCCCAGCACGGCAGGATGGTCCTCCGCATCGAGGACATCGACCCCAGGGCACAGGATCGCCGCGTGGCGGACGACCTGATGCGCGATTACGAATGGCTCGGCCTCGACTGGGATGAGGGACCCTACTTCCAGAGCGATCGCCTAGACATCTACGAGCAGGCAGTCGACTCCCTTACCGCCCGGGGCCTCACGTACCCCTGCTTCTGCACAAGGTCGGAACTTCATTCCGCCACGGCACCCCACGCCTCGGACGGCACGTTCGTCTACCAGGGCACGTGCCGCCACCTGACCGCGGACCAGGTGCGCGAGAAGAGCAAGCATCGCCATCCAGCCACGCGTCTCAAGGTGCCCGACGCTGGCTCTGCCGAGGGGCAAGTCACCATTCGCGACCGAGTCTATGGCGACTACCACGAGGACCTCGCGACAGACTGTGGGGACTTTCTCATCAGACGAAGCGATGGGGTGTTTGCCTATCAGCTCGTTGTGGTTGTGGATGATGGCCTCATGGGAGTGAACGAGGTCGTTCGTGGCAGGGACCTCCTTCCCTCGTCTGCCCGTCAGACCTACCTGGCGCGCCTTCTTCACCTTCCAGAGCCCTCGTGCGCTCATGTGCCCCTCCTCGTGGCACCAGATGGTCGCAGGCTGTCGAAGCGTGACCGCGACACCGACATCTCCTCGCTCAGGGAGGCAGGCATCAGCGCCGAAGCGATCGTTGGCCGGCTGGCCAATCTCATCGGCCTTGCCGAGAGGGGCGAGGCCATCTCGGCGGAGGAGTTTGCGAACAGGTTCACGTGGGATGCCGTGAGGCACCATAAACGTGACGTGGTTGTGACCGAAAACTTCTTTCTTGAGTAACTGTTGTGAGATTGGCGCAATGTGGGGTATTATTGCCAAGCACGACATTTGGAGAGCTGACCGAGAGGCCGAAGGTGCTCGCCTGCTAAGCGAGTATAGGAGCGATCCTATCTGGGGTTCGAATCCCCAGCTCTCCGCCAGAGCATTCGGACCCGACCACTTACGTGGCCGGGTCTTTTTCTTGCAGGTAGATGACACATTCCAGGCTGAATCCTAAAAAAGATGAGATTTACCCTTGACGGGGATTCGGATGAGTGGCATTTTAATTACTGCAATGCGGCGTTACCTCAGCTGGATAGAGGGTCTGACTACGAATCAGAACGTCATAGGTTCGAATCCTATACGCCGCACCAGATTATTCTGGAGCCCAGCAATGGGCTCTTGCACATGCGGCGTTACCTCAGCTGGATAGAGGGTCTGACTACGAATCAGAACGTCATAGGTTCGAATCCTATACGCCGCACCAGTTAATTCGAGGCCCCGAAAGGGGCCTCTTCTTTTATATGAGGAACCCGTCGGGCGAGTCTCCCGACTCGTACGAGATGCCGGCACGGTCAAGCCAGTCGATCAGGTCCATGGCGGTCTTCTCCCCTTTCTGGAAGAACTCGGACAAGGCTGCCACGGCATCGCCAGATGCATGCCCCAAGAGCGTACAGACACGCGCGAGAGACTCCCCGCCCAACGCAACCCTATTGACGTGCGTGGGAGTGCCGAACAGATCCAACGTCACGGGGCCACGGGTCTCCTCCCACACCTCGAGCCCTTGGTCACCCTCAAACAGGTCAACCGTTCGCGACTCACCCATCGTGAGGGTGTGCAGCACGTTTGTGCCTCTCATGCCAAGCAGGATGTCTTTCATGGCGGCCTCCTTCTGACCTTGGTTTGCGTTAAGGACATGATACCCTCTTTGGACCAAAAATAGAACGTGTGTTCTATATTTTTTCGGCACGCCATGGCGGCGCATAAGAAGACCGGGGCGGGCCCGCGATGGGCGCCGTCCCGGTCTGGGTCCAGCTATGTGGCGTGGTTCTTCTCGCGCGCGTGGGCGGGGGCGCCGCCCGTAGCGCCGTCTGGAACGCTACGCGAGGGGCTTGATGACCTCCATGTCGCGCATGTAGGGGCGCAGCACCTCGGGGACCGTGATGGAGCCGTCGGCGTTCTGGTAGTTCTCCATGATGGCTGCCATGGTGCGGCCGACCGCGAGGCCAGAGCCGTTGAGCGTGTGCACGAAGCGTGTGCCCTTGAACTCCGCGGGATCCTTGTACTTGATGTTCGCGCGGCGCGCCTGGAAGTCCCAGCAGTTGGAGCAGGAGGAGATCTCCTTGTAGTTGTTGTAGCTGGGGAGCCAGACCTCGAGGTCGTAGCACTTGGTGGCAGAGAAGCCCAGGTCGCCGGTGCAGAGGGTCACCACGTGGTACGGGAGCTTGAGCAGCTGCAGCACGCGCTCGGCCTCGGCCACCATGGACTCGAGCTGGTTCATGGAGTCCTCGGGCTTGGCGAACTTGACCATCTCTACCTTGTCGAACTCGTGCACGCGGATGATGCCGCGGGTGTCGCGACCGGCGGAACCGGCCTCCTCGCGGAAGCAGGGCGTGAACGCGGTGTACCAGAGCGGCAGCTTGGAGCCGTCGAGCACCTCGCCGCGGTGGATGTTGGTGAGCATGACCTCGGCCGTGGGGATCAGGTACATGCCGCCGGAGACGTGGTAGAGGTCCTCGTCGAACTTGGGGAGCTGGCCCGTGCCAAAGAGGCTGTCATAGTTGGTGATGACGGGGGGCCACCACTCCGTGAAGCCGGCCTTGACGTGCGTGTCGATAAAGAAGTTGATGAGCGCGCGCTCCATCAGGGCGCCGGCGCCGCCCAGCAGGTAGAACCTGGTGCCGGCGAGCTTGATGCCGCGCTCGAAGTCGATCATGCCGGTGCTGGGGCCAAGGTCCCAGTGCGCCTTGGGCTCGAAGTCGAACTTGGTGGGCTCGCCCCACTTGCGGACCTCGGGGTTGTCGGAATCGTCCACGCCGTAGGGGACGGACTCGTGCGGGATGTTGGGGATGGCCGCCACGAGGTCGAAGAGCTGCTTGTCGACGTCGTTGCGCTTCTCGCTCAGATCCGCGATGCGCTGCTTGTTTGCGGCGACCTTTGCCTTGGCTGCCTCGGCCTCGTCCTTCTTGCCCTCGCGCATGAGCTGACCGATCTGCTTGGATGCGGCGTTGCGGTCGGCCTGCAGGCTCTCCACCTCAGCGATGACCTTGCGACGCTCCTCGTCGAGCTCGAAGAACTTCTCCCTGTCCCAGTGGGCGTTCTGGCGGGAGGCGCAGGACTTGTCGACCACGTCAGGGTTTTCGCGTACAAACTTGATGTCGAGCATCTCGTTTCCCCTTTGTATAGGTATGCGACGGCTCGCGGACGCGGGCCTCAGTACAGCTGCTCAAGTATATACTTGTTGTTCAAAATCATGCATTTTGTAACCCGACTAACGAACTCGCTATAGAAAGGCCATGCCATGAGCCAGATTGGCAACTTCTTCGATTGGCTGTTCAACGACCGCACGGGAGTGCTCGTGCTGATCGTGGGCGGCATCCTGCTCTTCCTCGTCATCTCCATCGTGCTGGAGCGCAAGACGCGCAAGCTTTACCACAACCACGAGAAGTCTCCGGACGACTGGGACCTGTTTGACGACAGCGATGACGAGAGTGGCTGGAGCGAGTTCGACGAGGACAACCACTAGCCCAACCGGCCCACGGGCGAGAAGAACGCCCACCGCAGACGCAGCCCCGCCGCAGGTGCACCAAAGTGCCCGCGGCGGGGCTTTTGTTGCAGCTAGCTGCGGCGACGTGCGCCCCGCGCGTAAGGAAAAGCCCCCTGTCGGACGTGCCGACAGGGGGCTTCAAGCTCAATGGTGCGGGCGAAAGGACTTGAACCTTCATGAGATTGCTCTCATACGGACCTGAACCGTACGCGTCTGCCAATTCCGCCACGCCCGCGTAGGACCAGATTCTAGACCAACTCTCATCCGTTTGGCAAGGGAATATTTTTGTGAGTTTCAAAGCCGCATGACGCGCATATGGTGAAATGTGCCCGAGCGGGGCGGCACGTCTTTCTCGCCCGCACGTGGCGACAGTACAATGTCTGCACACGGGCATTCATCACGCCAATAAATGCGACAGAGCCGGACAAGGATGGCGTCGTGGGTGACAGCAACCTCCAACAGAGTCAGCGCGTAGCGGCGCAGGGCCGCGAGCAGACGCGCCCGACGCTTTTGCTCGGGCGCTACCGCATCATGGCGCAGGACGCCACGGGCGGCTTTGGCACGGTCCTGACCTGCTGGGACACGCGGCTCCAGCGGCGCGTGGCCATCAAGCGTATCCCGCTCATGACGCAGGGCGGCACAGTGGCCGGCACCTCGACCATCGAGGAGGCGCTTGGTGAGGCCCGCACCTCCAGCATGCTCGCGCACCCCAACATCGTCACGATGTTCGACTTCGAGGTGGACCGGTCCTTTGCCTACCTGGTGATGGAGTACGTGGACGGGCTCACGCTGCAGGAGTTCCTCGCGCGCGTGGAGGGCGGCACCCTCACCGGCGACGAGTGCGCCTACCTGGTGCAGGAGGTTGCCAAGGCGCTTTCCTTCGCGCACGAGAACGGCGTGCTGCACCTGGACATCAAGCCGTCGAACATCATGATCGAGCACTCGGGTGCCATAAAGCTTTGCGACTTTGGCATGGCCATGCTGGCCTCCGCCGCGGGATACGGCGGCGCGCGCGGCGGCACCGTGGGCTACATGCCGCCGGAGCAGATCGAGGGCGGCATGGTGGACGAGCGCACGGACATCTTCTCGCTCGCGGTCGTGGTTTGGCAGGCGCTCACCGGCGAGGACCCCTTTGCGGCAAAGACGGCGCAGGAGTCGCTCCGCAAGATCGAGCGCGGGCCCAAGGTGCCGCTCGGCAAGCTTGACCCTGCCTTTGCGGGCATGGCCGAGGAGGCCATCATGCAGGCGCTGGACCCGCGCATCACGCAGCGCATTCCCTCCGTGGAGGCGTTCGCCAACGAGGTGGTGTTTGGCCTGGGAGACCCCGACGTGGGCGCCCAGTCGATCCGCGAGCTCATGAACCAGGACGAGAAGGACGAGGCGCGCCGCTCGGACGAGTTCAAGCCGGAGGAGCTGCCGCTCCTCTATAGGTACCCCTGGCTTTCGGGTGCCTGCGAGCGGGGTCTTGCCGCGGCGCTCACGGCGGTGACCGTCTACCAGGTGGCACCGGCAATCGCGGCGGACCCCACGATGACGTGGGGCGGCACGGTCGCCTGCGCCGCGGCGGCGGCCGCGTGGCCCCCGCTTGGCGCGGCGCTCGTGATGCTCGCGCTTGCCGCGGCGCTGCTCGGCACCGCGGGCGCGGGCTCCGCCGCTGCGGTGTTGCTGCCACTTGCCTGCACCGTGGGCTTCCTGTGCTGGTGGATCCCCGTGGGCACGAGGGAGCACCTCTCCACGTCGGCCGTGCTCCTGCCCTGCGCGACGGGGCAGGCCGCCTGCGCCAGCGCGCTTGCCGGCTTCTGCCTGCCGCCCGCACAGGCCGCCGCGACGGCGGGCGTCGCCTACGCGTGGCGGGCGCTATTCCTGACGGCGGTGCAGGCGCGGTTTGACGCCTCCGCCACGGTTGCCGTACTTCTCCCCCAGCTGGCTTTGCCCTCGTTCTGGCTCCTGCTGCTGGGATGCTGCGTTGCCGCCGGGGCTGCCTCCAAGCTGTACCGCTGGAGGGGCACGGTGGCGTCTGGTATCGCGGGACAGATCCTTGGTACCGTCATTCTTATTGCCGCGCAGGTCATCGCCCTCAGAGTGGAGAATGGCGGTATATGGATGCCCCCCACGTGGGAATACGCCCTCAGTGCGATAATCTTATGTTTGCTCATGTGCATAGCCACCAACCTGGTGGGTCCGCTCGACGCGGACGGGGAGGTTGAGGATATAGATGAACTTGCTTAAGACGTTCGAGAGCCGCGTCGGGGATGCCTTTGGCGCCGCTCCGCAGGGATATACGCAACCGTTCTCGTTCAAGAAGCTTGCCAAGCGCGCCACGCGCGAGATGGAGAACGAGACGTTTGAGATCGACGGCATCAACACCGCGCCGGCGCTGTACACCATCCTGGTCTCCGCGGCCGATGACGCCGCCATGCGTCCCCTGTACGCCCAGCTCACGGCCGAGATCGTGGCCTTTGTGGAGGCCCAGGCCCAGACGAAGGGCTACGTCTTCGTGGGCAAGCCGCTCGCGCGCTTCATGATCGACCCCTCCCTCAAGAGCGGCCGCTTTGCCGTGTTTGCGGAGAACGTGGACGCCAACACCCTCGCACGCCTGCGGGCCGAGGAGGACGCGTTTCTCTCCAGCTCCATCGGCCTGGGCGGCGCGGCCAACCAGCTGAGCCCCACGCCCGAGCCTGCGCCGGAGCCCAAGCGCCCCGCCCGCGGACGTGCCGCGCGCCGCGAGCGCAACGCGCGTCGTGGCGTCCAGCCGGCACCCATGCCCGCGCCCGCTCCCGCGCCCGTGCAGCCTGCCGTGCCGCAGGACCCCGAGCCCATAACGCGCGACAGCATCGACGGACTCATGCACGAGGAGTTCGCTCCCTCCGTCGAGCCCATCGCGGACGCGTCCGCCGGCCTCAACGTCATCCCCACGGACTTCGTGCACCCCGAGGACGTCCCCGCGCGGCCGGCGCCCGAGCCGGCGGCGGAGGAGGTCCCCGTCACGCAGCGCCGCAACGTCCCCCTGGTGAACCCGCAGCGCAACGCCACCGTGGCGCAGGCCCAGGAGCCCGACGCCGCCACCTGCCTGCTCATCAACCACCAGACTGGCCGCACCTACACGGGCATCGCCCCCACCACGATGATCGGTCGCGAGCGCACGCCGCACGGCATCGTCCTGCACGACCCCAACGTGTCGCGCCACCACGCCGAGCTCTCGTACGACGGCAGGCAGTGGCACATCACCGACCTCAACTCGACCAACGGCACCATGGTGAACGACGCCGAGGTGTCCTCTTGCACGCTTGCTGACGGCGACCTCATCACCCTGGGTCTCGTCAACCTAGAGTTCAGGGAGAACCACGCATGATCGACCTCATTCTGTTCGTAGGCAGGATCCTGCTGGTCGTCCTTCTCTACGCCTTCCTCTTTGCGGTCATGAAGACCGGCATCGGCCTCGTGCGCGGCCAGCGTCGTGACGCGGCCATCTGGTCCGTTGACGTGGAGAAGGGCTCCAAGGCGCTCAGGGGCCTCCACGTAGATATCCTGGGCCCCGTCGTCGTGGGCCGCAGTCCCTCATCGGACATCGTCATCAACGAGCCCTTCGTCTCCGCGACACACGCGCGCTTCACCCTCCAGGGCCCGGCGCTCGTGCTCGAGGACCTCAACTCCAAGAACGGCACCCTCGTCAACGGCCGCCCCATCGGCGGCCAGCCCGTCACGCTGCGCGACGGTGACGAGGTCCAGGTGGGCGATGCGATCATGCATGTGAGCCGTCGATGAGGAAGCTCAAACTCAAGCCGTTGCCTTTGCATAGGGAGAGCCTCTACGCAAAGGTCGTGAGTCATGGGGACAAGAAGCCCGTCAACAGCCCGGGCCATGACACGATTCCGGTCGAGAACCGCGAGGGCACGGACTCGAAGAAAGGCTCGGACGGCAGGCTCGCCTGGGGCTCGCGCACGGACATCGGGCTTGTGAGGAGCCACAACGAGGACTCATTCCTCGTGCAGGCACCCGTGTTCGCCGTGTGCGACGGCATGGGCGGCCACGCAGCCGGCGAGGTCGCAAGCTCCATCGCGGTCCAGACCATTGCGGAGAACGCGCCGCTCCATGCGGACGACGTGC
>QOUO01000059.1 GCA_003862195.1 Coriobacteriaceae bacterium | reverse complement strand
GTCCCGAGCTCACCTTCGACGAGCTGAGCTACCACATCGACCACTTCCTGGAGCTTGGGGGCGAGAAGGTCATCGCCCTCGGCAGCGACTTCGACGGGTCCGCGACCCCGTCCTGGCTGGGCGGCGCGTCAGACCTCCCCGCATTCCGCGCGCAGGTCGCAGGCCGCTTTGGCGAGGACGTCGCGGAGCGGATGTTCTTCCAGAACGCTGCGGAGTTCTTCTCGCGCAACGAGGAGTCCTAACCGCATCCGGCCGCGCCACCGCCGGGGCGGCCGCGCCACCATCGCAAACGCAGGGAGGGGCCCGACCAGTGCGGTCGGGCCCCTCCCCCCATGTCTGGCTTGCGTCGTTGCGCTACTCGAAGCAGCCGTTCACGACCTTGGCGATCTTCTCCGGGTCGTCGGATGCCAGCAGGTCGCTCCTGAACGACTCCTTGGTGAGCATGATGGCCACGTCGGACAGGAGCTGCAGGTGCGTGGCGCCGCCCTCGCTCGCCGGCGTGCAGATGGCAATGGCGACCTTGATGGGCTTCTTGTCCATGGACTCCCACTCGATGTCGCCGGCGAACTTCGCCACGAGGACCGTGTCCTGCTTAATGGCGTCGCTCTTGGCGTGCGGAATGGCGAAGCCGTCCGACATGCCCGTGGTGCCCTCGGACTCGCGGGCCTTGAAGGCGTCCAGCACGGCCTTCTCGTCGTCGGCATAGCCTAGCTCGACCATCTTCTTGGAGAAGAACTCGAGTGCCTCGTCTACGGTCTTTGCGGGGTTAGCGACAAATACGTGGGACGCCTTTACGAAATCTGCCATTACAGTCTCCTTTGGCAACAACGGGTACCAAACGCTTAACTTGATTCAATTGTATCCGTGAGCGGGCATGAAGGAACACAAATATTCCAATTGCAGGCCTGGTTACGGTTTAATGGTCATTTAACATTCCCAGCGGCGCGGGCGCGGGGCTCACTCCGCCTTGTCCGCGGCCCCCTGCTTTGCCTGCTTGCCGGCCTCCTCCAGCGCCGCGTACGCCACGCCGTACATGCCGGCCTCGTTGCCAAGGCTGCATGGCAGGATGCGCGCGCTCGCGCTGGTGGAGAGGCAGTACGACCTGAACGAGGCCGCGAGCTTCTCGGCAAACAGGTCGAAGCCGCCCGCCACGCCGCCGCCGATGAGGTACGCGGCCGGGTCGATCACGCAGCTGATCTGCGCGAGCGCGTAGCCCAGCGTGTCGCACATCTGCCCGATGGCGCGCTCCGCGCAGGGGTCGCCGTCGCGGCACGCGTCGAACACGGTGATGGTGTCCGTCGCGTGCTCGGGCTTGGGGTGCTCGCCGCCGTCGGCCTTGCACGCCTGCTGGTACAGCCAGACGATGCCCGTGGCGGACGCGTACTGCTCCAGGCAGCCCCTGCGGCCGCAGCCGCACACGCGCGTCTCGCCCTTGTTGACGGTGATGTGGCCGATCTCGCCGCCCGCGCCAAACGCGCCGGACACGAGCCTGCCGCCGCACACCACGCCGCCGCCGACGCCCGTGCCCAGCGTGACCATCACGAAGCTCGACAGGTCGCGCGCGGAGCCCTGCCACAGCTCGCCGAGCGCTGCCGCGTTCGCGTCGTTCACGAAGGCGAGCGTCGCGTTGGCAAACTCGTGCTTGATGGCGAGCTTCAGGCCGTCCGGGTCGAGCCTGATATTGGGGAGCATGCCCACGCGACCCTGGTCGTCCACCGGTCCCGGGATGTCCAGGCCCACGGCCGTCACGTCGTCGGGCAGGTAGCCGCCGCCCACGACGAGCGCGTTGAGGCCCGAGCACACCTCGGCGAAGGCCTTCTCGTCGTCGATGGCCCCCGTCGGAATCTTCTTCACGTCCACGAGCTTCCCCTCGGGCGTGAACAGGCCCGCCTTGATGCTCGTACCACCAACGTCGATTCCCAGGACGCAACTCATATGGGCACTCCTTCCCGAGGCGGGCGCACGCCCGCCGGACGCGATCTTCTCCTCCCCAAAGTATCGCGCAACGGACGGCCGCGCTCGCCCAGAATCGCACGCCGTCGACAGGCGAGCCCCAACGCCCGTCGCGCGCCCGCGACCCACGTGGGCGTCCCGTCGAAATGCAACCACTCGCGGCTCACGGGCAGCGGGAATACCGCTAGACTTGTGCATCAGTAGCACCCAAGCCACGGTCGGCGCCCACCCATGCGGCGCAGGCCGCGCAGCCAAGGAGAAGAACATGGCATCAGATGATTCCAAGCGCAAGCCCGACGCAAGAAGGTCCGCGGGCACGGGCGCAGTTCCCTCGTTCCTGAGCTTCTTCGCGCATAAAGACGAGTACGAGGACCCGGCGCCCGTCGTCGACGGCGAGCCGGTGGACGACGGCGACATCAAGATAGAGCGCGGCCCCAACCTGGACGCGCAGCAGGCGGAGGGTTCCCAGGCAGGCAGCGGCGAGGCAAAGGCCCCCGCACAGCCGGTCGGCGCGGCCGACGCCGTGGAGCGGATGTATCAGCAGGAGGTCGCGAGCGCCGGCTCCGCCCCCGCCGCGGACGGCCCCGCCCCCGACAGGCAGAAGGCGGCCCCCGCGCCCCAGCCCTCCGACGGCCGCGAGGCTATCGGCAAGCCAAAGCGCCCGGCACCGGCTGCCATAAGCAACCCCAAGGAGGACATCGCCGCCCTCGACGACCTCGAGCGCCACCTGTACGCGCACCGCTACGCGCGCATCGGCATCTCGTGCTACGGTCCCTCGATCGACCCGGCCAAGGCCGTGTCCGACCGCGGCGAGGCCCAGGCCATCCTGGAGCAGGAGGACAAGGAGCTGCTCTGCAACCCCGAGACGGGCGCCCTCCTGGACCGCCTGAAGGCCATGCCGGACCTCCTGGACGACACGCGCAAGGCGCAGGTCAAGGTCCTCTCGCGCGACCGCGAGCAGATGGTCGGCATCCCGGACGACCTGCAGATGGAGCACACGCGGCTCCTCGCGCAGGCCAGCAGCGTCTGGCACCGCGCCAAGGCCGAAAACGACTTCGCGTCGTTCGAGCCGTACCTCGACCGCCTGGTCGCCTCCGCCAAGGAGATCGCCCGCCACCAGAACCCCAAGGCCGACCCGTACGACGTCTGGCTCGACCGTTTTGAGCACGGCTGCGACCGCAGGTTCTACGACGAGCTCTTTGGCCAGGTCAAGGGCATCGTCGTGCCGCTCTACGCGGAAATCAGGCGCATCGGCTGGCAGCCGGACCGCTCCGTGATCGAGGGCCGCTTCGACGAGAGGCGCCAGTGGGCGCTCGCGAGCGACCTCGTGGACCTGGAGGGGCTCGACCGCGACGCGCTCTTCGTCACGTCCACGGAGCACCCGTTCTCGGACGCGCTCACGACCAACTACGCCATCATCGCGGCGCACGTGTACGAGAACGACGTCGTCTCCAACGTGTTCACGATGCTGCACGAGGGCGGCCACACGCTCTACGAGTGCGGCGTCAACCCCGCGTACAACTACACGTCCCTCAAGGGCGGCACCTCCGCCGGCATGCACGAGGCGCAGTCCCGCTTCTTCGAGAACTACGTGGGGCGCAGCCGCGCCTTTGCGGGCCCGCTGCTCAAGGCCATGGCCAGCCACTTCCGCGGGCAGCTCGGCCGCGTCACGCCCAACCAGCTCTACCTGGCCGTCAACCGCGCCGAGGGAGGGCTCATCCGCACGGAGGCCGACGAGCTCACCTACCCGCTGCACGTCCTCGTGCGCTACGAGATCGAGCAGATGCTCTTCTCGGGCCAGATAACCGCCAAGGACGTCCCGACCGTCTGGGGCGAGAAGTACCAGGAGTACCTGGGCGTGACCGTCCCGGACGACACGCACGGGTGCCTGCAGGACTCCCACTGGTCCGACGGCCTGTTTGGCTACTTCCCCACCTACGCGCTCGGCAGCGCCATCGGCGCGCAGCTGCGCCACCAGATGATATCCGAGGGGATGGACTGGGAGGGCCTGCTCTCGCAGGGCAACCTCGCACCCGTCCGCGAGTGGCTGCGCACCCGCATCTGGCAGTACGGCCGCGCCAAGGACTCCTCGGAGCTCATCCAAGACGCCTGCGGCAAGCCGTTCGACGCGTCGTACTACACGGACTACCTGCTGCAGAAGTTCTCCGCGATCTACGGCATCAGGCTCCCCGAGGCCGAGCCCGAGGACGGTGCGCAGCAGTGAGGGCGTGCCTCCAGCGCGTGAGCGGCGCCTCCGTCACGGTCGACGGGAACCTCGTGGGAAGCTGCGGCAAGGGCTTCCTCGTCCTTCTCGGCGTGGGACCCCATGACACGGAGCGCGAGGCAGAGCTCCTGTGGGAGAAGATCTTCCACCTCAGGGTGTTCGACGACGCGGAGGGCAAGATGAACCTCTCGCTCGAGCAGGTGGACGGCGAGGTGCTCGTCGTGAGCCAGTTCACGCTCTACGCGGACTGCCGCCGCGGCAGGCGCCCCTCCTTCACGGACGCCGCCCCGCCCGAGCTGGGCAAGCGGCTCTACGAGCGCTTACTCAGGATCGCCGCCGCCGACTGCCGCCACGTGGGCCACGGCACGTTTGGCGCGGACATGCAGGTCAGCCTCACAAACGACGGCCCCATAACCATTTGGCTCGACACCGACGAGCTCACAAGACCCAGGAGGTAGCGCATGAGCAAGTTCGTAAAGGAGTTCAGGGAGTTCATCAGCCGCGGCAACGTGATGGACATGGCCGTCGGCGTCATCATCGGCGGCGCCTTCACGGGCATCGTCACGTCGCTCACGGACAACATCATCAACCCGCTCATCACGTTCCTCACGGGCGGCGGGACGGAGATCTCGGGCCTCGTGGTCCCCGGCACCAAGATCGACTTTGGCGCCTTCATCAGCTCCGTCATCAACTTCCTCATCGTGGCGTTCATCGTGTTCTGCCTCATCAAGAGCGTGAACCGCTTCAGCGAGGCCACAGCCAAGCTCACGCACGCCAAGAAGGAGGAAGAGAAGGCCGCGGCCCCCGTGTGCCCGCACTGCCTGGAGGAGGTCAAGGCCGGCGCCACGCGCTGCCCGCACTGCGGCGGCGAGATCCCCGGCGGCGCCAAGGCGCGCTCCTAGGCCACGGCGGGGCCGCACGCGCAGCCCGCTACGTCCTGACGGTCACCTGGCCGCCATCGAGGTACGTCCCATAGAGCTCGTCCGCAACCTCGCGGGCGAGCTCGAATTCGTTAGAGCGGAAGAGCGCGAACACCACGAGGTCGAACCTAGGCGAGAGGGACGCGAGCTCCTTGATCGCGACCTCGAGCCCCTCCTCGAGCGGGTACCCGTAGACGCCGCAGGAAATGGCCGGAAACGCGATGGACCTGTCGCCCAGCCCCAGCGCGAGCTCGCCGGAGCGCCGGTAGCACGACTCCAGCTCGCGCCTGCACTGCCCGGCGCGCGACGCGCTGTACACGGGCCCCACGGTGTGGATCACGTGGCGCGCCCACGTGATGTCGTACGCGCCCGTGGCCTTGGCCTCGCCGGTGGCGCAGCCGCCCAGCGTGCGGCACTCCTCCAGCAGGCGCGGGCCAGCGGCGCGGTGGATGGCGCCGTCGACCCCTCCGCCGCCCAGCAGCGTGTGGTTTGCGGCGTTCACGATGGCGTCGACCCGTTGGTCCACCACCGAGCCATGTACCAGCCTAAGCGTCGAAACCACCGTCCTTCTCGCCCGCCTCGCGCTCGCGGCGCATCTCCCACTCGCGACGCTTTTCCGGCGTGGCGTCCGTGGGCCGCAGGAACTGCTTGCAGATGTTGTCCGTGCGCAGGTACTCCTTGCCCCACGGGTCCGTGAGCGGCACCAGGTCGCGCGGCCGCTTTGCGAAGAACATGTCGGGCTTGGTGTACACGTGCGGGTCGGCCAGCGTGTAGCCGCGGCTGCACGCGCCCTGCCACTTGTCCAGCCCCTTGTTGTACGAGAACGAACTGAAGATGCAGTCCGAGCAGTGCAGGCCTATCGACATCTTGATTCCCTCCTGCCGGCGCCGGGACGATCCCGCGACACCGCCTACGGTAGCCCTTGGGGCCCCGCGATTCCAGTCCCCCGCCCGCGCGCGGCGGCACGCGGCAGCAACGCGCCAGCGAGCCGCGCCGCAAAGCAACTATGCTAGTTTCTACCCACGCACGGCGCAGTTAAGGAGAAGAACATGACGCCTCGACCCCAGGACGCCCTCGTGGCATGGCTCGCAGCCATGGCCGAGCGCCTCGCCGGCGACCGGAAGGTCGTCGCGTCGGCGCGCACGATGTTCGGCCGCGCCCGCGTGGTGGACATGCATGACTCGGACGGCGTGCCCGTGCGCGTGCTGGAGGTGTCCGGCACGTGGCAGAGCGCGACCTACCTGGACGAGGGCTGGGCGGAGCTCGTCTTTCCCTACCACCGGCTCTTTGCGGACGCCATCACGGAGCTGGGCATTGCCTCCCCACGCGCGCTCATGCTGGGCGGGGGCGGCTACGCCTTCCCCAAGTACCTCGTGGCGCACGACGATGCCGTCACGGTCGACGTGGTCGAGGTGGACCCGGCCGTGTCCGAGCTGGCGCGGCGCTACTTCCTGCTCGACCGGCTGGGCGAGGACGCCTCGCGCCTGCGCACCTACAACGAGGACGCACGGGCGTTTTTGGAATCAGGCCGGGGCCGCGCCGCCTACGACGTGATCGCGAACGACTGCTTTGGCGCCCGGGTGCCCGCGTCAGGCCTCGCCACGGTGGAGGCCACGCGCGCCATCGCGGCGCGGCTCGCGCCCGGCGGCGTCTACCTATCGAACGTGGTGTCCGCGCTCGAGGGCAGGCGCTCGCAGCCGCTGCGCGACGTGTGCGCCACGCTCGCCACAACGTTCGCGCACGTGTGCGTGATCCCCTGCTCGCCGGACGACCCGGACCTGGAGGACAACAACGTCGTGGTCGCCACCAACGCGGACGCGCTCGCCATCCCCACGTGGGAGCCCTCGGGCAGGCCGCTCGGCCGCGTGCTCAGGGACGGCGCGCGCTAGGGCCCGCCGCGGCAGTGGGCGCGCGTCCTTCTCCCCCGGCGCGTCCGCACGGCGATGGCTCGCGACACTTCGCGTACGCGGCGCCGTCCGCGCCTTACACCGCCCGTATACTTCATGACCGATGCGAGGTCGAGCCGTGAGGAGGGGCACATGTCCGGTCCTGGGGTCGGGAGGTACGACGTCTCGTTCGAGTCCTCGGACGGGAGCACGACGGTCAGGGGGTACGCGTGGTGGAAGCGCGACCCGCGCGACCAATCGGACGAGCGCCCCACGGCCGTGGTGCTGCTGGTGCACGGCATGGCCGAGCACATCGAGCGCTACGATGCCTTTGCCCGCTGGCTCGCATCACACGGCTACCTGGTGTGCGGCCACAACCAGATCGGCCACGGCAGCAGCGCCCCGCGCGAGCGCTGGGGGTGCCTGCCCGCCCACGGCGGCGCAACGTACCTGGTGGAGGACGTGGAGCGCCTGCGGCGGCTCGCCATGTCCTGGTGCGCGGAGGGGACGCCGTGCTTTGCCTTTGGCCACTCCATGGGGAGCTTCGTGGTGCGCAGCTACGCCTCGCACCACGGCGACGCCATAGACGGTGCCGTCATCTGCGGCACGGGCTACGTGGACCCGCGCATGTCGCGGTTTGGCAACGCCCTGGCGCGCCTGATCGCCCGCGTGCGCGGGGACGACGCCAAGAGCAGACTCCTGCACGCCATGGCCGATGGCTCCTACGCCAAGAAGGTGCCCGCGCGCCGCACGGACTTTGACTGGCTCTCGCACAACCAGACAAACGTGGACGCCTACATCGCGGACGACGCCTGCGGCTTCATGTTCTCCGCGGGCGGCTACGCCGCGCTGATGGAGCTCACGGCCGAGGTCTGCACGCCCGAGTGCGCGCGGCGCGTCCCGCCCGCGCTGCCGCTGCTCTACATATCCGGCGCCGAGGACCCGGTGGGTGACATGGGCCGCGGCGTCACCGCGTCGGCCGAGCTCGCGCGCAAGGCCGGCTCCACCGACGTGACCGTGAGGCTGTTCCAGGGGATGCGCCACGAGATCCTGAACGAGGACGACGCCCCCGAGGTGTACCAGCTGGTCCTGGCCTGGCTCGACCAGAGGTCCGGGGCCACGCGCAAGAGGGAGGACGTCGCATGAGCGAGAAGTACGTGATCGCCTTGGACCAGGGCACGACCTCTTCCAGGTCGGTCCTCGTGGACCACGCCGGGCGCATGGTCGACTGCGTCCAGCGCAGCTACCCGCAGATATTCCCCAAGCCCGGCTGGGTCGAGCACAACCCGCAGGAGATCCTATACTCGCAGCTCGGCAGCCTGACGGAGCTTGTGACCCGCCACGCGCTCACGGCGGAGAACGTGGCCGCCATCGGGATCGACAACCAGCGCGAGACCACGATCGTGTGGGACCCCAGCACCGGCGAGCCCATCCACAACGCCATCGTGTGGCAGTGCCGCCGCACCGCCCCCATCATCGAGGAGCTGTGCGGCACGCCCGAGGTGCGCCAGATGGTGCAACGCAAGACGGGCCTCCTTCCGGACGCGTACTTCTCGGCCAGCAAGATCAAGTGGCTGCTCGACAACGTGAAGGGCGCCCGCGAGCGCGCCGAGGCCGGCGAGCTCGTGTTTGGCACGGTGGACACGTGGCTCGTGTGGGTGCTCACGGGCGGCCTCGTGCACGCCACGGACCCCACCAACGCGAGTCGCACCATGCTGTACAACATCCACGAGGGCTGCTGGGACCAGGAGCTCCTCGACCTGTTTGGCATCCCGGCGTCCATGATGCCCGAGGTCAGGCCCTCCGCCTCGCTCTTTGGGGAGACGAGCTACCCCGGCGTCCCGGCGGGCATCCCCATCTGCGGCGTCGCGGGCGACCAGCAGTCCGCCCTGTTTGGCCAGTGCTGCTTCGAGCCCGGCCAGGCCAAGAACACGTACGGCACGGGCTGCTTCCTGCTCATGAACACCGGCACGGAGGCCAAGGCATCCTCCCACAACCTCGTGACGACCATCGCGGCGACGCCCCCGGGCCAGAAGACCCACTACGCGCTGGAGGGCAGCGTCTTTGTGGCAGGGGCCCTCATCCAGTGGCTGCGCGACGAGATGCACCTCATCCGCACGGCCGAGGAGACGGAGTTCCTCGCCAAGAGCGTGCCGGACACCGGCGGCGTGTACATCGTGCCGGCGTTCACGGGCCTGGGCGCCCCCTACTGGAACCCCGACGCCCGCGGCCTCATCTGCGGCATCACGCGCGGCACCACGCCCGCCCACATCGCGCGCGCGGCGCTCGAGGCGCTGGCGTTCCAGACGTACGACCTGGCCCGCGCCATGGAGGCCGACGCCGGCGTGCGCCTGTCCGAGCTCAACGTGGACGGCGGCGCCTCGCGCAACGGCTTCCTCACGCAGTTCCAGGCGGACATCCTCGGCGCCAGCATCCGCCGCCCCAAGAACATCGAGACCACGTCCCTGGGCGCCGCGTACCTCGCGGGCCTGGCAAGCGGCTTCTGGAACTCGACCGATGAACTTCTCGCCCTGAGGTCCTCCGACGACGTGTTTACGCCTACCATGGATGAAAGCGAGGTGAATGGACTTCTGGCCGGCTGGAAGGATGCCGTGAGGAGAGCGATGTAGATGGACCTCATTTTCGCCAACGCGATCAGGCGCTACGTGCGTGACTCGCACGCAGAGGAGCTCGAGCTGCTCAGGACGCTCGCGCGGATTCCCGCGCCGTCGCACCACGAGGAGCGGCGCGCGAGCTTCATCGCGGGATGGCTCCACGCCCACGGCGCGCGCTACGTTCGCATAGACGACGAGAAGAACGTGATCTGCCTGCTCGCGAACCCGCGTGCGGAGCGCAAGGCGAGCGGCGACGCGCAGACCCTGGCCGAGCACGTGAAGAACCGCACACTCACGATGTACGCCGCCCACATGGACGTCGTCTTTGCGGACGAGGACGAACTGCCGCTGCGCGAGGACGACGAGCGCATGTACGCGCCCGGCGTGGGCGATGACACCGCGAACCTCGTCAACCTGCTGATGGCGACAAAGTTCCTGCTGCAGAACCCCCTGGCCCGCGAGCGCGCCACGCGCAAGGGTAACATCCTCATCGTGGCGAACACCTGCGAGGAGGGCCTGGGCAACCTGGACGGCACGCGCGACCTGTTTGGCGAGGTGGGCGAGTGGGTCGACAGGTACTTCTCCTTTGACCTGTACCTGCCGCAGTGCATATCCGTCTGCGTCGCGTCCGAGCGCTACCAGATCGACGTGGAGTGCACGGGCGGCCACTCGTACCACGACTACGGCAACGCGAACGCCATCGAGGAGGTCTGCTCGATCATCGAGGACCTCTATCGCATCAACCCGCCCATCGACGTGATGGACGGCGCCCACACCACCATGAACGTGGGCAAGATCGAGGGCGGCACCACCATCAACTCCATCCCCTCCCACGCGATGGCGAAGTTCGAGTTCCGCTCCTCCTCCACAGAGAACATCGAGGTCATGCGCTCCTTCTTTAACGCCGTGATCGAGCGGCACCGCCGAGAGCTCGCGCTGCGCGACGAGGCGGGCAAGGTCACCGTCACGACGCTGGGCGTGCGCCCGAGCGCGCAGGGCGTGGACGCGGAGGCCCTCAAGCGGATGACGGAGCGCAGCGCGCGCATCGTGAAGCGCGTCACGGGCCAGGAGCCGGACCTGAAGCCGGCATCGACCGACGCGAACATCCCGCTCTCGCTCGGCGTGCCCGCCAACACCATCGGCACCGTGCGCGGCGCCAAGCTGCACACGCGCGGCGAGTGGATCGAGAAGAAGAGCCTGCGCCAGGGCCTCGAGGTGGTCCTGCGGCTCATGCTGGACGACTGACGCGACGCGGGACTGCCCGCATTTCGCCACCTTCGCATAATCGCAATCATGAATTAAAATGGGCACATTGATTCGTGACGATTTGGGGTGATCCCGTGACCGAAGGCAACGACCCGGACAGCTCCGCCAGCCCGCTTGGCACAGGCGTTCCCCCACGGGACGGCTCGACGCCCGACAGTGCGGCCCCCAAGCACGCCGCCCCGGCGGCACCGGCAGCACCAGCGGTGTCCGAGGCGCCCTCCCCCGCCCCCGCACACATGGCCACGTCCGACTCGCCCGAGACGACGGCCCCCATCGACATCACCAAGGGCACGGAGGAACCAGCGGCAACTCCGCCCGTGGAGGCAGCGGATGCAACCACCACGGAAGCGGCCACGACCCCCGACGCACCGGCAGCGTCCGACAACGCCTACGTGCCGAAGCCACACGCGGCGTACGCCTCGCACGAGCGCGAGAGCGTGTCCGACTGGGCCAAGAGGCACCGCGGGGCCATACGCATCGTCCTTCTCGTCTTCGCCATAGCCCTGTTTGGGTCGTCGCTCATACTCACGAGGTGCTTTGGGCTCTTTGCCGGGCAGGAGGTGCCCGACGTCGTGGGCTACTCCGAGGAGAGCGCGAAGGCGCTCCTGAAGAAGCGCGGCCTCAAGGTGGAGGTGCGCGAGGAGGACACGCAGAACGTGGACGACGACGGCAGGGTGCTGGCGACAGACCCTGCCGACGGCGAGACGACCTCACACAACGGGACCGTCACGATCGTGGTGGGCGTCGTGACGCAGAAGACGCAGGAGGTTCCCAACCTCGTGGGGAAGACGAAGGCGGACGCCGCCAACGCCATCCTCGCGACGAACTTCTTTGTGCAGGACGACGTGGTGTACGCATACTCCAGCAGCGTGCCCGCGGGCACGGTCATCAGCCAGGCACCGTTTGCGGGAAGCAAGAGGACGCGCGGGTCGTCCATCGACCTCGTGGTGTCCGCGGGACCGAGCCCGAGCGGCGACAACGGTGGCCCCGCGGACGAGGACGGCAAGAGCACCGTCACCATCCCGGACGTGGAGGGCATGAGCTACGAGGATGCCACAGCGCTGCTCAAGGGCATGGGCCTCAAGAGCAAGCGCGGTCGCGACACGGTGGACGAGAAGCTCACCCCCGGGACCGTGGCCGTGGTCGCGCCCTCGGTGGGCACCTCGGCCGACATCGGCTCGACCGTCACCCTGAGCGTGGCCGCCAAGAAGTAGGACCGTCCTTCTCCCCCTGAGGGAACCTCTGGTTCCCCCGTACAAGGCGCCCGTACGGCCGTGTGGGTTCCGCGTGCTCCCCAAAACGCCAGCGCATGTGGCATGATGGGAGGTGACATACTGTCTTCAGCCTTCGTTCATAATCTTCCCGGAACGTCGCCAGGAGTGCCATGTTGCCTAAGTTCTGTCCCAAATGCGGTGCCCCCCTCAAGCCAGGCCAGGAGTTCTGCATGGTC
>QOUO01000058.1 GCA_003862195.1 Coriobacteriaceae bacterium | reverse complement strand
GGCACATTTGGGTGGGACGGATTTGGAAGCTGTGATAGAATCCTCTTGCACATGCGGGCATCGCCAAGTGGTAAGGCAATGGCTTCCCAAGCCATCATCCGCGGGTTCGAATCCCGTTGCCCGCTCCAGAGCATGCAACGGGCCCCTCTGAGGGCCCGTATTCATTTGTTGCATATGAGTCCGCGTGGAAGGCGCCGCCTGTGGCGGTGCCGGGCGGACCAGTGCGAAGTTTACGGGAGGAGAAGCGCATGGGGATGACGCTTGAGGAGTGCACGCTGGCTATAGAGGGCCTGGACGCGCAGATGGACAGGTACGCCGAGCTGCTGGTCCGCAAGGGGCTGGCCGTGCGCGAGGGACAGGAGGTCGTGGTCCAGTCGCCCGTGGAGTGCGCCGACTTTGCGCGCCGCGTGGTGCGGAACGCGTATCGCGCGGGTGCGGGCCACGTGACCGTGATCTGGGGTGACGACGTGATGAGCCGCCTGGAGTTCCAGAACGTCCCGACGGAGTACTTCAGGCACGTTCCCGGCTGGAAGGCCGAGCAGCTCAACTCCCTTGCGGAGGCGGGCGCGTCCTTCCTCTTTATTGAGGGCAGCGACCCGGAGGCGCTTGCCGGCATCGACCCCGCCAAGCCCGCGGCGGCCGCGTACGCGAGGAACACGCAGTGCCTTTCCTTCCGCAACGGCATGGACTTTGGCAAGAACGTCTGGTGCATCGCCGGAGCGCCGGTAAAGGCATGGGCAAGGAAGGTCTTTTCCGACTGCTCCGAGCACGAGGCGTACTACCGACTGTGGCTCGCGATCCTGAAGACGGCCCGCGCCGATGGTGAGGACCCGCAGCAGGACTGGGAGACGCACAACGCGGAGTTCGAGAAGAACAAGCGCCTGCTCAACGGCTATGCCTTCGACCGGCTGCACTACGTGGCCAAGAACGGCACGGACTTTACGCTGGGCCTGAACCCCAAGGGAATCTGGGAGGGTGGCGCCGGCCGCACCGTGGACGGTACTGTGTTCTTCCCCAACATCCCGACGGAGGAGGTCTTCACCTCCCCGGACCGCATGCGCGCCGACGGCGTGGTGCACTCCGCGCTGCCGCTCATCCACGCGGGACAGCGCGTGGACGACTTCTGGCTGCGCTTTGAGGGTGGCAAGGTCGTGGAGTACGACGCCGCCGTCGGGCGAGAAGTGCTGCGCCACATTATCGAGACCGACGAGAACTCGTGTCGTCTGGGGGAGTGCGCGCTTATCTCCAAGACGACGCCGATCCGCCAGTCCGGCCTGCTCTTTTACGACACGCTGTACGACGAGAACGCGAGTTGCCACCTTGCCCTGGGCACCGGCTTCCCCGAGTGCCTGGAGGGCGGGCTCGACCTGGACAAGGACGCCCTTCTCGTCCAGGGCGTGAACCAGTCCACCACGCACGTGGACTTTATGATTGGCACGGACGACCTCAACGTCACGGGCGTGACGCCCGCCGGGGAAGAGGTTCCCGTGTTTTGCAACGGCAGCTGGGCTTGGGAGGCCGAGTAGGCTTCCCACGTGGTATGATTTCGCGTACGCCGTAACGGGTCGTTAGCTCAGTTGGCAGAGCAGGGGACTTTTAATCCCAAGGTCGAGGGTTCGAGGCCCTCACGACCCACCACCGCAAGCCAGGGGCAGGTCATGGCAGATGCCGTGACCTGCCCTTTTTCACTTTGGGGCACGCGTCGCCAGCATCCCGCGAGGGCCGCCACGACGTGCGTCGCGTCCTTCTCGACAGTCTATGCAATGGTATGAATAGTGATGAGAAGGACGGTAACCGCCGCCACGGGCGACAGCTAAGTGCAAGTTTGCGCACGTAGATGACGTGAATCCTGCTGGTGGGAAAACGTAAGCACTGTGTGTGCAAATTGTTACGAACGTGTCTCGTTGCAAGATTCTCGGCCATCGGTAGCGTTTGAGCCGCTAAAGTGTTCACACAACAAAGGCGGCTACTGAGGCTCATCCAGTGGCAAGAATCAGGAGGGGAGTTTTACAATGGCATTTGCATCCAACATGAACAACTCCCTCCGACGCCAGGATCGACGTACCACGCTGCGACGCCAGCGCGTGCTCACTCCGGTCCGATGAGGCATAGCCATATAGCCTAAAATCTGGACAACTGAGACGCCTGGCATTGCCAGGCTTTTTTTGTACCTAAAACGCAGGTGCAAACAACCGGGGCACAGCCCCGTGGCCATATCTATCTGCATTTTCCCAAACAGGCAATCAGGACAAGGAAACAGGGGTGTCTATCATGGCAGCAGCAAAGGAAAAGGTCGTACTGGCATACTCGGGTGGTCTGGATACCTCCGTCATGGTCAAGTGGCTCCAGATCGAGAAGAACCTCGACGTGGTCGCCATCTGCGGAAACGTTGGCCAGGACGCCCAGGACCTCACCTGGATCGAGAAGAAGGCCTACGGCATGGGCGCCGTGTACTCCAAGGCGCTGGACATGCGCGAGGAGTACGCGAACGAGGTCCTGACCAAGGCCATCGCGGCAAACGGCATGTACGAGGACACGTACCCGCTGCTATCCGCTCTGTCCCGTCCCCTGATCGTGAAGCACCTGGTAGACATCGCGCACGAGACCGGCGCCTCCTACATCTGCCACGGCTGCACCGGCAAGGGTAACGACCAGGTCCGTTTTGAGTCGAGCATCCACGCGCTCGACCCCGAGCTCAAGATCCTGGCGCCCGTGCGCGAGTGGGACCTCCACACCCGCGAGGACGAGATGGAGTGGGCCAAGCAGCACGGCGTGCCCGTTCCCACCACGGCGGCCAAGCCGTACTCCCTGGACGAGAACCTCTGGGGCCGCGCCATCGAGTGCGGCGCCCTTGAGGACCCCTGGAAGGAGCCCCCTACGGACATCTACACGCTGACCGCCGACCCGATGAGCGCCCCGGACGAGCCCGAGGAGGTCGTACTCGGCTTCGAGCAGGGCAAGCCGGTCTCGCTCAACGGCAAGAAGATGGACCTGCTGAGCCTCATCATCAAGATGAACAAGATTGCTGGCAAGCATGGCTACGGCCGCCTCGACATGATCGAGGACCGCGTGGTTGGCATCAAGAGCCACGAGGTGTACGAGTGCCCCGGCTCCCTCGCGATCATCAACATGCACAAGGCCCTCGAGACCATGTGCCTGGACGGCGCGACGCTCAAGTACAAGCACATGATCGACCAGCAGTGGGCGACCACCGTGTACAACGGCCTGTGGTTCTCGCAGCTCAAGCAGGCGCTGGACGCGTTCTGCGCGGACACGCAGAAGTTCGTGACCGGCGAGGTCAAGGCCAAGTTCTACAAGGGCAGCATGACCGTGACCGGCCGCAAGAGCGCCTACTCCCTGTACGACTACAGCCTGGCGACCTACGGCGAGGGCGACACCTTTGACCGCAGCGCCTCCAAGGGCTTCATCGAGCTGCACACGCTCGCGGCCACCACGTGGTCCAAGACGCAGGGCCCCGCCGCGGAGTACGAGCTCCAGAAGCAGAACGCCAACATCCACGTGGCATAGCGCCACCGGTGTGGGAGCCGCGTTTCTCGCCTGGAAAACATGACTCGGTCCAGGCGGGAGGCGCGGTGAGAAGAACTACCATCCAAGCTGGGCGGGCCCGCCTCGTGCGGGCCCCTTCCATGTCGGGCGATACAGAAAGGCAGAGATCTATGGCACTGTGGTCCGGCCGCTTTGAGCAGGGCGTGAGCGAGTTCACGCAGGAGTTTGGCGCCTCGCTGGAAGACGACAAGAGCATGTACGCGCAAGACATCACGGCTTCCATCGCGCACGCGCGGATGCTCGCCAAGCAGGGCATCATATCCCAGGAGGACGAGTCCAAGATCGTGGACGGCCTGCAGAAGATCAAGGGCGAGATGGACGCCGGCACCTTTGAGTGGGACGTGAACGACGAGGACATCCACATGGCCGTGGAGGGTCGCCTCATCAAGGACGTTGGCGCGGCGGGCGCGCGCCTGCACACGGGCCGCTCGCGCAACGACCAGGTGGCGACCGACATCCGCCTGCTCGCCAAGGACATGCTGGCCGAGCTCGCGCAAGAGAACTGTAAGCTCCGCGCCACGCTGATCAAGGCGGCGGAGAAGAACTTCGACGTGGTCATGCCCGGCTACACGCACATGCAGCACGCCCAGCCCGTGCTCTTCTCGCACCACCTTCTGGCGTACTACTGGATGTTCGCGCGCGACTTCAAGCGGATCGTGGACGCCTACGACGACGCCGACGCCAACCCGCTGGGCTCCGCGGCGCTTGCGGGCACTACGTACCCGCTCGACCGGTTCTATACCACGGAGCTGCTGGGCTTTGACCACCCGATACAGAACTCGATGGACGCGGTTTCCGACCGCGACTACCTGCTTGACCTGCTGTATGCCTGCAGCGTGAGCATGATGCACCTCTCGCGCCTGTGCGAGGAGATCATCACGTGGTCCACCACGGAGTTTGGCTTCATCACGCTGAGCGATGCGTACTCCACGGGGTCCTCCATCATGCCGCAGAAGAAGAACCCCGACTTTGCCGAGCTCACGCGCGGGAAGTCCGGCCGCGTGGTGGGCAACCTGGTGGCGCTGCTCGTGACCATGAAGGGCCTGCCGCTCGCCTACAACAAGGACCTGCAGGAGTGCAAGCGCGGCGCAATGGACTCCGCCAAGACGCTGCGCGACTGCATGGTGTGCATGGAGGGCATGATAGACACCTGGGAGGTCCACAAGGACAAGATGCTCGCGGAGGCCAAGCTGGGCTTTACGGCCGCGACCGACGTGGCAGACTACCTGGCCAAGCGCGGCATGCCGTTTAGGCAGGCGCACGAGGTGGTGGGCGAGCTGGTCCTGTACTGCGAGAAGCACCACAAGGGCCTGGAGGACCTCACGATCGACGAGTTCAGGGCGGCAAGCGACCTGTTTGACGAGGACGTGGCCAAGGACCTTGACCCGGCGGGCATCGCGCGGGCGAGAAACACATACGGTGGCACCGGCCACGACGCCGTGAGGCAGCAGCTCGAGGAGGCTCGGGACGGCCTGCGCGAGGACGAGGCCGCGGCCGCGAGCCTGTAGCGGGGGAGGGCGCGGTCCTTCTCGCCCGCTGCCCACGCCCATGTGGGCGTGACAGTCTTTTGAGCATGGGGGCCCTGCACGTGCGGGGCCCCTTTGCGCGGTAGAATCAACCCGTACGCGATGCCCAGCAAAGCAGGCCGCGCCTGCGCCACACGAGAGGAAGTCCGCATGATTGACCGCTACACCCGCCCCGAGATGGGAAACATCTTCTCTCTCGAGCACAAGTACAAGGTATGGCAGGAGATCGAGGTGCTCGCGTGCGAGGCGCATGCCGAGCTGGGCGAGAGCGGCATCACCAAGGAGGAGGCCAAGTGGATCCGCGACCACGCCAACTTCAACAAGGAAGAGGTTGACCAGATTGAGGCCGTGACGAACCACGACGTCATCGCGTTCCTGACCAACATGGGCTCCTACATCGACGCCGACGTGCCCGAGGGCCAGCCCAAGCCCAGCCGCTGGGTCCACTACGGCATGACCAGCTCAGACCTGGGCGACACGGCGCTCTGCTACCAGCTGTGCGAGGCCACGGACATCCTGATTGACGACTGCCGCAAGCTGGGCGAGATCTGCAAGCGCCGCGCCTTCGAGGAGCGCGACACCCTGTGCGTGGGCCGCACGCACGGCATCCACGCCGAGCCCATGACGTTTGGCATGAAGTTTGGCAGCTGGGCGTGGGAGCTCAAGCGCGACCTGGACCGCCTGAAGGACGCCCGCAAGAACGTGTCGTTTGGCGCGATCAGCGGCGCCGTGGGCACGTACAGCTCCATCGACCCGCGCGTTGAGGAGTACGTGTGCGCACACCTGGGCCTGGTGCATGACCCGCTGTCCACGCAGGTCATCAGCCGCGACCACCACGCCTACCTGGCCGGCGTGCTCGCGACCACCGCGGCCACCTGCGAGCGCATCGCGACCGAGGTCAGGAACCTGCAGCGCACGGACACCCTCGAGGCCGAGGAGCCGTTCCGCAAGGGCCAGAAGGGCTCCAGCGCGATGCCCCACAAGCGCAACCCCATCACGGTGGAGAAGGTCTGCGGCCTTTCCCGCGTGGTCAAGGCCAACGCGCAGGTCGCCTTTGACAACGTGGCGCTGTGGCACGAGCGCGACATCAGCCACTCCTCCGCGGAGCGCGTGGCCCAGGCCGACAGCTTCATCGCGCTGGACCACATGTTCCAGTGCCTCATCCGCATCGTGGACGGCCTGCAGCTGTATCCCGCGCAGATGCTGGCAAACCTCAACAAGACCCGTGGGCTGATCTTCTCGTCCAAGGTCCTTCTGCACCTGGTCGACACGGGCATCACCCGCGAGGAGGCCTACAAGATCGTGCAGGAGAACGCCATGGCGACCTGGCACGAGATCCAGCAGTGCGACCCCAACGGCACCACGTTCCGCGCAAAGCTCGAGGCGGACCCGCGCTGCAGCCACCTGACCAAGGAGGAGCTGGACAAGATCTTTGACCCGTGGAGCTTCCTCGGCCGCATCGGCGTGGTGTTCGACAGGCTGGAGCAGCTCAGCTTTGACTAGCGGCTGGTAGACGCCGTGCGCAGTCCGCGCCGGCAGACAAGGTAAAGGCAGGTGAGAAGACCCTTGGCTTTGGCTGAGGGTCTTCTTGTGTGCTGGGGCGTCCGACCAGGGCGGCTGGGTATACTGTTCCCGACAGAAAGGACGTGCATGTTCCACTACGACTTCATCCCGCGCGGCGTCTGCTCGCGCGCCATACACATCGGCCTGAGCGACGACGGCAAGACCATCGAGCACGTGAGCTTTGAGGGCGGCTGCAACGGCAACCTCAAGGCCATCGGCAAGCTGACCGCCGGCATGCCCGTGCGCGACGTGGTGGAGCTGCTCGCCGGCAACACCTGCGGCATCAGGAAGACCTCCTGCGCCGACCAGATGACCATCGGCCTGGAAGAGGCGCAGGCGGCGCTCGAGAAGAGCGGACGCTAGCGGCCGATGCGTCGCGACGGGGCCAGACATAGCATGACCCGCAGGGGTCTCTTCAGGGCGGGCGCTGCCGCGGGAACGGCGGCGGCCGTCATAGGCGTGGTCGCGGGCTGCGGTCGCAACACGCAGAGCGACAGCAAGAGCCCGACCGTGGTGAACGACAAGTCCGCCGACTACGTGATCGACCCCAAGACGAACAAGAGCAAGTACAAGTCCGTCGACTCGAGCCTCAAGGCGAGCAAGGAGTACACCATCGCCACCGGCAACGTGCTCCACGCCGGCGAGGGCACGTGGCTTCCCGTGACGACGGCGGGCTCCTCCGCGACCCCCATGGTGAAGGGCTCTGCGCTCTCCATCAAGACGGGCGAGCTCGCGGAGGTCGTGAGCAAGGCGTACACGAAGAACGACTCCAACATGGTCATATACGACGTCCGGTGCTCGGACAGCGTGTACGCCTGGAGCGAGCTCGACCTGCTCACGCACAGGTGGTGCCTGTACGCCGCCGCGTTTTCCGACGGGGCCATTTCCGGCGACGCCACGACACTGTGGCGCGCGAACAAGAACTACGACCCGCCGCTGTTTGCGGTCACGGGGGATCGCGTGATCTGGCTCGTGATGCCCTCGACCACGGGAACCAAGACCGCCAAGAGCTCCGTCTGCTACGTGTGGACGCTTGGCGACTCCAAGGCCCGCGCGGCCATCGAGTCCCCCGGCAGGTTTGCCACGGAGCCCGCGGTTTCCGACGGCACCGTGACGCTCACGCCACGCGTCCGTGCGGACAAGGGCACGTACTACGGCATTACCGCCTACAAAGTGAGTGACAGCCTGTCCAAGCAGGTGGACCAGCTCGTGCTGCCCTCGACCGTCAAGCCCATGAACGCCGTCCGCATTGGCGACGACTTTGCGTTCTCCATCGAGGCGAGCTACGACTCCGGTGGGCTCCTGGGGACGATGGGCTCCTACATCGGCCACGGGGACGGCCCCTTTGTGGCGCTCTCGCGTGAGCCGTACGCGCCCATCGCGGGCAAGGACGGCACGTACGTGGTGAAGAGCCGCGCCTCCTACTTTGTGATCGACACGGACAAGCGCAAGTACTCGGTCCTCTCTGCCAAGAACCGCTGCGTGGACTACGGCGAGTATCCGGCCAGCATGGGCAGCGTGGACGACTTCGTGACTTTCTCGACCATCAAGGACCAGGACACCGGACTCCCGACCTCGGTCTCCGTCCGCGTATTTTCCCTTTAGTTCTAGGAATGAGAAGGCGCCTTCCGCGGTAAAATAGAGAGGGTATCACAAAAAAAGCGCTTAAAGAGCGCAATACAGAATCACCGTGCAGAGGAGACCGACCATGGCTTCGGAAGAGAAGCGAATCCTGCTAGTTGAAGACGAGAAGACCATTCGCGACGCGGTCGCGGCATACCTCGAGCGCGAGAACTACATCGTCCGTGGCGTTGGTGACGGTCAGAGTGCCCTCGAGGAGTTCGAGAAGCACTCCTTCGACCTCATCATCCTGGACCTCATGCTCCCCAAGCTCTCTGGTGAGCGCGTCTGCCGCGCCATCCGCGAGACCTCGAACGTGCCCATCATCATGCTGACGGCAAAGGGCGAGGTCGAGGACCGCATCATCGGCCTTGAGCTTGGCGCCGACGACTACCTGATCAAGCCCTTCTCGCCCAGGGAGCTCGTGGCACGCGTCCGCGCGTTGCTGCGCCGCGCCCATGCGGAGAGCGAGCCCCAGCTCGAGGTGCTCGACTTTGGCGACCTCGTGATCGACATCTCGGGCCACAAGGTCATGGTCGAGGGCAAGGAGGTCGACCTCACGGCCTCCGAGTTCAAGCTGCTGACCACCCTCGCGCGCTATCCCGGCCGCGTCTATACCCGCATGGAGCTTGTGGAGAAGGTCCTGGGCTACGACTTTGAGGGCTATGAGCGCACCATCGACTCCCACGTCAAGAACCTGCGCGCCAAGCTGGGCGACGACCCGCGCAACCCGCGCTGGTTGTACACCGTCCACGGTGTTGGCTACCGCTTCGAGGCACCGCAGCGTCCCGACAAGAAGGACAAGAAGGCGGACTCCGAGTAGCGCCCGGCGCTGCTCGAGGCGAGGGGCGAGGCGTAAGGCGTGGCCGACATAGACACAACGCGTGAGTACGACGAGCACAGGTCAAAGTCCAAGGGCGAGAAGCCCAAGGACAACAAGGCAGAGTACAGCACACTCAAGCACGACGATGGAGAGCACCGTCCCACCGCCTCGTTCAGGGGCAGGATGGCGTTCTTCTTTGCGCTGACTGCCGTCATGACCGCCATGATCCTTTCCCTCGTGCTCGCCATCGTGTGGGAGCAGCAGTTCCAGGGGTACACGAAACAGAACATGCAGCGCCTTGCGCAGCAGACTGCCGAGACCCTGGGCACGCAGTACGACAAGGGCGGCGGCAAGTGGTCCAAGAGCGTGATCGAGTATGCCAAGACCACCGTGTCCGCCTATCCCGACATCAGCATCCAGATCCTGAACGCGGACAGCGTCCTGATTTACGACGAGACCGCCGCCAACAGGGCGGCCTCCGGCAAGATGACCAAGGACGCGACGCAGAACCCCGTCCCGTCGAACGCGAACGACATCATCTCCGCAAAGGTGACGGACGAGAACGGCAAGACCGTGGGCACCGTGCGCCTGTGGGCGTTTGGCTCCGAGGCACTCATCACCAAGATCGACGCGGCCTTTAGGCAGAACTCCTACACGGCCATCCTGATTGCGGCGTCCGTCTCCATCGTGCTCGCGTGCCTGATCGGGTACTACTCCTCGCGCGCGCTCACGCGCCCCATCCAGAAGATCTCCTCCACCGCGAGGCAGATCAGGAACGGCGACCTGACGGCCCGCACCGGCCTCAAGGGAAACGACGAGTTTGGCCAGCTGGGCGAGACGTTTGACAGCATGGCGTCCGAGCTGGAGCGCGACATCAAGTTCGAGCACAGGCTGACGAGCGACGTTGCCCACGAGCTGAGGACGCCGCTCATGGCGATGCAGGCCACGGTCGAGGCCATGCAGGACGGCGTGCTGCCGGCGGACGACGAGCACCTGGAGACCGTAGCGAGCGAGGTCAGGCGCCTTTCTCGCCTGGTCGACGCGATGCTGCACCTTTCCCGCGTGGAGAACAACACGAAGTTCCAGACCGAGAAGACCGACATGGTCTTTGCGCTCAAGAGCCTGGTGTCCATGCAGGAGCAGCTCTTCAACGAGTGCGGCCTGCGCCTGCGCTTTGACGACAAGACGCCCAACCACGAGCTGTACGCGGACGTGAACCAGGACCTCATGCGCGAGGCCGTGACCAACCTGATGTCGAACGCCATGCGCTACACGCCCGAAGGCGGCTGGGTCGTGGTGAGCATCGCCCAGGAGGGCCGCAACGGCATGAAGATATCCGTGCGCGACACGGGAATCGGCATCGCCAAGGAGGACATTCCGAGGGTGTTCTCGCGCTTCTGGCGCTCCGATGCGAGCCGCGAGCGCGTGTCTGGCGGACTGGGCGTGGGCCTTGCCCTCACCAAGGAGATCATCGACAAGCACAACGGAAGCATCTCCGTCGAGTCCGAGCTGGGCAAGGGGACGACTTTCACGCTGCACGTTCCCCTGGAGCATAAGACCAAGCCCGAGACCACGGCAAAGTAGCGACGGGTGCCGCGCGTCCTTCTCCCTGTATGTGCCATGGGATTTGGCGTCTGCGCAGGGTGACGTATGTGCCAGTTAGGGCCAATCCATTACAATGGAGTGGCTATGCGCTTGCATAGACGGAAATCCAAGCAATGAGGGGAGAAATCTCATGGGAGCCATGGAGCTTCGACCGGATTCTCACGGCAAGGTACGCGACATTTATGACTGCGGCGACAGCCTCCTGATGGTCGCCAGCGACCGCATCAGCGCTTTTGACTACATCCTGCCCGACGAGATTCCCTACAAGGGCGAGATCCTTTCGCGCATCTCCGCGTTCTGGTTCAACAAGTTCGCGGACATCATGCCCAACCACCTGATCTCGATGGACGTGAAGGACTATCCGGAGGAGTACCAGAAGTACGCCGACTACCTGACCGGTCGCTCCATGCTGGTCAAGAAGGCCAAGACCATCCCCATCGAGTGCATCGTGCGCGGCTACCTGACGGGCTCCGGCAAGAAGACCTACGACCAGAACGGCACCGTGTGCGGCATCAAGCTGCCCGACGGCCTGGTCGAGGCATCCAAGATCCCCGAGCCGATCTTCACGCCGTCTACCAAGGCTGCCCTGGGCGACCACGACGAGAACATCAGCTTCGAGCGCTGCGCCGAGCTGGTGGGCGAGGACGTTGCCACTCAGCTGCGTGACGCCTCCCTCAAGCTCTACACCACCGCCGCGGAGTACGCGAGCACGCGCGGCATCATCATCGCGGACACGAAGTTCGAGTTTGGCTTCATCGACGGTAAGCTGACGCTAATCGACGAGGCGCTCACGCCCGACTCCAGCCGCTTCTGGCCCGCCGAGGGCTACGAGCCCGGCAAGGTCCAGCCCAGCTACGACAAGCAGTACGTGCGCGACTGGCTCAAGGCGAACTGGGACATGAACGGCCAGCCGCCACACCTGCCGGCCGAGGTGATCAAGGGCACGTCCGAGCGCTACCAGGAGGTCTTCGAGCTCATCACCGGCAAGAAGTTTGCACCCATGAAGGAGTCCCATGTCTCTGCGTGATACCATCAACGGCGCCAGGCAGGAAGCCGCCGCAGCCAACGCCCCGCTCGCTAAGAAGGACGATAAGGACGAGAAGGACGAGGCCGGCGACTCCGAGAGGACGGGTTTCTCCAAGAGGTCCGTCTCTAGGGCGAAGCCCGCTCGCGAGGCCGCCGCTGGCGTGAGGGTCGTCTCTGCCGGCAGCTCTGCGGGCAAGTCCTCCGCTTCCACCGCGGGCAAGACGCCCGTGGAGATGACGAAGGACGAGAAGAAGCGCGCCCGTCAGGAGCGCAGGACCGAGCAGGACCGCAGGACCTCCGCGTCCCAGATTCTCCTGCACGACACGCCGGGCTACAAGAAGAGCCAGAAGGTGTGGTGGGGCCTGCTGGGCTCCGGCTTTGTGTGCACCATCGTCTCGTGGCTCATCCCCAACGTGTACCCCAAGGCGGTTGCGAGCAGCGCGGCACTCAACGTCGTGCTCCTCATCCTGCTGATCCTTGCGTACGGTCTGATCATCGCGGCCTTTGTGTACGACTGGCGCGTTGTCAGGCCCATGCGCAAGAAGGCCGAGGCCACGACGAACCGCATGACCAACAAGAAGGTCACGCAGGTGCTGCGCGGCGAGGCCAACGAGATTGCCCGCGAGCAGGCAGAGCGCGACGAGGCCAAGGCCGCGCGCCGCGCCAAGCGGAACCAGAGGCACGAGCAGCATAAGTAAGAAACTGGTTCACCTGCCAGCCAAGAGATGATAGAATGGCTAGGCACGGCCCCGTAGCTCAGGGGATAGAGCACAGGTTTCCTAAACCTGGTGTCGTTGGTTCGAATCCGACCGGGGTCACCATTGAGTTTAAGCAGGTCACGCGGCAAATTCCGCGCGGCCTGCTTCTCTTTTATAGGCGATGTGTACCAGAGCG
>QOUO01000057.1 GCA_003862195.1 Coriobacteriaceae bacterium | reverse complement strand
ATGCAAGAAAGCTGAATTTTGGACAGGGGGAGAAGGGCGCCCGCACCGTCCGCAGGTCGCGCGGGATGGCAGTCCTCTCGGTGCTCGCGGCAATCGCCGTGGCCCTGTGCGGCGCGGCTCCGGCGTTTGCGGCGGAAAGCGCCACCGGCCCCGAGACGAGCAAGACGCTTACTGAGAACGGCGAGCACACGGGCGGCACCATCACCCTGAGCGTCAAGGGCTCGTCGTCGTACAGCTCGACGTCCACGGGCGCCAACGTCATCTTCGTGGTCGACGTCTCCGGATCGATGCAGGGGACGCGACTGACTGCCGCCAAGAGCGCCATCAAGGCAGCTGCGAGCACGATCCTCGAGCAGGACAACACCAAGGTCTCGCTCGTGACGTTCAGCACAAATGCCACGACGGTGCTGAGCCAGACCTCGAGCATCAGCTCGTTCAACAGCAGCGTCGACCGGCTCTCCGCCAGCGGCGGCACAAACTGGGAGGCCGGCCTGTCCGAGGCGGAGGACCTCGTCAGCAGCGACTCCAACACCAGCAACTACGTCATCTTCGTCTCTGACGGCAACCCCACGTTCCGCGACAGCGCCAACGGCTACACGGGGGACTACAACCGGAGGTACGGCGTCTACGGCACGGGTAACTCGGACCCCTACGGGCTGAACTTCGGTGCCGCGGACGCCGTCGCCAAGAGCCTCGTCGCCAACGGTGTGACGCTCTACAACATCAACGCCTTCGGCGACGCGACCAGCATGCAGAACCTGGGCGGCATCAGCTCCGACAACTACTTCGACGCGAGCGACTCCTCGGCCCTCCAGAGCGCGTTGAGCACCATAGTGCAGGACATCGTGAACGCCCACGACTACCGCAACGTGACCATGAGGGACACCGTCTCCGACGCCGTCGTGAGTGACACGGCCGATGGCAACCTCGTCGCTAGCTCCGTCACCGTGAGCGTGAAGGACGAGAACGGCGACGCCGTCAAGCTCACCAAGAACTCCGACGGCTCCTACTCGTACGCCAAGGACGGCGCCACCAAGACCTTCGGCGGTCCCGCGGTGAGCGGCAAGACGGTCACCTGGAGCCTCGGCGAGTCGTACCAGCTCGAGAACGGCTGGACGTACGCGATCAGCTTCGACGTGCTGTTTACGCAGGACACGCTGGACAAGGCGGCCGCCCTTCTCAACGGCACGCTCGCGTCCGACCCCAACATGGCGGTCGAGGACGGTGTCGTGAAGGTCTACACCAACACCGCCTCGGACAACGACGTCACCTACATCGAGCAGACGACGGTCAACAACGTCACGACGGAGAAGAGCGGCCAGGAGGACTTCGCGCGTCCGTCGATCACGGTGCCCACCGCAACCGGCCTCACCGTCAGCAAGAAGGTGTCCGGCAGTGCCGCCAACACGGGCGAGAAGTACAGCTTCGTGCTGGGCAACTCCGACCTCGCCGGCAAGACGTACGGCACCGGCGACGACGCAGTCACGTTTGACTCCAACGGCCAGTACACGTTCCAGCTTTCGCACGGCCAGAGCAAGTCGGTCGCGGGGCTCCCCGTGGGCATGACGCTGACCCTGAAGGAGACCGGCCTTTCCGGCAACGCGAAGACCTCCACGACCGCGAAGGTCGACGGCGGCGACGCGACGACCGTCAAGTCCGAGGGCAGCACCGCCACCGAGACCGACCCCGTGTCCGTCAAGGTGATCGCCCGAGCCTACACGCTCAAGGACGGGAAGCTCGTCGCGCCCACCGACGCGAACACCGTCGAGTTCACCAACACCGCGGAGCTCGTGCCGCAGACGGGCGTCAGTATCGACCCCGGCCCCATGGTCGTACTGCTGGGCGTGGCTGTTGCGGGTGGCATCGCGGTGACGGTCGGTGTGAGGAAGCGCCATGGCCGAGAGGAGTAGCAGACGGGAAGGCACACGAGGCCGGCTGGGACGCAAGAAGGCCAAGGCCGAGTCCAAGGCGACGTCCGATGGCCGGGACGCATCGACGGAGCAGGTTTCGCTGCAGCTGATAGCCGACAAGCTCGACCGTCTCACCTGGCGGCACAGCCTATTGGGAGTGGACGAGCGGGAGGTGTGGCACGTGGTGGAGCGGCTGGACCAGATGTACCGGCAGCTGTATCGCGAGCAGCAGGTGCATTACGAAGCCCTGCTCCAGCAGGCCAGGGGCGAAGCGCCGGGTGGGAGCCCGACGGAATCGGGACGGCAGGGCTCCGTGCAGCCTTCGTTGCCGGGGTCGCTCCAGGCTACCGACGGACTCCGCGGCAACTGGTGACCGGAGGAGCTGACGTGCGCGAGAAGGACGACGCTCCGCGGGGCGGCGACCCGCTGCCCGACCTCGCCTCTGCGCCGGAGGCCGCGGTCATCCGCAGGCGGAAGGCGCGCGCGAACGCCCGCGCCACGGTCCGCGGAGCGATTGCGAGGCTCGCGATCGTGGTCGCGGCTCTGGCGGCGGTGTTCCACCTCGCCTTCGGCGTCGTGCGCGTCTCCGGCAGCGGCATGAGGCCGACGGCGGGCGACGGCGACCTGGCGCTCTTCGCCAGGTTCGACGGGACGCCCAAGTCGGACGACGTCGTGGCGTACGAGGCGGACGGCAAGCTGCAACTCGGGCGGATCGTGGCACAGGCGGGGGACACCGTCGAGGTGACGTCGGACGGGAAGCTCCTGATCAACGGGAGCGAGCAGCCCGAGAAGTTCGGGCAGAGCACGACCCTGGGCTCCGGGGTGAGCTACCCGCTCAAGCTCAAGAAGGGGCAGTACTTCGTCCTGGGCGACGGGCGCGCCACCGTGACGGACTCCAGGACGCTGGGACCGATAGGCTCCACCGAGGTCGAGGGGAAGGTAGTCGCGATCCTTCGGCTTCGTCAGATATAGGCAAGGTTCGGACACGCAAGGCTTCTCTGTTGGGAGGCGGCGGGAAGGATGCCTAGAAGCGCTTCTCGCCAGACAGAAAGGAATGACGCATGAAGAAGATCAACCTCAAGTCCGGCGCGATGGCAGCGGTGCTCGCCGGCACCATGGCTCTCTCTATGGTCCCCGCAACCGCGTTTGCTGCTGAGGCACAGCCGGCTGCTACCGTGACCTACACCTCCGCCGGCGTGACCAAGGACTGGACCGTCGCATCCGAGGCCCAGTACAGCGCCAGCCAGTCGTTCAGCTTCGACCTCACGTACGTTGGGGCCGAGAACGGCGGCTACTCCGGCAGCCAGAGCCTGACTTACAACGGCGCGACGCCCGCGACGGGCACCATCCTCAAGACCGTCGAGGTTAGCAACCTGGCCAAGAAGAGCGGGCTCACCTACGAGGGCACGATCTCGCAGAAAGACCTCTTCTCCGGCTTCAAGTTCGACACCCCGGGCGTCTACCACTTCCAGCTCTCCGAGCGGACGAGCGACAACAAGAACGTCGTGACCGACACGGAGACCTACGACGTGTACGTGAACGTGGCCTGGGCAGACGGCAGCATCGAGCAGCCCGAGGTCAAGAGCGTCGTCTTCAAGAAGGTAACCGGCACGAAGACGGACTCCGCCGAGTTTGACAACACCGCCAAGGAGAACCACAAGCTGACCATCAGCAAGAAGGTCGCCGGCACCGCCGCCAACACCGACGACGAGTTCACCTTCTCGCTCACCGTCAGCAACGCGACGGGCACCTACAACGTCGTGAAGGATGGCGAGACCACCACGCTCGAGGCGGGCAGGGCGTACACCTTCACGCTCAAGCACGGCGAGCAGATCGAGGTCCAGAACCTGCCCGAGGGCGCGACGTACACCGTGACCGAGACCAACACCAAGGACTACGACTCCACCGACGTCGCGGACGAGGACAGCACCACCGCCGCGACCGTGACCAACGGCGAGGGCACCCCGACCGGCAAGGGCACCATCGCGACCGAGGACGACACCGTCACCTTCACCAACAACAAGGGTTTTGCGCCGCAGACCGGCGTCACGATGAACATGCTCCCGGGCATCGCGATCGCGGTCGTCGCGGTCGCTGGCGGCGCCACGCTGGTGATCCGTCGCCGCAACCGCTCGGGCCAGGACTTCTAAGGTCCCCGGGGCCTGATGCGATTCCCTAGCGACAGCTTTGGCGCCTTTGGCAGCGGGTCGCTCGCCCCGTGCGAGCGGGCGGCCCGCCGCGTGGACCGGCTCGTCACCATCGTGCTGGCCGTCGTGTTCGTGCTGATGGGTGCCACGGCGGCGTATGCGCTGTGGGACCAGCAACAGGTGCTCGACGGGACCGACACGAGCCAATACAAGCCCGGCGTGGGCTTTGGCGAGCTCATGAAGAAGAACGCCGACGTCTGCGCGTGGATCACGGTCGACGGGACCAACATCGACTACCCCATCGTGCAGGGAAGTGACAACTTCGAGTATCTGGAGAAGGACGCCCTGGGCGAGTTCAGCGCATCCGGAAGCATCTTTTTGGACTCGGCCTGCAGCCGGAACTTCGACGAGCCGTACGAGGTGGTCTTCGGCCACCACATGGACGAGGGCAAGATGTTTGGGGACCTGGACAAGTTCCTGAGCAAGAGCTTCTTCAAGAAGCACAAGAGCGCGACGCTGTACCTGCCCAAGCAGACGCTCGAGCTCGAGGTGGTTGCTGTCATACAGGCCGACGCTTACGACGGCACGATCTTCTCCACCCCCGCGGACTCGACCAGGCTCCAGGAGGTCGAGGCCAAGCTCAAGACAAGCGCAAAGTACCTGCGCGAGGGCTCGCTCGGCAAGGGGTCGCCCGCCACGGACGGATCGGGCACGACGGGGCAGGACCAGATCATCGCGCTTTCGACCTGCGCGGACGACGGCGCCAACGCGCGCACCATCGTGATGTGCCGGGTCGTGAGCAGGACCGCGGAGGACAACTCCACGGTCGGCAAGTAGCAGGGGCGGCACGCGCCGCCAGGCAGACAAAACGCAGCAGGGCGGCGGTCGCGCCGCCGGAAGAAGGGGCAAGCGGACATGATCAAGCAGATGGAGAAGAGCACGAGGCGCGGCGCAGCCAACCGCCGGCTTGGTTTGGTGGCCGCTGCCCTGGGCTTGTGCCTGGCGCTACTGGGTGCGGCCACGCCGTCGCTCGCGGCAAACGCCGTGACTGCCGAGGTGCCGCTCACCTACGCCGTCAAGGGCGACGGCGCCTCTGCCGACGCGGAGTCCACGTTCAAGATAACCGCAACGGACGAGGGCGAGACGCTCCTGCCCGTTGCAGAGACGGTCACGAGCAAGCCGGGCACGGTCAAGTTCGAGCTCAAGGGAGACGTGTCGCAGCCGGGCGAGCACCACTACCACGTGACGCAGGTGGCCGGGACGGATTCCGGCTGGACCTACGACACCGCCGAGTTCGACGTGACGGTCTACGTTGGCTGGCAGGGCGGCGTGGCGGGCTCGACGCTGAACCAGATTCAGGTCAGCTATACGGACGGGGAGGGCTCGACCGTCAAGGACCCGACCTTCACCAACACGTACGCGAAGGCCTCCGAGGGCGAGAAGAGCGAGACCACAAAGTCCGCGACCACCTCGGGCACGACCACAAAGGGCGGCTCCAGCGTCGTCAAGACCGGCGACTCCACCCAGCCGCTGTGGATCGGCCTCGGCGCCGCGGGCGCGGTCATCGTCGCAGCCGGCATCTGGCTGCACTGCCGCAGGCGCGACGGGCGGGAGTTCTAGTTCTTCTCGCCCGCGTATGATACGGATTTTGATGGGGCGTCGCCGCGGTTGCGGTGGCGCCCCGCTGCGTGTCGACGGATGCGGGGCCGCCCGTCCGGGGCGTGGAGTCGCAAAGGTTTTGGTGCCATAATGCGGGGTGGCCGCGCGGGGCGGGCCTCGCGCGGGATGGATTGTGAGACCTCGTCGAAGGGATAGTCATGGCACGTGTGTTCATCAGTCCCGGCAAGTACGTCCAGGGTCCGGGCGAGCTCGCCAACCTCGGCAGCTATGCCAAAGCCTACGGCAAGAAGGCGCTCGTGATCATATCCGCCGGCGGCATCAGGCGCTCCGGCGACGTGGTGACCAAGAGCTTTGGGGACGCGGGCGTCGCGTTTGAGTTTGACCAGTTCAACGGCGAGTGCTCGCAGGACGAGATCGACCGCCTGGTGGCGGACGCCCAGGCCAAGGGCTCCGACGTCGTGGTGGGCATCGGCGGCGGCAAGATCTTCGACACCGCAAAGGCAGTCGCAAGCAAGGTCGACGCGCCGGTGCTCATCGTCCCGACCATCGCCGCGACCGACGCACCGTGCTCCGCGCTTTCCGTCATCTACACGGACGAGGGGCAGTTCAAGGAGTACCAGTACTTCAAGGCGAACCCGAACCTGGTCCTGATGGACACCACGGTCATCAGCAAGAGCCCCGTGCGCCTTACCGTGAGCGGCATGGGCGACGCGCTGGCCACGTACTTTGAGGCGCGTGCCTGCAAGCGCTCCGACGCGACCACCTGCGCCGGCGCCAAGGTGACCAACGCGGCCATGGCGCTTGCCCGCCTGTGCTACGACACCCTCATGTCCGACGGCGTCAAGGCCAAGATCGCGCTCGAGGCGGGCGCGTGCACGGAGTCCGTGGAGAAGATCATCGAGGCCAACACCCTGCTTTCCGGACTCGGTTTCGAGTCCGCGGGCCTGGCCGGCGCCCACGCCATCCACAACGGCATGACCGCCATGCCCGAGACCCACGCCTACTACCACGGCGAGAAGGTCGCGTTTGGCACGCTGACGCAGCTGGTGCTCGAGGATGCGGACGAGCTGCCCGAGGTGCTGGACTTCTGCGGCCAGGTGGGGCTGCCCATGACGTTTGCGCAGCTCGGCGTCAAGGACGCGAGCTACGACCGCGTGCTCGAGGTGGCAAAGCTCGCGTGCGCGCCCAACGACACGCTGCACAACATGCCGTTTGAGGTCACGCCCGAGAAGGTCGCCAACGCCATGCTCGCGGCGGACGCCCTGGGCAGGAACGAGCTCGCGATGTACGAGTAGGGGAGCGAGAAGGACTGCTCCGCACCAGGGGCGTGCCGCCGTGCGGCTGCGTGACGCGCGCCCGCAGAATTTAGCCTCCGCTTACATTTGATGGGCGACCGTTGGGGACCTGGCTTGGACCGGGTCCCCGTTCTTCTCGCCCGGCGCTTGGGTTGCGCGTATACTTGTGAAGACATTGTGTAGCGGTGTCGAACGCCGCGCGCGGGGGCGTGCGGCCGCGTCTGCAAGCCCAGCAGGGAGAGGAGAAGCCAGTGGATAGGAACACCAGGATCTGCATCGTAGGGGGAGGCCCCGCCGGGCTGTCGCTGGCAATGTACCTGCAAAAGAACGGGTTTGACAACTACACGATCTTCGAGCGGAGCGGCCGCGTGGGTGGCAAGGCCTTCAGCCCGCTCATGAAGGTAAAGAACAAGAGGGGCAAGTGGGAGGACCGCACCATCGAGATGGGCGCGGTCATGGGCTGCGACACCTACTTTGCCGTGCACGAGTGCGAGGAGTTTGGCCACACCACGCACGCAGACGGCCCCAAGATGGGACGTCGCTTCATGAACACGGACGGCACGCCCGTAAAGGAGAGCAAGGTCGAGCTCCTCAAGAAGGTGCTCAAGATGCGCAAGCTCAGCCACCTGCTCGACACCAAGTACAAGGGCTACGACGTGAACGGCCACCGCGGCGTGGCACAGGGCCGCTACGAGGGGCCGTGTCCTTCTCCCCAGATGAAGCTTGCCCACATCGAGGGCGAGAACCCCAACCTCAAGGACCTGAGCATGCCGTTTAGCGAGTTCCTGAAGCTGAACGGCTGCGAGGACGCCGAGCTTGTGTGGAAGGGGCCCTTCACGAGCTTTGGCTACGGATACTTTGACGAGATCCCGGCCGCGTACGTCCTCAAGTACCTGGACGCCTTCACGGTGAAGCAGTTCCTCTCTACCGGCAAGCTGTGGACGTGGAAGAACGGCACCAACTCGATCTGGACTGGCGTCAACAGCGCGCTTCG
The DNA here is from genome assembly GCA_003862195.1 of Coriobacteriaceae bacterium. Classification (GTDB taxonomy): domain Bacteria; phylum Actinomycetota; class Coriobacteriia; order Coriobacteriales; family Atopobiaceae; genus Parafannyhessea. The sequence goes on along the minus strand of QOUO01000057.1, from coordinate 4,680 downwards.
CCACCCCGCGCAGCTCAACAGCGAGATCACGGCGATCCGCCGCACGCCGGAGCACGTGTACGTGCGCGTGAATGGCGGCGCGGAGCAGGAGTTTGACAAGCTCGTGATCTGCACGCCGCTCGAGCTCTTCCTGGGCTACGGCGACCCCACGCCCGAGGAGGCGGAGCTCTTTGGCAAGATCCGGCACAAGGAGTACTTCACCATGGCCGTCCGCACGGAGGAGGAGAAGAGCCCCGACATCAGCTACTACTACTTTGCCAACATGACGCCCGAGACGCGCGGCCACCTGATGGTGTTCTATCACCGCTGGCCGGACGCGGGCGCGCAGCCGCTGGTCACCTTTACGCTGCGCAACCACGAGGGCGTGGACGACGTCCCGTTTGAGCAGGCGCGCGACACCACCCTGGAGGACATGGCAAAGTCCGGCCTGCCCGTCATGAAGACGGAGCGGATCGACGACTGGTACTACTTCCCCCACGTCAGCTCCGCCGACTACGCCGACGGCTGGTACGACAAGGTGGAGGCGCTCCAGGGCCGGCAGAACACGTACTACGCGGGCGAGGTCATGTCGTTTGGCGACATGGAGGAGACCGCGGAGTACTCCCGCGACCTGGTGAGGCGCTTCTTCAACTAGCGACGGCGCAGGCTCTGGCTCCGGCTCCGGCTTGCGGCTGGCTGACAGCTGGCTGCCGGCGGCCCGCCACAACGGCGCGACGCGCGGACCCGCCTGGGGCAGACCCCGGGCGGGTCCCTTGCGCTAAACTGGGTGCGGACAAAGGGGGCTCACATGGAGGACTGGTGCACCGCGGCCGCAAACGACAGCGCGCTCGAGGAGCTGCTTGCAAACGACGACGTGGTGTACAGCGCCACGCAGATATTTGACGCGCTTTCCGACTTCACGCGCTTCCAGATCCTGGCAGCGCTCGTGCTGGGCGAGAAGAGCGTGTCTGACCTGCAGGAAGTCTGCCATGTGTCGCAATCCGCCATTTCGCACCAGCTCAGGCTGCTGCGAGACCGCGGCCTGGTGAACGCCCGCCGCGACGGGCAGCGCATGATCTACACGCTCGCGGACGAGCACGTGGCGCAGCTGCTCCGCGTGGGACTCGCGCATGCCGCGGAGGACGTGCTGCCGGAGTAGGCGCGCGGCCCGCGGGGCTGCGGCCGGGTGGCGGATGCCGTCCGTTGGCGGCCGCGGGCGGGGGAGCCGCACTTCTCGCCCGCGTGAGGCCGCCGCGATTGTGCACGCGGCGTGAAAAAGGGATACGCCCGGCACCGTGGCGTTTTGACATCTGCGGTTTGGGCGAATATAGTTTTTCGTCGCGCCAATTTGCGGAAGGATTCTGTCCCGGGCCGCTGCCGGGAAGGGAAGCCAAGGTAAAGGCGCACGTATCTGTCCCCAACAATCCGAGGTAGCGGTGCTGCACTGCCTCTGATACATAGGTGCTCGCGCACCAAATACCGTTTGATCCTATTAAGGAGAGAAGCTTTGCCTACTATCAACCAGCTCGTCCGTCAGGGCCGCGTTTCCCACAAGGCCAAGTCCAAGAACGCCGCACTCCAGCACAACCCGCAGAAGCGTGGCGTCTGCACCCGCGTCTTCACCACGACCCCCAAGAAGCCTAACTCTGCACTTCGTAAGGTCGCTCGTGTGCGCCTTGTCAACGGCATCGAGGTTACCGCCTACATCCCCGGCGAGGGCCACAACCTTCAGGAGCACTCCATCGTCCTCATCCGTGGCGGCCGTGTTCGTGACCTCCCTGGCGTGCGTTACAAGATCATCCGCGGCGCCTATGACTGCGCGGCAGTTCAGGACCGCAAGAAGGCTCGTTCCCGCTACGGCGCAAAGCGCCCCAAGAACTAGCCGCAAGGTCGCATCTGAATTAGCTACGAGTTTTTAGGAGATACAACATGCCGCGTCGTGCAGCAGCAGTCCGTCGTGAGGTCCAGCCGGACGCCGTTTACAACAACCGTCTCGTGACCCAGCTCATCAACAAGGTCCTTCTCGATGGCAAGAAGGCCACCGCGGAGCGCATCGTCTACGGTGCCTTCGACCTCGTCAAGGAGAAGACCGATTCCGATCCCCTGGCCACCTTCAAGAAGGCCATGGACAACGTCCGCCCGACCCTCGAGGTCAAGCCGAAGCGTGTCGGCGGCGCCACCTACCAGGTGCCTATGGAGGTCAACTCCCGTCGCGCCACGACCCTTGCGATCCGCTGGATCGTCAACTTCAGCCGTGCCCGCAAGGAGAAGACCATGGCCGAGCGCCTCGCCAACGAGATCATGGACGCAGCCAACGGCGTTGGCGCTTCCGTGAAGCGTCGCGAGGACCTCTTCAAGATGGCAGAGGCCAACCGCGCCTTCTCGCACTATCGCTTCTAGTCCAGGGGAGTAGTGTCTTATGGCAAAAGTTAAGTATCAGCTCGAGGACCTCCGCAACATCGGCATCATGGCCCACATCGACGCCGGTAAGACGACGACCACCGAGCGCATCCTTTACTACACCGGCAAGACCCACAAGATCGGCGAGGTCCACGATGGCGCCGCCACCATGGACTGGATGGTTCAGGAGCAGGAGCGTGGCGTGACCATCACCTCCGCCGCAACCACGTGCTTCTGGAAGAACCACGTCATCCAGATCATCGACACCCCGGGCCACGTCGACTTCACCGCTGAGGTCGAGCGTTCCCTCCGCGTCCTCGACGGTGCCGTCGCCGTGTTCGACGCCGTCGCAGGCGTCCAGCCGCAGTCCGAGACCGTCTGGCGTCAGGCCGTCAACTACAACGTCCCCCGCATCGCCTTCATCAACAAGTACGACCGCGTGGGCGCCGACTTCTTCCACGCCATCGACACCATGAAGGATCGCCTCGGCGCCAACGCCGTCGCGGCCCAGATCCCCATGGGCGCCGAGTCCAACTTCTGGGGCCTCATCGACCTCGTCACCAACACCGCCTGGGACTTCAAGGAAGACGCCAAGGGCATGATCTACCCCGAGCCCATGGACGAGATTCCTGACGAGTTCAAGGACCTTGCCGCCGAGAAGCGCGAGGAGCTCCTGGACGCAGCCTCCAACTTCGACGACGACCTGATGGAGAAGATCCTCATGGAGGAGGAGATTCCCGTCGACCAGCTGAAGACCGCCATCCGCAAGGGCGTCATCGCCAACGAGCTCAACCCCGTCTTCGTCGGTTCCGCCTACAAGAACAAGGGCATCCAGGAGCTGCTCGACGCCATCGTCGACTACCTCCCCAGCCCGCTTGACGTCAAGGAGATCGACGGCAAGAACCCGGACGGCGAGCCCGAGGTCCGTCACGCGGACTTCAAGGAGCCCTTCTCCGCCCTTGCCTTCAAGATCATGACCGACCCCTTCGTCGGCAAGCTTACCTACATCCGCGTGTACTCCGGTCAGGCGGAGGCAGGCAGCTACGTCTACAACTCCGTCAAGGACACCCGCGAGCGCCTCGGCCGCATCCTCGAGATGAACGCCAACGATCGTACCGACCGTGACGAGTGCTCCGCCGGCGACATCGTCGCCTGCGTCGGCCTGAAGAACACCTCCACCGGTGACACCCTCTGCGACGAGAAGCACCCGATCATCCTCGAGTCCATCGACTTCGCTGACCCCGTCATCGACGTCGCCGTCGAGCCCAAGTCCAAGGCCGAGCAGGACAAGATGTCCGTTGGCCTTGCCAAGCTCGCCGAGGAGGACCCGACGTTCAAGGTCCACACCGACCACGAGACCGGCCAGACCATCATCGCCGGCATGGGCGAGCTGCACCTCGAGATCATCGTTGACCGTCTGCGCCGCGAGTTCCACGTTGACTGCAACGTCGGCAAGCCGCAGGTCGCCTACCGCGAGACCGCCGGTCACGCCGTCCAGCACGTCCAGGGCAAGTTCGTCCGCCAGTCCGGCGGCCGTGGCCAGTACGGCGACGCCATCATCGACCTCGAGCCGATGGAGCCGGGCTTTGGCTACGAGTTCGTCGACGGCACCGTCGGCGGCTCCGTCCCCAAGGAGTACATCCCCTCTGTCGACAAGGGCATCCAGGAGGCTCTGGAGTCCGGCGTCATCGCGGGCTACCCCGTGCAGGACATCAAGGTCACCCTGGTCGACGGCTCCTACCACGAGGTCGACTCCTCCGAGGCCGCATTCAAGATCGCTGGCTCCATGGCGATCAAGAACGCCCTGCAGCAGTCCGACCCCGTCCTTCTCGAGCCCGTCGAGGAGGTCACCGTCGAGACGCCCGAGCAGTACATGGGCGACGTCATGGGCAACCTCTCCGGTCGCCGTGGCAAGATCGAGGGCATGGAGGACCGCACCAACACCAAGGTCATCCGCGCCAAGGTTCCTCTGGGCGAGATGTTCGGCTATGCTACCGACCTCCGCTCCGAGACCCAGGGCCGCGCGTCCTACACCATGCAGTTCTCGAGCTACGAGCCCGTCCCGAAGAACATCAGGGACGAGATCGTCGCGAAGAGCGGCGTCAACGCCTAAGTTAAGTAGCCAACGGCAGCCAGCCGCTGCCATTTGATGGAGGTATTAGAAGTGTCAAGCCAGAAGATCAGGATCCGCCTCAAGGGCTACGATCACGAGGTCGTTGACCAGTCCGCGAAGCTCATCGTTGACACCGCGCAGAAGACCGGCGCCCGTGTCTCTGGTCCTATCCCCCTGCCCACCGAGCG